>JAWKIQ010000003.1:600000-931468 GCA_041394185.1 Acidimicrobiales bacterium
TGGTTGGCACGCGCGAGCGCGGCGCCGTGGCCGACACCATCCTGGGATCGGTGTCGATCGATTGCGCCAGCAAGACCGATATCCCACTGGCGGTGGTTCCTCACGATGGTGGTGATGCTTCGGGACCAGTCGTGGTGGGTATCGACGGCAGCGACAATTCTGTCGCCGCACTGCGCTGGGCATTGCAGCACACTGCCGCCGACGTTCCCGTGGTCGCTCTGGGCGCCTGGTCGTTCGTCGTGCACGGCGCCTGGCAGGAACTGCCCGTGGTCGACGACCGCACCCAGGTGGAAACCAAACAAGCGGTAGAGGCCGTCGTTGCCCAGGTCACCGAAGAACTGGGAACAGACGGAGCGCGGATCTCGATCGAGATCGACAGGGCCGATCCCCGCAGCGCGCTGCACAGCGCGGGCGAATCGGCGCGGATGCTGGTCGTTGGCGCCCGCGGCCTGACCGGATGGCAACACCTGGTGATCGGCTCGGTCACGACGGCCCTGTTGCATCAGCCGGTGTGCCCAACCATCGTCGTACCGGCCGGCTGAAAGGCCGCCGTCAGTCGAGCGTGACCAATCCGTAGTGTCCGTCGTAGCGACGGTAGAGGACCTGGCCGCGGCCGTCGCCCGGATCTCGGTGGAATACCCGATCGGCACCGGTCGAGTCGAGGAACTCGCGGGCCTCCTCCAGCCCGAGTGTCGGTGCGACCGCCTCGCTCATCTCGACGGTTGGGGGCATCGGGCCGCCCCCGTACTGGTCGGGGTCGATGACGCGCAGCAGATAGCCGCTGGACGTGCGTTCGAGCACGCAGTCGCACCCGGCCTCGATACTGCTGAACAGATAGAACGAATGGTCTAGTTGCTCGATGTCGAACAAGGCTTCCTCGATGGTCATCGATCCATCCGAGAACGACTTGCTGCGAACGATCTCGCGATAGTCGCTGGGCAGATCGACGAACTCGGGCCGATCATTTTCTGAGGCCAGCATCGCCGCCGAAACCGATCCCTGCGACCGGTCGTGCTGGTGGCGCAGACGATCCTCGTGCCGTTCCAACCGGCGCTTCAGCCGATCGACCAGCAGATCTACCGCCTCGTCGACGGTCGAGGCCGCCACGTGGGCTCTGACCGGCTTGCGTTTGGTGGTGAGGGTTGCTTCGGCCAGCACCGGGCGGCTTCGGCCGGCCCGACCGTCGGCCACGAGTCTCAACTCGACGTGATGGATGGCCTCGCGACAGCGGTCGGCCACCGCCGTCACCTTCTCGATCGCCTTGTGCAGTGACGGTTCACTGACGCCCCCCCGGTGGGAGATCTCGAACCTGGTGTCGGCATCGGTCGACATGGAACCTCCGATATCGCCGTCGGTTGTCTGGAGTATCGACCCAAGCGACGGTCTGGGCAAGCTTCGACCCGTTCAAGGGGGCCGAAACGGCGGAATTCGGGACTTAGGGCCTAGTATCTCGACGCATGGACAGACCCGACGGGCCTATTCGCGTGTTCCTGCTGGACGACCACGAGGTCGTGCGCATGGGTATCGCCGCGCTCATCGAGGCCGAAGACGACCTCACCGTTACCGGACAAGCCGATTCGGCAGCGACCGCCATGGCCGCGGTGGCCCAAGCGCGTCCCGACGTGGCCGTGCTGGACGTTCGCCTGGGCGACGGCAACGGCATCGAGGTATGCCGAGAGATCCGATCCACCCATCCCGACGTCGCCTGCCTGATCCTGACGTCGTTCTCGTCAGATCAGGCCATCGTCGATGCGGCAATGGCCGGCGCGGTCGGCTTCGTGGTCAAACAGGTCAAGGGCAACGACATCATCGAAGCCATCCGCAAGGTGGCCACCGGCGCCAAGTTGCTCGACGAGGCCGAGGCTCGGCTGGCGCTCAGGCGCATCAACGAGTCCGAGTTCGGCGACGTCAATCGGCTCACCCCGCAAGAGCGACGGATCTTCGACCTAATCGGCGACGGCCACACCAACCGCGAGATCGCAGACGAGATGTTTCTGGCCGAAAAGACGGTCAAGAACTACGTGTCGAACCTCTTGACGAAACTGGGCATGTCGCGGCGCACCGAGGTCGCGGCGCTGGCCGCCCGTCTCGACGAGCGCGATCACCACAACGACTGACAAGCGGGTCGCTGGTTCTCCCGAACCCACCGAAGGACCCTTGCCGGCCGAGAGTGGCCACCCGATGCTGAACTCGTGGTGGCACAACTCCACGGGGTCAGCCAATGATCGCGCTGTGGGCGTCGGCGGTCGTCGTCGGACTGGCTCTCGCCGTGTTCGCCAGTCACCAGACCCTCGACTCGGCCCGCTCTCTGGCGGAACGGCTGGGACTGTCGACGTTCGTCATCGGCCTCACGGTGGTGGCGATAGGTACCGACCTACCCGAGATCGCCAACGGGATCATGGCTTCGGCTACCGGCCATGGTGACATCGTCACGGGCGACGCCCTCGGGTCGGCGGTGACCCAGGTGACCCTGATCATGGCGATCCTTTGCTTGATCAGGCCCTTGGTAGCCGATCGAGGACTAGTCGCCGCCAGCGGTTTGGTCACCGTGCTGGCCCTGCTCGTGGCTGCCGCCTTGACGGCTGACTCGCAGTTGAGCCGGACCGACGGCGCGGTCCTGGTGGCCTTCTGGTCGGCCGGCGCCCTGGCGATACACCGCACTGGATATGTCCACACATCCAGGCAACAGAAGCTGTTCGGCCGCGGGACCTGGACGGACCTGCGTGGCCTGGTCGTTGGCCTGGCGGGCGTGGGCGCAGGCGCGACGCTGGCTGTGACCGGTTTCGCCGAGGTCGCCGATCGCCTCGGTTTGCCCGAGTTCGCCATCAGCTTCTTGCTGCTGTCGCTGGGAACGTCTCTGCCAGAGCTCGTCGTCGATGCTGCGGCCATCCGTCAGGGGCAGACGTCGCTGGCGCTTGGTGACCTGATCGGGTCTTCTTTCGTCGATGCCAGCCTGGCGCTGGGGATCGGCCCTTTGCTGTTCCCCATCTCGGTGTCGGGTTCGGCGTCGAGTGCGGCGCTGGTTTCGGCGCTGGCGGTGGCGGCCGCAGTCGCGATCTTGATGGCCAGGCGCAAGCATGCGAAGGGCACGGCGGCGATGCTGGCGACGGTGTACGCCGCTTCGTATCTGGCAATACTGGCGTGACCGAACCGGGACCTTTGGCCCTTTGTAGTCGGCGCTCCAGAAACCACGATTGACCTGCAACCCGGGGAGGGCACAAATGCGACACATTGTCGTGGGTATCGATGGTTCGGCTGCCTCCAGGGCAGCCTTCAGAGAGGCTATGGCCGAAGCCCAGTTCCGCGAGGCCACACTGGTGGCGTTCCACGCTGTTCCCATTCCGGTGACGACGGGCGTCGAGTACGTCTCGATCGACCTCGAGACCGTCCAGCAGGGAGGCGAATCGTTCCTCGAGAACGAACTGGCAGCGCTGGCCGGCGAGTACGGGGGCGAGTTCCCGGTTCCGGTCCACGGCGAGGTACGCCTGGGCCACTGTGGTGTGCAGTTGATCAACGCGGCAGAAGAACACCCCGACGGGCCCGCCGAGCTGGTCGTTCTGGGCAGCCGTGGTCTGGGCGGATTCCGCGGCTTGCTGCTGGGGTCGGTTACGACCTACGCGGTCCACCACCTCAAGACCATGCTGCTGATCGTGCCGGCCCCAGACGAACACGAGGGCGGTTGATGACTTCGATCGACTCCGAGGTAGGGCCGTTCGTAGCCGATGCCTCCTGTGTCGCGGGGCCGCGGGCAACCTTGCGCGAGGTCGCAAGAGCGATAGCCGGCTCAGATCAGACGTTATGCCTGGTCATCGATGACGGCGACGTCGCGGGCGTGCTGTCGGAGGGCGACATCGTGCGGGCTCTGGCTGAAGGGGCCGATCTCGATCAGGTGTGGGCGGCCGATGTGATGACTACGGCTCTGGTCACGATCTCGGCCCGCTCGTCGCTGCGCGAGGCGGTCGACACCATGTTGGCGGCACAGACGCACCAGGTCCTGGTGCTCGACGACGACGTCGTACCCGGCCTGCTCAGCCTCACCGACACCGTCGAGGCTTTGACGGCAGCTCGCGAATGGTCGCGCTGAGGAACACCCGGAAGTCGAAGTGTCGCAGCACCAGCCCTACGCAGCCATAGCAGAGACCCATATCTCGGTCGTCAGCATGGTGGGCGATCGCGCCTACAAGTTCCTCAAACCGATACAGACAGCCTTTCTCGACCACTCCACCGTCGAATCCAGGCGCGATGCTCAGCAACTCGAACTGGAGCTGAACCGCAGGATGGCGCCCGACGTGTATCTCGGCGTCGCCGAGGTGGTCGAGAATGGCACCCCCGCCGACTATGTCCTGGTCATGCGTCGCATGCCCGCCGATCGCCGGCTCGCAGGCCTGTTGGGCACGACCGAATCCAGCGATGCCCTTCGTTCGGTGGCCAAGGAGATCGCCAGGTTCCACGCCTCGCTCGAGCCCAGCGAGGCCGCCGCGTCGTGCTCGGGCCCCGATGCCGAGTGGACCCGGTGGGCGAACAACCTGGCCGAGATGCGCGGTGAGATGGTCGATCGCGGCCTGTTTGGCGATGACGAACTGGGCCGCATCGAAACGATGGCCAAGAGCTACATCGACGGCCGACACCAACTGTTCGCCCGCCGCATCGAGCGCGGCATGGCTCGCGATGGCCACGGAGACCTGATGGCCGAGGACATCTTCGTTCTCGAAGACGGACCACGAATCCTCGATTGCCTCGCATTCGACGAGACGCTGCGATTGGGCGACGTACTTGCCGATATCGCATTCCTGGTCATGGATGTCGAGAGGCTGGCCGGCCCCGAGTCGGCGGCCAGACTGCTGCGCTTCTATCAAGAGTTCTCCGCCGAGAGGCACCCCGCGTCTCTGGCACACCACTACGTGGCATACCGGGCACTGGTCCGCGCGAAGATCTGGGCCCTTCGCTACCTGCAGACGGGCGACGTCGAGCACCGACGATCGGCAAGAGAACATCTGGGCCAGTGCCTCAGCCACCTGGGCCGAGCCAGACCTCGGATGATCCTGGTGGGTGGCGGACCCGGCAGCGGCAAGTCGACCCTGGCCGAGGCGATCGGCGCTGCGATGGGTTGGACCGTCCTCAACACCGACGAGGTTCGCAAGGACATCGCAGGCATCGGCCACAGCAACAGGGCTACGGCGGACGCCGAACGGGGCATCTACACGCCAGAATCGACCGAGATGACATACCGCGAACTGGTCGGCGAGGCCTCGACACTGCTGGCCAACGGGGAAAGCGTCGTGCTCGACGCGTCGTGGTCGGTGGATGCCCACCGCGAGATCGCAAGGCGAGCGGCTGCCGACGCGGGCGCACGTGTCATCGAGATCGAGTGCAGGCTGCCCGCCTCCATCGCCAAGGAACGCATAGCCCGGCGGCTGGCCTCACCGTGGACGGTCAGCGATGCAACTCCCGAGATCGTCGACCACATGGCGTCCAAACGAGAGCCGTGGGACGAGGCGCACCCCGTCGACACCACCAGCTCGAAATCGGAAAGCCGCGACCACGCACTGCGCTACATCGTCACCGAAGCAAACGAGGTTGCGACAAGGTGAACGAGAGAGCGGCAGACCACAGCCAGGAGCTATGGCAAGGAGTGTTGGCCACGGCGGTCGATCCGATCGTGCTGATCGACGAGGCCGGCATCATCCTGCAAGCCAACGCGGCCACGGCGAAGGTGCTGGGTCACGACCCCGAATTCCTGAAGGGCCAGAACGTCTCGGTTCTGATGCCCGAGCCCTATCGCTCGCGCCACGACGACTACATAGGCCGGTATCTGACCACCCACGAAGCCCGCATCATCGGCATCGGCCGCGAGGTCGAGGCGCTGCACGCAGACGGTCGACTCATTCCGGTCGCTCTGGCAGTGAGCGCCACCGAGACGCCCATGGGGCGCTTGTTCACCGGAATAGTTCACGACCTGACCGAGCGCAAGCGCATCGAGCAGATGCTGCGCGACTCCAACGACACTCTCGAACACCGCGTTCAGCAGCGAACGGCCGAGCTGGAGGCCTCTATGGCCGAGCTGGCGCGCTCGAACCGCGACCTCGAACAGTTCGCCTACATCGCGTCCCACGACCTGCAGGGGCCCCTGCGCAACGTCAGGCAGGGCCTCGAGTTGCTCGACGAGCACCTCCGCGAAATAGCCGGAGACATATTCGACGACGAGGCAGACACGCTCAGGCACCACGTGCTCGACAGCGTCGAACGAATGGACGAACTGATCAAGGGACTGTTGTCCTACTCGAGGGTCGAACGAACGGGGGCGTCGGTCGATACTCGCGTCGATCTCGCGAGCCTGGTCGACGACGTGATCGACGAGCTGACCTTCCAGACCGAAGGAATCTCGATCCAGGTTTCGCCCATGCCCTACGTATCGGGCGATCGTGTACAGCTGCGCCAGGTTCTGTCGAACCTGATCCAGAACGCGATCAAGTACAGGTCAGAGGAACGACCCCTCGAGATAAAGGTCGCTGCGATGCCCGAGGGCGGCAGCTGGCGCATCTCGGTTACCGACAACGGCATCGGGGTTCCTCCAGATCAACAACCCAAGGTGTTCGACCTGTTTCGCCGTGGCCATGTCGGCTACCCGGGCACAGGGCTCGGGCTGGCGATCTGCCAACGCATCGTCGAGCGACACGGCGGCACCATCCAGGTGAACTCGGACGGCATCAACGGCTCGCAGTTCTCCTTCACTTTGAAAGGAGCGCGCCCATGACGTCTGGGTCCATTCGGATGCTCGTGGTCGACGACAACCCCCTAGACATCCGTGCGCTGATACGCGCCGCGAAGCGGCTGGGTCTCGGCCACGAGTTCCAGGTGGCCACGAACGGCGATGAGGCCATCGACCTGCTGAGGGAGTGGGCCGACGAGCAGAAGTTGCCGGACATGATGCTGTTCGACCTGCACCTGCCCGGAGTCGACGGCCTCGACCTGCTGGTGCACCGGTCCAGCGTGCCCGCACTGCGCGAGATCCCCACCGTGGTGCTGACCACGTCGTCGGACGACACCGACATCCGTTCGGTATACGAGGCCGGCGCCAGCGCATTCATAACCAAACCAGCCGATCTCGACGGCTGGTTGGATGTCATAGCGAAGATCGACGATTTCTGGTTCAAGACCGCCACACTGCCTCCTAGATGAACGGGCTGGCAGACCTGCGCGTCCTCCTGGTAGAGGACAACGAGATCGACGCGCGCTCACTCAACCGCATACTCGAGCGCGACAACTCGACGCGCTTTCACGTCGAGAGGGCCTGCGATTTGGCCGAGGCGCTGCAGGCGCTGGACGAGGGTGCCTACGACTGCGTGCTGCTAGATCTGTCACTCCCGGACTCCGACGGGCTCGACTCGATCGACCGTGTCGTCGCCGCGTCGCCGGCTTGCCCAATTGTCGTCCTGACCGGATACGACGACCCCGCAGTTGCCGTACAGGCGGTCGATCACGGCGCCCAGGACTACCTGTTCAAACAAAGGGTCGACACCGAAACGGCTGCCCGTTCGATTCGTTATGCGGTCGCCCGATATCACGCCGAACGGCAACTGTCGACGGCCCGGGCCCGGCTTCGCGTCATGGACGATCGCGACCGCATTGCCCGCGACCTCCACGACACCGTGATCCAGCAGCTGTTCGCCACGGGCATGACACTTCAGGCCGCCCTGGGCCGCATAGACGAACCGGCGCTGGCCGAAACCGTGTCTCGCTGCGTCGACGACATCGACGCGGCGATCAGCCAGTTGCGATCGGCGATATTCGACTTGCACCAGCCGACCGACCAACTGGCCGACACCCTCACCGAGATCGCCGGCGCCGCCAGGGCCAGCTTGGGCTTCATGCCCGGGGTCGTCATCGAGCGTGCTGACAATGCGCCCAAGGTGCCTCCCGCGATACAGCGCGACATGGCGGCCACCGTGCGCGAGGCGCTGGCCAACGTTGCTCACCACGCCGAGGCCGATTCGGCGACAGTCACCCTCGAGATCACCGCCGATTTCATCCATCTGGCGATCGCAGACGACGGCAGAGGCGCTCTGGCGACCGAGGAACACCAGGACGAGTTTCGCGGCAACGGCTTGCTGAACATGGAGCGACGGGCACAGACCCACGGAGGGTCTTTCGAATTCGACACTTCCGCGTCGGGCACGACGGTTCGCTGGACGGTTCCCACCGAGACCCCCGCCGACGACGCCTCGAGGCACAACACCTAGGCAGGCGTAGTCGGACGGTCGCGGGCCAACGGCCATGGTGACGTTCTGCCCTGTTCTCGTCGATGTGGCATTGGTCATCGTTGTTCCATGCCGATCACCGAGATCATCTGTCCGCTCAGTGGTCATCCCAAGGCCGACCGTGCCTTGGGCCCGGCCGCCGAGCTCGCCTCGGCCATCGACGCCAAGCTCACCTTGTTCAGCGCGGTCGAAACCGACATCGATTTCGACCCCCAGACCGCCTACCTCGAGGCGCGCGCAGACGAACTCGAAAGCAAGTTCCGTGGCCTGGTGGTGCGCCAGCGCATCGTCGTCGAACCCCACGCCCCCGAGGCGATCGCTGCCCAGTCGGACGAACACAACCTCATCGTCATGGCCACCTCGACATCGCCGCTGCTGCACGATGGCTATGTCGGATCGGCAGCAGAGCACGTGGTCAGAGGCAGTCATCGCCCCACGATGCTGGTGGGCCCGCATGCCGATCTGGCCATAGCCGACCTTCGGGGGGTTCTGGTACCCATCGATGGCTCGGCGTTGTCCGAGGCGGCGCTTCCGGTCGGTCAATGGTGGGCAGACCAGCTGGCGTTGCCGCTCGAGGTAACCAGCGTCATCTCCCAGCACGACATCGATGCGGCGACCGAGGCCCTCGGTCCCCAGGCGGTGGGGCGCGAATCGATGTACGTCAAGCGGCGGGCCGAGGCCCATGGCGCGACCTGGGAGGTTCTGCACGGCGACCACCCGGCCGATGCAATCCTGGACGAAGCCAGAACATCGTCGCTGATAGTGATGTCGACTCACGGACGCTCTGGTCTGCGGCGGCTGGTGATGGGAAGTGTGGCGGTGTCGATCGTTCGCGACGCCCGGACACCGGTGGTGGTGGTCAACCCGCCCCCGTCATGAACGGGCTGACCATCGCTCGAATCCATGGCATCGCCGTTCGCGTCAACTGGGGCGTCATGTTCATCGCCCTGGGCATCGCGTGGACCCTGGCCGAAGACATCCTTCCGGGCTCGGCGTCGGGCCATGACACCGCCGCCTACCGGCTGTGGGCGCTTCTGGTGACGATTCTGTTCTTTGCCGGGCTGGTGGCGCACGAGTTCGGCCATTCCCTGGTCGCCCAGCGCGAAGGCGTCGAGGTATCCAGCATCACCCTGTGGATCTTCGGCGGCGTGGCGTCGCTCGACTCGCCGGTGCCGTCGGCCTCGAGCGCCTTTCGAATTGCCATCGCGGGCCCGGCCGTCAGCTTCGGTCTTGGTGCCGGGTTCGTGGCAGCCGGCTCGGCGATCGACGGTGTCGCCCGGGCCGCGCTGTTGTGGCTGGGCTTCATCAACATCGCGTTGGCCGTGTTCAACCTGGTGCCGGCATTCCCGCTCGACGGTGGCCGGGTCTATCAGGCCTACATGTGGCACCGCACCGGAAGCGAGGTCGCTGCCACCGTTGCAGCAGCGAAGCTGGGCAGAGCACTGGCCTTCGCTCTGGTGGCCGCAGGCTTGGCCGAGATGATCTTCCTGGGTGCCATTGGTGGCCTGTGGCTGGTGGTGCTCGGGTGGTTCATCAGCGAGGCGGCCGCAAGCGAGGTCGAGTACGTCCGCCACGGTCGACCCCTGGCCGACGTCGCGGTGTCGCGGTTGATGACCCCGGCGCCTGCAACCGTCAGATCGAGTTGGTCGCTCGAACAGCTGGCGGACGCTCTGTTGAGCGGCCCTCGTCACGCCGCATACCCCGTCGTCGACGACAATGGCTTGCTGGTCGGCACGGTCGAGGCCTCCGAGCTGCACCGCGTTCCTCGATCTGAATGGCCGACTACCGCGCTGGCGTCCGTGGCGAAGCCTCCAGAACAGTCGATCGTCGTGTCGCCCGACACGTCGGTACTCGACTTGCTTCGCGACTTCGAGCGCCACCGCGGCCACAGAGCCGTGGTGGTCTCTGACCTGCGACCGGTGGGGATGGTCGCTCCGAGCGACGTGGTGCGCTTTGTTGCGGTGATGGATGCCAGCGAATCGAGCCGATAGACGCGCGAGACGAATGGCGACAATTCGTCTCACATCGTGTAGATACTGGGTTGAGCATCCGTCGTATCGCCACAGGAGCAACGAAGCGCATGACCCACACCGACCTCGACTGGGCCACCGACTACGACATCTTCGATGCGACCTACATCGAGAACCCGTTCCCAATCTGGGACGAACTGCGCGAGCGGTGCCCCGTATCGCACACCGATCGCTACCAGGGTTCGTGGCTGCCCACGACCTACGAAGACGTCACGGCGATCGCCCGCGACGTCGAACACTTCAGCTCGCGCAGTGTGTCGGTGTTCCCGCCGCCCGACGGCGAACAGGATGGTGAGGCTCCGCTGTTGGCCGCCGGTGTTCCCCCGATCTCGGCCGACCCGCCCGTGCATACCTGGTCGAGGCGCCTGCTGCTGCCGTGGTTCTCGCCCAAGCGGGTCGGCGACTACGAGATCACCACCCGTGCCCTGTGCCGCAAGCTGGTCGACGGGTTCGTCCACAACGGTCGCGCCGACGCCGCCGCCGACTACGCCCAGCAGATCCCCGTGCGAATCATCGGCCAGGTGCTCGGTGTTCCCGAGGAGCGGTCCGACGTGTTCGTCGGCTGGGTTCGAGACATCCTCGAGTTCGCCAACGACGAAGAGCGCCGCAAGCGTGGCGTCATAGAACTGGTCACATACTTCAACGAGTTGATCGAACAACGTCGCGATGGCGATGGCGACGACCTCATCAGCGAGCTGCTGCGCGCCGAGGTCGATGGTGAGAAGGTGTCAGACCCCCACATCCTGGGCACAGCGGCGCTGACCCTCATCGCCGGAGTGGACACGACATGGTCTGCCATCGGATCGGCGCTTTGGCATCTGGCCACCCACGACGACGATCGCCGCAGGCTGGTGGCCGAGCCCGAGTTGATGGACACCGCAGTCGAAGAGCTGCTGCGCGCCTACTCACCGGTGACGATGGCGCGCATCGTCACCGAAGACCACGAGTACAAGGGCTGCCCGATGCACAAGGGCGACCGCGTGCTGCTGAACTTCCCGGCCGCCAACCGCGACCCCAACCAGTTTCCCGACGCAGACCAGGTGGTCATCGACCGCGAGGTCAACCGCCACGTCGCCTTCGGTGCGGGCATCCATCGCTGTGCGGGCTCGAACCTGGCCCGCATGGAGCTGAGGGTCGCCATCGAGGAGTGGCTCGCCCGCATCCCAGAGTTCGTCCTGGATCCCGAGGGCGAGGTCACCTGGGCAGGTGGGCAGGTCAGGGGACCGCGCAACGTGCCGGTCATCTTCGACTGACGATCGCCGGCGACGCACAGGTGGCCGAGCCACTGAAGGACAGCTTCGGCGTCGACGTAATCGATGCAATCGCCGCCCAGGTCCAACTGGTACACCCGTCGTTCGACCGTGCCCGATTCATCGCCTACTGCACCGATGGCTACGCCGACCTCGAGCTGACGCCCAGAGCCAGACGCATTGCCGAAGGCCTGGCGCAGAACCTCCCACAGGACCGATCCGCAGCGATCGCGATATTGCACAAGGCGGTCGAGGCCTGGCCCGCAGCCGATGGGTCGCCGATGGGGCCGTTCGTGCACCTGCCGGCGGTGTTCTTCGTCGCCGAACACGGACTGGACCATTTCGAGCAATCGATGGAGTTGCAGCGCGAGCTGACGAAGCGCTTCACAGCCGAGTTCAGCATCAGAGCGTTCATCGAAGCCCATCCCGAGCAAACGATGAGGCGGCTCGCTCAATGGGCCACCGACCCCGACGAGCACGTGCGGCGTCTCGTGTCGGAGGGAACCCGGCCCCGGTTGCCCTGGGCGCGGCGGCTGCCCGTGTTTCAGGCCGATCCATCCCCGGTGTTGGATCTGCTCGAAGTGCTGAAGGACGATCCGTCCGAGTACGTCAGGCGCTCTGTGGCCAACAACCTCAACGACATCGCCAAAGACAACCCCGACCTAGTCGTGGAGGTTGCCAGGCGTTGGCTGGTGGATGCGTCGCCAGAACGTCGCCGCATGGTCAGACACGGGCTCCGTTCGTTGATCAAGGCCGGACATGCCGGAGCCCTCGAGGCCATGGGGTTCGGACACCGGTCGGGGTTGTCGCCCGTTCGAACGTCGATCGAGCCGTCGGTCGCCGCGATAGGCACCAAGGTGGTGGTCGCGGTCGACCTCCACAACCCTGGCACCGAGCCTGAAAGCGCGTTGGTCGACATCAGGATCCACTTCGTCAAGGCCGATGGTTCGACCTCTGCGAAGGTCTTCAAGGGCGCCGAGCTAGAGGTCGAGCCCGACGCTGTGCGCAGTGTTCGCAAGACGATCTCGGTGGCCCAGCAATCGACGCGTCGCCACTACAGCGGATGGCACGCAGTCGAACTGCTGGTCAACGGCAGGGCAATCGACTTGGGCGGTTTCGAGCTCGTCTAGCCTCGTCGGTGTGATCAAGCCAGCCCCCCAACGCCTTCGCTCGCTGTTGTTCGCTCCGGCTGTCAGGCCCGACTTCATGGCCAAGCTGCCCGACAGGGGCGCCGACGCAGTGGTTCTCGACTGTGAAGACGCCACCCCACCAAACGCCAAGGACGAGGGGCGCTCGAACGCCAGACAGATCGCACCCGACCTGATCCAGCGCGGGTGCGCGGTGACCATACGGGTCAATGGGCCCACCAGCGAATGGTTCGAGGCCGACATCTCCCAAGGTCTGTTGCCTGAGCTTGCGGCGGTCGTGATACCCAAGGTCGAGACGGTCGCTGGGCTGGACCACATCTCGGCTCTGCTGGACCGCGCCGGCCTGCCCGAGCTGGGTGTCGTGGCGGGAATCGAAACGGCCCTCGGCGTCGCCGACGCCCGACCGCTGCTGGCTCACCCCCGGGTTGTCGCGGCATATTTCGGGGCCGAAGACTTCATCGCCGACATGGGCGGCGTCAGGACCGAGTCGAACGAAGAGGTCTTGTTCGCTCGTTCGAAGGTGGCGCTGGCAGGCCGTCTTGCAGGGGTTGCAACCCTGGATCAGGTGGTCACCAACTTCAGAGACGACGAGCGATTCGCTCGCGAGTCGGCCCAAGCCCGGGCTCTGGGTTACGTCGGCAAGCTGTGCATCCACCCGAACCAGGTCGCGATAGCCAACGATGCCTTCATCCCCTCGCCCGACGAAGTAGACCGCGCCCGCCGCCTGTTGGCCGCTTACGAAGAGGCCGTCGAGCGAGGTGTGTCGGCAATCGATTTCGAGGGCCAGATGGTGGATGAGCCGCTGGCCGCTCAGGCCAGGCGCATCGTCAGCTTGGGCGCTTGAGCATCAGGGCGTCACGAACCGCTCGACACACCAGGGTGTCGTCTTGCTTGTAGGCGCGGTGCTCGAAGGTCACGACGCCCTGGGTGGGCCGACTCTTTGACTCGCGAGCCTCGGCGACCAGGGTCTCGACCCTCAGTGTGTCGCCGTGGAACATCGGAGCCGGAAAAGTGATCTCTCGGAACCCGAGGTTGGCCACGGTGGTTCCGAGAGTGGTCTCGTGAACGCTGATGCCGATGACCGTTGCAATGGTCAACATCGAGTTGACCAACGGTTTGCCGAACTCGGTCTCCTTCTCTGCGTAATCGAAGTCGAGGTGCAGCCATGCCGGATTCATGGTGATCGAGGTGAACAAGACGTTGTCGGCCTCGGTCAGGGTGCGCCTGATGGCGTGCTGGATCACCAGGCCAGGAGTCAGTTCCTCGAACCATTTGCCGCTGACGGGTCGTTCCATGCGGGCACCCTAGCTGGCGGCGTCCCAGGTGTCGGTGGTTACGCCGGCCTCACGCAGTTCGACCTTGCGCACCTTCTCGGTGGGGGTTTTCGGCAGTGAATCGGCGACCCGTATGAAGCGGGGCACCATGAACCGCGGCATGGTCTCGCCGAGCCTGGCGTGCAGTTCTGCGGGGTCGACCGACTGACCGGGTTTTGGAACGACTACTACCAGCACCTCGTCTTCGCCCCATTCGGACGGCACCGCAACCGCGGCCGACTCGAGGACCGCAGGGTGATCGTTGACCTGGGCCTCGACCTCCATCGAAGAGATGTTCTCGCCACGCCGACGGATGGCGTCCTTCTTGCGGTCGACGAAGTGGAACCAGCCGTGCTCGTCGCGGTAGAAGCCGTCGCCGGTGTGGAACCACCCGTTGCGCCAGGCCTCCACCGTCTTGTCTGGCATCCCGAAGTAGCCGGCGTTCAGCACCCATGGCTCGTCCGATCGCACGATCAGCTCGCCCAGTTCGCCGGGGGCCACCTCGCGGTCGAACTCGTCGACCACCCGGCATTCGTAACCTTCACGCGTGCGCCCACACGCCGTGTAGGGCATCTGGTCTACCTCGTCATAGTGGGCGACGATCGGGCTCGATATCTCGGTCATGTTGAACACGGTGTGCACCCGCAGGTCGAACCGCTGCTTGAAATCGGCGATCTCGGGAATCAGCGGCACCATCAAGACCTCGCGCAGCGGGTTCGAAGCGTCGTCGGCTGCTGGTGGCTGCCTGTAGATGAAGTTGGCCATGGCCCCCAGCAGCAGGGTCGATGTGCAGCCAAATCGCGACACGTCAGACCAGAACTCGTCGGTCTTGAAGTATTCGCGGAACACTCCCTTCATGCCGGTGAACGCGAAGGCGTACACGAACATCTTTCCCGACACGTGATACATCGGGAATGGGCAGTAGAAGCAGTCGTCTTCGGTCCACTGCTCGCCGAGCGCCATGGTGGTGGCGTGCAACTGGGCATGGCTGTACAGCACACCCTTGGATGGCCCGGTGGTACCCGAGGTGTAGAAGATCTCGCTGACGTCCCACGGCTGGGGGCCGGCGAAATCGTCTGCGGGCTGGTCCAGGTCCGCGAAGAACTCGTCTGGGCCCAGCATCTGATACGGCAGGTTGGGCAGAGGAGCGCTGGCGTCGGGCACCACAACGACCTCGAGATGGCCGACCGGACCGTCCAAGGCCGCCAGCCGGTCGAGATATCGCTCGGAGATCACGCCGACCCGAGCCCGAGAATTCTCGATCGTATAGTCCAGCATCTTGCCCTGGTAGGCCGTGTTGACCGGAACCTCCCAGGCCACCAGCCAGGTGCAACCGACCCAGCAGTTCACCGCGTCGAAACCGACGGGCAGCATCGAGATGACGGTGTCTTCTCGCCCCACTTGCAGGCGCTGTAGAGCATGCGCCCACCGAAGCGCCTGCCGGTGAGCTTCGCCGTAGGTCAGGGAGGTATCGGTCTCGACCTGATGGATGAACACCTTGTCAGGGTCGACTTGGGCCCGCTGCTTGACCAGCAGCGGCAAGGTCTGAGACGCATCGATCATGACTTCCCCCTGTCTCGTGCGACGTCGACGACGAACATAGTCCTGGCCCCGGAATTGCTGTTATCCAAACCTCACTGAAGCTCGCGAAAGTGCCGATAGGAACCACGTGTTGCGTGTGGAATGGACCAGGGAATCGATCACTGCCTTGACGCGCAACGCCAAGGTCAGCGCCCGCGACTCGATGGGCGAGTACGTGCCCCTTCCCGGCTGGTTGGTAGACCCCTCGGTCGAGGAGATGACCTTCGGGCTGGTCGAATTCGTCGAATCGGTTCACCCCGACGACAGGTCAGCGGTCGTGGAGTTGTACGGAAGTGCACTCGCCTCCCCTGGCGAAGTGATCAGCGAGCACGTTCGCTTCGGTCCGGTGGGCGAGCGAGAACACATCGACCTCAAGCTCGTCAATCTCTGCGACCACCCCGATGTCGGCGCGATGTTGGCCATTGCCGAACCGACCGGTCTGATCGAGAACGATCTACTCGACGCGGGGCCCGGAGGTGGCCATCGCCCAACGGGATGGATGCTGCTCGACGTCGATCTGGAGGGCGTCATCAAGCGGGTCGAAGGCGACAGCATGTCGATGCTGGGATACGAGCCTCACGAGATGGTCGGACGTCTTCCGGCCGAGTTCTACCTGGCCGAGGACGTGCTCGCGAGCATCCGGGTTCGACAGGCATTGGCCGCAGACCCCAACGCGACCATCACCAGCAGGCGCAAGTGGATCAGGCGCGACGGATCGACGGTATGGATCGAGAACTCCTACGCCAGAAGGCCGAACCCCCTGCCGGGTCAGGGCGACGTGCTGGTGGTGATGTGGGACATCACCGACAAGATCGCCGACGAGGAAGCCCTGCGCACGAGCCAGGCCAATCTTCGGTTGATGGCCGAGAACTTCCAGGCCCTGGCAGACGAGGTTCCGGCCGCGGTATTCCAGTGCGGAGTCGACGGTGCCGTGGGTTTCCACAACGCCAGGTGGAGCCGGCTGGCCGAGGAGCACGACCGGGTCGAGCGGGTCAGGGATCTGGCTTGTGAGTCCGCTAGGCCCACCATCGATTCGCTCTTCGCCCGCATGGCCGCCAGTGGCCACCGAGACTCGCAGTCGGTCGAGTTCACCGGCGCCGACGGCGATACGCATTGGCGGCTGAACCTGCGTACCGTCGCCCAGGCGAGCGACGGCGAGGTGAGCTTCGTCGGCTCGTTGGAAGACGTCACCTCGACGGTTCGCCTCAGGGACCGCGCCAGGCAAGATCCGCTCACCAAGCTGATGAACCGCACCGCCGTCGAAGCATTCCTGAGCGATGCCCTGACCACGTCGCTGGGCGATCTGTTGGTGGTGTTCCTGGATCTCGACCGGTTCAAGACCGTCAACGACACGTGGGGTCACGACGTCGGCGACTTGGTGCTGGTCGAGGTCGCTCGTCGGCTGACCGCTCACACCCGACCCTCTGACGCCGTAGGGCGGTGGGGTGGCGACGAGTTCGTGGTCGTGCTGCGCCACGGTGTGCTCGAACACGGCCAATCTCTGGTCGAGCGAATCCGCGGCGCTCTGGACGACCCGGTCGAATTCGAGGGAGGGTCGTGGCGGCCCAAGGCGTCGATCGGATTCGTCAACCCGTCGCCGGAAGATTCGGTCGACAGCTCGATCCGACGCGCCGACCAGGCAATGTTCGCCGAGAAGCGTCGCCGCTGACCCACTTGGTTCGCGCCAGCAGACCGGTACTACGTTCGATGGGCGTGGCAGCCTACGAACAGATCCTCACCTCGGTCGACGACGGTGTTCTTACCATCACGATGAACCGGCCCGAGCGCCTCAATGCCTGGACCCATCAGATGGGAGCCGAGATGGCCGACGCCATCCGCTCGGCAAACGACGACCCCGACATCGAGGGCATCCTGTTGACCGGCGCCGGTCGTGGGTTTTGCGCCGGCGCTGATGTCGAGGCGGTGTTCAAAGCCCAAACCGACGGTGCGGTCGAGTCGCGCCCGACCATGGGCAACTGGGTCGAGCTGATCCGGGAATCGAAGCCCGTGGTCGCGGCCATCAACGGGCCTGCCATCGGTGTGGGGCTCACCCAAGCTCTGCCGTGCGACATGCTGATTGCGTCCGACGACGCCAAGTTGTCGGCTCGCTTCATCAAGATGGGGGTGGTGCCCGAGCTTGCGAGCTCCAAGTTCCTGACCCTTCGCTGCGGGTTCGGTAAGGCCACAGAACTCGCCCTGACCGGCAAGACGATCCTGGGCCCCGAGGCTGCGACGATCGGATTGGTGGACCGGTCGGTGCCCGCCGACCAGCTCATGGACACCGCGCTGGAATGTCTGCGATCGATGACGGAGAACTCGATCGAGGCGGTGCGAACCGTCAAGCGTCTGCTGACGCTGAACGCGACCGAACCAGACCTGTCCGTGGTGATGCGACGCGAATCACAAGCCCTCGAACAGGCTTACCAATCGGTCGAGCACAAGGAAGCCATCGCGGCGTTTCTCGAGAAGCGAGCCCCAGATTTTCGGGCCGCAAGGCGCGCTGCCGAGGGTCGCTGAGAACAGCCCAGCTACTGCGGCAGGCTGGTGCCGCAGTGAGCGAAAGACGACACAGGGTTGCGATCGTTGGGCGCCTCGCGCTCTCGCAACCCCTCGGGGAGATCGGCTGGATCGCCTCGCCGCCCGATGACGAACCCGGCCAGGATCTCCGTGGTGTCACGGTCGGCGCCTGTGAGTTCGTACGCAGCGTCGAGCACGATGCCGCCCACGAGATGCATGTGCAGCCCCAGCCGGTTGGCCTGCAGCGCCATTGACATCGTTGCGGCCCCGGTGTCGAAATCGCGGGTGCGCCCCATGAAGCCCTCGAGCTCGGTCTTGGCCAGCACCAGGCCGACAACCGGGGCCTTGGAGACCCACGCCAGGCTGTAGTCCATGAACACCGACAGCATCGCCTGGCGATCCTCGGGCGTGGTGGCGTAGAGGTATATCCAGGGCTGGTTGTTCATCCACGATGGCGCCCAACGAGCCGCTTCGAAAACTGCGGCCAGCTCGGCGTCGGTCACCGGCTCGTCGGTGAACGCACGCGGCGACCACCGTTCGACGAAAATCGAATCGACCAGGTCTGATTCCGCAACGCGCGCCATGGGCGAGATGGTAGTGCTGCCGTTCGGAGCACCAGGCGAATGTCACACCCCGAATCGTGGAGCCCGGCGGCTCGCCGGGCGTACGGTGGAAGTAGCCGAAAAGAAGGCCCGAGATCATGGATGCAAGCCCGCTCAGCCGTTTGATGAACCCCCGCTCGATCGCGGTCTTCGGGGCCTCCGAATCGGGGCAGAGCGTGGGGGCCCAGGTGTTCGGCAACCTCATCGCCGACGACTTCGACGGACCAATAGTCCCGATAAACCCCAAGCACGATCAGCTGGCGGGCCGGGCCTGCTATGCCTCCATCCACGAGGTGCCAGAAGAGATCGACCTGGCCGTGATCGCAACACCGGCGGCGACCGTTCCTGGCATCATCCGCGATCTCGGCGAGGTCGGGATACACAACGCAATCGTGCTGTCGGCCGGCTTCGGAGAGGGCGATGGCAGCGGAGCGCGACTCGAGCGCGACCTGCTGTCGGCAGCCAGACACGCTGGTGTCAGGTTCATGGGGCCCAACTGTGTAGGGCTGGTGCGTCCGGGCCACAACATGAACGCCACCTTCCTGAAGGGAGGCACACCGCGTGGCCGCCTGGCCCTGGTATCGCAGTCGGGAGCGCTGTGTTCGGCGATCTCGGACTGGGCCGGACCACACCACCTCGGATTCTCGGCGCTCGTCAGCCTGGGCAACTCGACCGACATCGACTTCGGCGACGTCATGCAGTTCCTGGCGATCGACCCGCAGACCGACGCGATCCTGCTCTATGTCGAGGGCGTCAAGCACGCCCCCGACTTCATCTCGGCCCTGCGCGCCACAGCCAGGCTCAAGCCGGTGATCGTGCTGAAGTCAGGACGCCACATCGCCAGCTCCAAGGCCGCCCACACCCACACCGGCGCCCTGATCGGCTCAGACGCTGTGTTCGACGCCGCGCTCGAGCGTGCCGGCGCGGTTCGGGCCCAGACGTTCGGCCAGCTGTTCGCTGCGGCCGAGATCCTGTCGTCGCCTGCCAGGGCCCACGGCAACCGGCTGACGATCATCACCAATGGCGGAGGTGCCGGTGTGCTGGCCGCGGACCGTGCCGGCGACATGGGCCTGCATCTGACCGACCTCACCGACGACACCATCGCCAACCTCGACGGGTTCTTGCCGCCCTACTGGAGCAAGGGCAACCCGGTCGACATCTTGGGCGACGCCGGCCCAGACGAATACGGCGCAGCGGTGCGCGCCTGCTATGGCGACAAGAACACCGACGGCGTGTTGGTCATGTTGACCCCTCAGGCGATGACAGACCCGACAGCGGCCGCACAGGCGGTCATCGATGCACTGCCCCAGCGCCCGGCCAAACCCGTGCTGGCGTGTTGGATGGGCGAGGCCGCGGTCGCCGAGGGTCGAAAGCTGTTCTCCAAGAGTGGCGTAGCCGATTTCATCACCCCCGAACGAGCGGTCGAGGCGTTCTCGTACCTGGCGCAACACCACCGAAACCGACGACTGGCGCTGGAGACACCCGGACCCCTCTCCGACAAGCACGCACCCGACCTCGAAGGTGCACGGATGATCGTCGAGTCTGCTCTGGTCGACGATCGCGAGATGTTGTCCGACGTCGAGTCGAAGGCTCTGTTGCGGGCCTTTCGTATCCCCATCAACGTCACCATGGAGGCCGGCACTGCCACCGAGGCTTTGATCGCGGCCGAGACCGTCGGGTTTCCGGTGGCCATGAAGATCAACTCACCCGACATCACCCACAAGTCCGACGTTGGCGGCGTACGCATCAACATCGGCGATGCCGCCGAGGTCAAGCGGGCGTTTCGCGACATCGTCGACTCGGTGGCCCAGCAGCGCCCCGACGCACGCATCAAGGGGGTCACGGTCGAGCAGATGGCCCAGGTCAACGCGGCACGCGAGCTGGTCGTGGGTGCCAGCCGAGACCAGGTGTTCGGCCCCACGATCCTGTTTGGGGCGGGCGGCACGATGGTCGAGGTTCTGGAGGACAGCGCCGTAGCCCTGCCCCCGCTGAACAGCGTGCTGACCGACCGCCTGATCAACCGAACCAAGGTGTCGAGGCTGCTGGACGCGTTCAGGGACCGTCCTGCAGTCGACCGCAGCGCGGTCATAGACGTTCTGATGAGCGTGTCAGACCTGGTCTGTGAGATGCCAGAGATCGTCGAGCTGGACATCAACCCCCTGTTCGCAGGGCCGGACGGAGTGGTCGCCGTCGATGCCCGTATCCGTATAGCCCGCCCACCGGCACGCGAGGGTCACTACGACCACGTCGCCATCCACCCTTATCCCAGGCACCTCGTTATCGAGGACCATCTGTCGGATGGCAGCGTGCTGACGATTCGCCCGATCAGGCCAGAAGACGCCGACAGCGAGGCCACGTTCGTGCGCGAGCTGTCGGACGAGGCCAGGATGTTCCGGTTCATGGGCGCTCTCAACGAGCTGAGCCCCGAGATGCTGGTGCAGTTCACGCAGATCGATTACCGGCGAGAGATGGCAATGGTGGCCATGGTCGAAATCGACGGCCGCCAGGAACAGGCCGGCGTGGCCCGCTATGTGATCAACCCCGACGGTCGCAGCTGTGAGTTCGCCATCGTCGTCGGCGACAAGGTGCAGCGACAAGGCATAGGCACCAGGTTGATGAAGGCACTGTTCGGGGCGGCGCGTGACCACGGGATGACCGTCATGGAGGGCTCGGTCATGCGCAACAACACACACATGTTGAGCCTGATGGAGAGCTTGGGCTTCACCCGCAGGCCCGACCCCGAAGACCACGACTTGGTGCTGGTCGAGCGCTGGTTGTAGGCCTCGGCAAGTTGGTCGTGCCTCGGCCGACAGGCACGACCATGACAATGCACGACGAGCTGCTGGAGACAGCGGTACCTGCCGGCTTCGATGCCGACGACGAATCCTCCAACGCAGCGTCGCGTCCAGACCCTGCGCCCATGAAACGCCGCTCGCTGGCCGCGCTGATCGATCTGGTGCCGCTGTCGATAGTCGCGTACACGTTGCGCGACGAAGGCGGCCAGGCGGGCATGTTGACGCTCAGCAACGGGCGCCTGCTTCTGGCAACTCTGATCTCGATGACTTACTACCTGGCATCTGAAGCCATCACCGGCACGACCCCGGGCAAGGGCCTGCTGGGCCTCAAGGTGGTGGGCGACGACGGCGCCAGGCCGGGGTTCAAGGCCGTTGTGTTGCGCACGTTCTTCCGTCTCGTCGATGGATTTCCGGTGCTGTACTTGGTCGGCTTCGTCGCCGCTGTGGCGGGCCCCCATCGCCAGCGCGTCGGCGACCGGGTGGCCAACACTCATGTGGTCTGGCGCACCCGAGAAGATTCGTGGGGCCTGCCTCAGACCGCTGCTCTGCTAGCGGTCGCAGTTGCGACTCTCGGCCTTGCAGCCGTGGCCCACAACGCCAGGGACGACTCCCTATTGGGCCGAATCGAACCGTTCAGCTACGACGTCGACCGTGCCCTGGCGTTTGCCGACGAGACGGTCGTGGCGGTCTTCCCCGAGCTGTCGGCCGATGCGTTGATGGACCGTTGGCCGACCGATCTGGTGTCGAGAGAGCTGACCGAGTCGTCGCTGGTCGGGCTCGAGTCGTATTCGGGGCGCCTTACGGGTGAGGCCACCCAGTTGGACCACCGGGAGTGGCACAACACGCCAATCACAGGTCTGCCCGGCACATACGACATCGCCGAGATACGCCACAAGGCGGAGTTCGAAAACGGTCCTGGCGAAATCTGGCTTGCCGTCACCGAGGTGAACGGCGAGATGCGCCTGATCAGCTGGCGCATCCTCTTGGATGCCGACATAGTCGCCGACTGATCGGTTCCGGGCTCGGCTATGTCGGCCTGGTCAGCTGCAGGATCTCGTGCAACGGCCGATCGACGGGGTTGTCGGGAACCATGTCGCCGCGAGCCACGAGCTCGAAGCCGGCCGACAACAGCGCCCTCCACGACGCGACGTTGGACGAGTTGACCGGCACCACGAGGCGCTGAACGGCTGGCTTGGTGGCCCATACGGTCTGCGCGAATGCTGCGATCATCGCCCGACCGATGCCCATGCCCACCAGGTCGGCACGGCCGATGAAGTAGTCGATCGATGCATCGCCATCACCGACCGGGTACACCGAACGCATCTCGTCCACGTATTCGGGATAGTCCGAGAACATGCAGAACTGGATGACCCCGATGGGCTCACCCGTGTACTCGACGATGTAGTCCTCGGCCGGTTCCTGGCCATCGGCGGTGGGACCGAAGTTGTCTTCGACGGCAACGGGTGACGGGTCGTGATTCCACCACCGACGCACGTGCGCCTCGGACAGCCAGTCAGACAACTGTCCGAAGTCGGGTCGAGACAACCGCCGGAACTCGAATTGCATCGATGGCCTCTCAGACGCTCTCGGCTATGAAGAACGACTCAGAGCCAGAGGGGATGGTGTCGGTCACTTCAACTGCGGTGACGTCGGCATGCGTAGGTCCGCGCCGACACCACGCGACCAGCGCCTCGACGGCCGCATCCGGGCCCTCGAATTGGCCCTCGACCGTGCCGTCGAGGCGATTGCGAACCCAACCAGAGACGCCCAGTCGGGTCGCCTGTCGCATGCACGAGTCGCGGTACCAGACACCCTGAACCCGCCCTGTAACCACGACCCGTCGTGCTAAGTGCTCCACGTGACCAGTTTGCCGCGGTCAGCCTGCGGCGGCGGCGCGAACGAAGCCGTCCAGGATCAGGTCGAGGCCGAACTCGAAAGATCTGCCGAAGCTGTATCCGGGTTTGAGCGCAACGTTGACGGTGAATTCGGCCAGGTTCGGATACTCGCCAACCGGCATTGCCGCCATGATCTCGTCGGCCAGACCGGCGATCTCCTCGCCTCCGCTGAAGGGCAGGTTGGCTTCCTGCATCGTGAATCCGTAGAGGTAGCTGTCGATCACCGCGTAGGTGTGAGCCGCCAGTTCGAACGAAAGCCCGCCACGCAGAAGGCATCCGATCACCGCGTCGTGGTGTCGCAACAGCGCGGGCCCGGGCGTGGTCCGCGATTCCATCAATGGCGGAGCCCATGGATGGCGGTTCAGCACCTGGCGCGCAGACACGCACCGAACCCGGATGGCCTGATCCCACGCCAGGTCTTCGGGAGGCAGCTCTATCTGGGCGAAGACGAGGTCGACCATGCCGTCGACTATGTCGTCCTTCGACGGCACGTGGTGGTACAGCGTCATCGGCTTGGTTTCGAGGTGGTCTGCGAGTCGGCGAATCGTCAGGTCCTCGATGCCGATCTGGTCGGCCAGCTCTATTGCGCCGGCCAACACCCGCTCTCGGTTCAGGCGGGGCCTCTTGGTCTGTGCCAAAGGTGGGTTCTCCTTGGTGTCCTCGATCGTCCAATGGCGATTTCGGGTTGACAATCGTACTTAGTACCAATATCTTGACGATCAAGCAACCAGTACTTAGTACGAATCAGGGGATTCGAGATGGACAAGACAGCCCTTCAACCGAGCGAAAGCACCGACGGCAAGGACGCAGCGATGACCGCCGTGACCCAGCGGCGCTACGGATCGTCCGACGTCTTCAACATCGAGACCATCCCGATGCCCGAGATAGGCGACCAGCAGGTCCTCATAGAGGTCCACGCAGCGGGCGTCGACCGAGGGGTGTGGCACCTGATGACCGGGCTGCCCTACCTGGTTCGTCTGGCGGGCTACGGCCTGACCAAACCCAAGAACCCAGTGCCTGGCATGGATGTTTCGGGCCGTGTCGTCGCAACCGGTGACTCGGTGACCCGTGTCGCGGTCGGCGACGAGGTATTCGGAATCGCTTCGGGCGCCTACGCCCAGTACGTCGCCGCGGACGAAGCGAAGCTCAGCCACAAGCCCGAGAACGTCTCGTTCGAAAGCGCTGCCGTTGCAGCCATTTCGGGTATCACCGCTCTGCAGGCCCTGACCGAAGTCGCCGGCGTCGAGGCTGGCCAGTCGGTTCTGGTCATTGGAGCCTCCGGCGGCGTCGGAAGCTACGCAGTGCAGATCGCCAGGGCGCTGGGCGCCGACGTCACCGGAGTGGCCAGCGCCGCCAAGGCCGATGTCGTTCGCGACCTCGGCGCCGAGTTCATCGCCTACGACGGTGGCGAAGCCGGTTCGTCGTACCTCGATGGCAGCCGACGCTTCGACGTCATCGTCGACGCAGGCGGCCGAAACCCGACCCGCCGCCTGCGCAGGGCGCTGGCCCCGCGCGGAACCCTCGTGTTCGTCGGCGGAGAGGATGGCAACCGCTTCACCGGCGGTGTCGGCCGCCAGATGCGAGCTGCGGCAATGTCGCCCTTCATCAAGCAGCGGCTGGCCATGTTCATCAGCCAAGAGAGCCACCGCTGGATCGACCGTCTGGCCGATCTGATGTCGTCGGCTGCAGTGGTGCCTGTTCTCGACCGCACCTACGCACTCGACGAGACGCCCCGCGCCGTCGATGACCTGGCCAGCGGTCGCCTGAAGGGCAAGGCCGCCATCGTCGTGAGGCCCCGGGGCTAGGGCGACACCACCAGCTCGTACCCACCAGTTCGTAGCCACCAGGAGATTCACCATGACCACCATGACCATCGACCCCGCCGTGTCGGCAGCCGCCACAACCGCATCCAGGCCGACGCTGACCGCCCGACGCACCACCAGTCCCAAGACGGCGGCCCTGATCGCCGGAGTGGGCTATGTGCTGCTGTTCGCGCTTGCGATCTTCGCCAACTTCTTGGTCCTCGAGTCGATGGTCGTCACCGACGACCCCTCGGCGACGTTCGACAACATCGCATCTTCGACCGGGCTGTTTCGCCTGGGGCTGGTCGCGTTCCTGGCCGTGTTCGTCATCGACATTGCAGTGGCGTGGGCGCTGCACGTCGTGTTTCGAGACCACGACCCCGACCTGTCGCTTCTGGCTGCGTGGGCTCGACTTGGCTACACCGTGTTCCTGGGCGTTGCGGTCATGGAGTTCTTCGAAGTCCTGCACATCGTCGATGACCCCACGCGCGTGGCCACACTCGGCAGGGCACAGGCCGAGCTTCAGGTCACGGCAGCGCTCGAATCGTTCGACGCCTTGTGGCTGATCGGGCTGGTCGCCTTCGGTTTGCACCTGGTGCTGTTGGGCTCGATGATCATCCGCACCGGACTCGGCTCGCGGCTGATGGGCGTCATCGTCGCCATCGCCGGAGTCACCTACGTGATCGACACCATCGCCAACGCAGCGATGCCCAACTACGAGGCCTACTCGGGCGCATTCCTGGCCATGGTTGCAATACCTTCGATGATCGGCGAGGGCTGGGTCGGCCTGTGGTTGCTGTCCAAGGCACGCTCGAACAAGCCTTCAACCCCGCTGCCGACACAACAGCCGACCGGCGCCTAGACGAACTCGACCCTGACCAGAGGGGCGTCGGCCACCAGCCGATCGAGCGAGCCGGTCTGCTCGAGGTACCACCCGGCTTCCGGCGCCGAGTACACCCGGCGGCGCTCCTGCGCATCGGTGACGATCACCGCCCGTGCCGGCAGCTCGGCGACCACCGACTCTTTCAGGCGGAAGATGAACTCCGGGTGCGCCTTCATGTTCGCCAGCCAGTCACGGGGGAATCTGGGGCCCACTCCCCCGTCCTCGGCCGGGGTTCCGCAGATGTAGATCTCGCCGTCGACCCGCGTGAACCAGATCTCGGTCTCACGGGGCAGGCCGCTGCGGGCACCGGTGGTGATGATGTCGATGGTGAGGTCGGTCGCCAGAGCGTTGCGTACCCGTTCGTCTTCGATATCGGCCACGGCATGAACCCTAAGCCCCGGATGCGTCTTCGATGATCCGCCCCAGCGTTCGCTCCATCACGTCGCCGAGCTGATGGCCCCTGGGCACGTAGTACAGAACCGCACCAACCGCGTGCTCCAGCTCGATCGTGCGACCACGGATCCATGCCTGGTCGTCTGCCTCGACGAGACGGCGGAAGATCTGGCGGCCGGGTCCGTCCAGCACCGACCATGCCGGAGCCAGATCTTGAGCCGGGTCTCCATAACCGGCCCCGCCCCAGTCGATGACGGCCGACAGGCGCCCATCGAGCACCAGAAGGTTTCCGGGAATCAGATCGCCATGGACAAACACCGGCTCGGCGTCGGGCAGACCAACCGCCTGGGCGGCGATGGCGGCAACGGCGTCGACGTCGATAAGGGCCCGGGCGTTCCAGGCTGGGTCGGTCAACCACCTGTCGAGCCTTTCCAGCACCGCCTCGATGGGCCCACCTCGCTCTCCCCGCCGACGCTGTCTCACGCCGCTGACCCTCAGATGGCGCATGCGCGCCACCGTTTGGCTGATGTCGACGGCCAGCTGTTCGAGGTCGAGCCCATCGCGTGCCGACCAGGCGTCGTCGCCATCGAGCCACTCATACACAGCCCACGGATGACCGAAGGCCGGCTGCGGGTCACCGACATGAACGACAGCCGGTACCGCAACAACGTCGGCCAGCTCGGACCCTCGCAGCTGTTGCATCACTGCCGCCTCGCGGGTCAGTTGGCCGGCTGCCCCCGAACGTCGGGGCAACCGAACGACGAGATCGGACGATCCCTCCACGACGACGCGCCACATGGCGTTGTCGGTGCCCGAGGTTTGCAGGTACTCGACGGGGGCATTCGCCAGATGGGGAAGATCGGCAGCCAACAGGGCACGCACCACCGCCTCGCCGGTGTCGGGCTCGTCATCGTGGATCGGCTGGCTCACGACCGTCGATCCTTACAGACCGCCGCGCCCTTTGACCTCACAACGAGCACGTAGGGTTGTGCAAGTGCGTGAAGACGAGTCGCCTGGCGATAAGACTCCGACAGACCCCTCTCAACCGGTCCGGGCGCTTTCCGAGCTGCGCGCACTGGTACGCCTGCGGCACCGGGGCAGCATCAAGGTCGGAGACGTCCTGTACCGCGCCTATGTGACCCTGCTGTTCGCCCTCTACGGCTTCTACCTCGCCCTCGGCTTCATCGACGGCTCGCCCGCGGGTGAGGCCGGAATCTCGTGGATCGAGACCTACGCCCCTTCGTGGTTGGGCCTCGGAGCTGCCGTGGCTCTGATGGCCGGAGTGCGCTCGGGCACCAGCGGAGGGCCGCTGGCGCTCGACCCCGCCGAGCTTCAACACGTTCTGATGACCCCCATCGCACGCAGGGTTGCCCTCCGCAATGCGGTTCTGCGTCTGCTGGCCACAGCTGCCTTGCTTGGGGCCGCGGCGGGGCTGCTGGCCGGCGAATTAGTGCAGCGACGCCTGCCCGGCTCGGCGCTGGCCTGGCTGGGCAGCGGCACCCTGATCGGTCTGACCATCATGACCGCAGCGGCCGGCATGGCGTTGGTGGCGGCATCGTTGCCCGTCTTGCGACGTCGGGCTTGGGTTGGAAGTTTCGGGGCGGGTGCGCTGGTGGTTTGGGCGACCGTCGACGTCGTCAACCACACCTCTACGGCTCCCACCACGCTGGTCGGCCAGATGGCGTTGTGGCCGGTCGAGTTCACCTGGTGGGCTCTGGCTGCCCCGATCGTTGCCTTCGGGTTGGCGACCTACGGGGCCTTCGCCATCGGGGGCCTCTCGATCGAGCGAGCATCGCGACGGTCCAAGCTCATCCGCCAGGTTCGCTTCGCACTGGCCCAACAAGACATCCGATCGTTGATCCTTCTCAGGCGCCAGCTCGGGTTCGAGCGGCCGCGGGGGCGACCCTATGTACGTGTCTCGCCGAATGGCCTGGTCGCCAGAGTGCCCGTGCTGTACCGCGACCTCTGCAGCTACCTGCGGTGGCCGATTCAACGAATCGTTCGGGTCGTGGCCCTGGCGACGGTCGCAGGGCTGGCAATGGCCGGGGCCTGGAAGGGAACACCCGCCCTGGCGTTCGGTTATGTCGCTGTCTCTTACCTGGCTTCCTTGGAGATGGTCGAGCCGTTCAGCCAGGAGATCGACCACATGTCGTTCTTGAACGGTGCTCCGGTCGAGAGCGCGTCGGTCTTGTTCCAGCATCTTCTGGTCGCCACCGGAGCGATGACGGTGTGGATGCTGATCGTGGCCGCAGTCTCCGCGGCGACGGCAGCTTCGGTCGACTTACTGGCCGTCATGGCATTGGCATCTCTGCCCGCAGCCGGAGTCGCGGTCGCAGGCGGAGCCATCAGCACCAAACGCGTCGACGCCGGCGATGCGAGCAACGGCCTGTTCATGCCTGACGAGATCGCCGGCTCGGCCGCCCTGTTCCGGATCGTGTGGCCAGTCGTGCTGGCGGGCAGCGGCGCCCTGCCCGTCATCGTGGCTCAGCGAGCCCTCGAGCGCGGCGATTCGACCCTCGACGCGGCCCGGCCCATCGCGGTGATAGTGCTCATCGTCGCCTCGGCGATGCTGGGCTGGATTCGCATGAGAGATTCGATCATGGAGTCGATGGAAGAGGCCTCAGCGCAGGCCAAGGGAGGATCCCCGCGGTGAACGAAC
Organism: Acidimicrobiales bacterium; assembly: GCA_041394185.1. Classification (NCBI taxonomy): domain Bacteria; kingdom Bacillati; phylum Actinomycetota; class Acidimicrobiia; order Acidimicrobiales; species Acidimicrobiales bacterium. Next base: position 629,127 of record JAWKIQ010000003.1, read on the forward strand.
CAAAGCGTCGACCCCGCCCGCTTCTCGAGTGCCATGCACTCACGAAGGACTATGGATCCACCCGCGCCCTGGGCCCGATCGACCTCGAGATCGGCTTCGGCGAGACGGTGGCACTGGTTGGACACAACGGCTCTGGCAAATCGACATTGCTTTCGCTCATAGCCGGACTCATCGAGGCCACCGAAGGCTGGGTGGCCATAACCGGTGGACCGGCCGGCGACGAAGAATCTCGCGCCACGGTCTCGTACGTGCCCGACACCCCGGTTTTCTACGACGACCTGAGCCTGGGCGAGCACCTCGAATACCTGAGCCGACTTCACGGAACCACGCCCGCCGAGCAGCACACCGACGCACTGTTGGAGGCCTTCGGGCTCGAGAAGCGAATCGACGATCTGCCGACCGACTTCAGCCGCGGACTTCGCCAGAAGGCCGGCCTGACCGTTGCGGTTTGCCGCCCGTATCGGCTGCTGCTGATCGACGAGCCGTTCTCGGGTCTCGACGCGAAGGGCAAGCAGACGCTGCTCGACCTGTTGGCCCAGGTCAAGGCGGGTGGTGGCACGGTCATCGTCGCCACCCACGACGACGCTGTGATGCACGCGTTCGATCGTGTCATAACGCTCGCCGAGGGCGAACTCGTCAGCGACACCGGCGCCGCGGCCTGACCGGCAGTCTCGAGTCTCCGGGTCGGTCGGCCGAGCGCGCCCCAGTACGCCAGCACTAGGCTTTCCTCATGGAACCGCCCATCTGGAAGAAGACATACGACGCTGTCGAAGAGCAGGTGGCTCCCCCGCTGCAAAAGGCGCTTGCCAACCCCGATGTGATCGAAGCGATCACTTTGGGCCGGGCGGTTCAAAAGCGTGCCCGAGACGACGTAGCCACCTTCATCAAGCGACAGCTTCACGCTGTGAACCTGCCTTCGGGTACAGACGTCAGAGATGTCTCCAACCAGATCGCCGGTCTCGAACGCCAGATCAGGCTCTTGAACAAGCGGCTGGACGAATTCGAAGCCAAGATCGATGGCCTCGACCAGAAGGGTGACGAAGATGAGTGAGGGCTCGAAGGACCCGGTGGCCGACCTCGTCGAGCGCATGTCGACGTCTGCAACCCGAACGGTCAAGGGGTTCCGCAACGGGCTGCTGCACTACGCCCGGATGGACCGACCGCCGCTGGCCAGCACTCCCAAGGACACGGTGTGGCAGCGCGACAAGGTCGAGTTGTGGCGCTATCGCAGCGACAAGCGGCGGGGCGGCCCACCACTGATCCTGGTTCACAGCCTGGTCAACCGCAGCTACATCTTCGATCTGGTTCCTGGCAACTCGGTGGTCGAGGTGCTCCTCGACAGGGGCCTCGACGTGTACCTGGTCGAGTGGGGCATCCCAGACGCTGCCGATGCCGACAACGGCCTCGAGACCTATAGCGATCAGTACCTGCCCGAGATCGTTCGGTTTGCCACAAACCTCAGCGGCGCCGACAACGCGAACGTGCTCGGCTATTGCTTTGGCGGTGTCTTGGCCCTGTTGTACGCCGCCGCACACCCCAACGACCCCATCAACACCCTGATCGCTCTGGCGACCCCGGTCGACAACAACAAGATGCCGGCGCAGCTTCGAGCCGGAAGCGGCAACTTCGACCCCGATCTGGTCACCGACGAATCGGGCAATGTTCCCGGCAACGTCATCGGCGACGCCATTCGGTCCCTGACGCCCATGGCAGAGCTGTCGGCGAACATGAACCTGCTGGCCAACCTGTGGAATGACGACTACGTGGCCGCTCACAACGCCATGACCATGTGGGGCAACGATCAGATTCCCTTCGCCGGCCGCGCGTTTCGCCAGACGACCCAGATGCTCGCCAAGGACAACGGGTTCATGACCGACAAGCTCGAGCTGGCCGGGCGACGGGTATCGCTGAACGACATCGAGGTTCCGTTCCTGAACGTCTTCGGGACCAAGGATCACATCGTGCCCGCCGACGCAACCCGGCCCCTCAGCGGGTTGCTCGGCTCTGACGATGTGACCGACCTCGAGCTGAGCGCCGGGCATGTCGGGCTGTTCATCGGTCGCACTGCTCACAAGAAGGGCGTACCGGCCATGGTCGACTGGATCGACCAGCACAGCTAGCCCCAGCCGGGGTCGCGACCGTTCCAGGCGACCAGGCGGTCGATGGCCGGAGCATCATCAGACGTCTGGATCGCATCGGCGAACGGCACCCCCACCTCGTCGAGGCCCATTGCTGCGGAGATCTCCTCGAACAGGGCCAACCGATTCTCGGCGGGGAGAAAGCTGCCGGTTTCCAGAGCCGCTGACACCACGTCATCGTCCCAGACCGGCCGCTGGCCAGTTGCCACGGCCAGGTCCCACGTGTGAACGGTCAGCTCGGAGTAATACGAAGAGAGCACCTTGGCGCCATCGCCCTGGATCCAGGGCAGCTCCATCGGCTGGTCGAGCACGGCATCGTCCTGCCAGGCATCGACGAGGCTGCGCGCCGACGCCTTCCAGGCTTGGGACCAGTCATCGTTAGGGGCAGAGACCTCCACCACGGAAAAGGGGTCTTCCCCTCGCCCCAGGGCAGCGATGCGGTCGATGACGCCGACGAGATGGCCCAGCATGGCGCGGACGTCCATCTCTGTGCACGGCGTCGGTGAGTCCAACTGATCGGGTCGAACTGCGCCGATTACGGAGCCGGCGGTTTCGACGGCGCGACCGATGAGGACTCGGGGATCAGTGTCGCCTCGGTGTTCAGGGATCGTTTGTGCGTTCATGCCGCCATGGTGCTGAATCAAAGTGTCCATGGCATGGCCTCTTTCCAGACTCGGTCCTGATTTCCGTTCGCGAACGGACGGATTTCACCCTCCGATGTCACCTCACTACTTCTTGTGCTGTTTGGGGTCCTTATTTGCTGTCCCACCCCCTCAGTACGCTTTTGGCCTACGCCAAAAGCGGTCAGAGCCACCAAAGGCAGCAGAAACAACGGTGAGGGGCAAGAAATGATGGTCGATGTAGAGCAACTCGCGACCGAGACGAGGGTGGCTCAAGGCCTGGTCGAGCTCGGAAGGCGAATCTCCCGCGGCCACTTCGACCTGTGCATCGGGTCGGCGAGATTCGCCGACGGTCCCGTGTGGATCGCCCAAGGTGCTCCGTCGGCTGCCCATTGGCTTGCCGAACGCCTCGACGTCGCCCCCAGCACTGTGCGTGAGTGGATACGCATCGGTCGCACTCTCGGCGCATTTGGTCCGTCCGCGAGCGCATTTGCAGAAGGCAGGCTCAGCTACGCCAAGATCCAGGTCCTCACCCGATACCTCACCGCCGAGAACGAGGCCGAGCTTCTCGATCTGGCCGAGCGAGTTCCAGCGGCAAACCTTCCAGAAGCAATAGCGGCCTGGACCATGGCCAACGAGCCCGGCGAGGTCATAGACGCTCGCCATCGACGAGACCGTTCGGTTCACATCCGCAATCACGCCGACGGCACACGCACCACCACCATCCGCACCAACGGCATCATCGGCGGAGCCCTTCAGGCTGCCATCGACAGCGAGGTCATGCGCGCCAAGCTCGAGCGAGAGCCCGACGGCACCTGGCCAACGGTTGCCCAGCAGCGCCACGACGCCCTGGCCCGACTCATCGACGGCACCGGCGGGGGTGGGCGGGGCAACATCGACTACGAGGTCGTGGTCCACGTCCGCGGCGACGGGTGCACGCTCGACGACGGCACACCCGTGACCGAATCGGCTGTCGCCCGCCTTCTAGACCGGTCGTTTGTGCGGCTCCTCATCCACGGCGCAGACCGCAAGCCCGTAAACGCCTCCACCCGGCGCCGCCTGCCGAACAAGCGCCAGAAGCGGCTCGTCAAAGAACGCGATCGCGCCTGCATCGACTGTGGGCGATCGGATCTGCTGACCTTCGACCACAACCCGCCGTGGCACCAAACCCGACGCACCCACACCGACGAACTCCAGCTCCGCTGCAGCCCATGCCACCGCAGGCGCCACGACAACGAAGTCGACTAGCTGGCGCGCCTGTCGTTGTGATCGTCCCACCAGCGCAGGACTCGAAGTGCTCGCAGGGTGATCCAGCGAGACGCGTGGCCTGGCCCTTCGTCCAGGTCTAGCAACGTCGGCCCACGGGGCTTCCAATCCATGCGCCATCGACCGGCTTCGTCGCGTTTCGAACGCACCAGCTCGATCGCCTCCGCGAGACGCTCATCGGGGGCCATGCCATCGGCTCGAGCTGCGGACCGGAAATAGTCGAGCGCCCGGAGGACGTCGTACCTCCAGCGGGTCGGGTATGTCAGCGACAGGAACTGCGCGTCGGCAGGCTCACCGGTAGAGGCCCGCAGGAACAGACGACGATGCAGCAAGTACTCCTCGCCCCGCCGCCGAGCAGCGCGCGACTCGGCTGTGCCACCGGTCGCTTGCTCGAATTCGAGCAAGCCCTCCAGAACGTTGATCGTGGTGGCGAACGACGACCTGATCGATCCGTTGCACCGTTCGCAGTTCCACCCGCCGTCGGGCTGAGACTCGCCTACCAGTCGCGAGACGATCGGGGCGACGTCGACACCGAAGTACGCACCGTCGGCAACCGTCCGGCCGTTGATGCACTCCTCGACCTCGCCCGACCAATATGGCTGGCCATCGTGGTCCCAGCGGGCGTTCTCACCCACCAGCCGAACCGTCTCGCGAGCTCGGGGCGAAGAAGGATCCCACCCCAACTCACGAAGCTGCGTCAGCGCCCAGGTGGTAGCGGTCCACGGCTGGCCCTCTTCCCGCATTCGGCTCCAGTCGTAGCCGCCGGGCACGAACGCTCCCCCAGACCACTGGCCGTCGGAGCCTTGCAGAGACAACAGCGCGGCTCCCACACCTTCGGACTCGATGCGTGAGCGAATCGACGCCCACTCGACCTCAGGTGCGTCGAGCAGGTCGCGCGCGACCTGCCACTGCAGCGCCGGATCGGAATCGGCAATCCACTCGATGACTTCGCTGTGGTCGGACACGCGCCGAGCGTACAGCGGTGCCGTGGTCCGTGGCTTGGCGTCAGCGGGTGAATGCCCAGGCGATCATCCGGGGGATCTCGTCGTACCAGAACTCGCCGCCGTGCTCTCCGTCGCGCTGTTCGATTACGACGTCTCCACCCGCATCGGTTAGTGCGTCCGCCCACCTCGTCGCGTTGTCGAAGAACCACTGCTCCTGCGTTCCGCCGACCAGATAGGAGCGGGGAACCTCAGACGGCAGCTCACAACTGGTTGGCGTGAAGCCACCACCTGGCGAGGCACACAGGACGGCGCCGAACTTCGCCGGGTGGCGCAACCCCATGGCCAGAGCGAACTCTCCACCCAACGAGGCGCCCCAGACCGCAGTGCGCTCGGCGGGTAGCCGAACGCCCAGCTCAGACGTCGCCCACGCGTTCACCTCGTCGACGAAGAACCGTTCGAACGCCTCGAAGCGCTCACGTCCGAACGATTCGACGTACTCGTGGAGGCGCCCATCGTCATCGTCGAGGCCGTGAACGCCGACGATCACCGTCGACGGATTCTCCGGCGGAGTCTCAAGTGCACGAGCAAGCCGTTCGGTATGCCACCCGCCATCGGCGGCATAGACGACCGACCTGGGCGGACCAGGTGGAACGTACATAGTCACGCGGCGGCCACCGTCGAAGTCGAACATCTCGTTGACGAGCGAACCGCCCAGCGAAGCCACGAAGTGATTCTCGCAAAGACGCTGGAGGTTCGGAACCGCAGCGACACAGAAGCCTGGTCTGAGCTGAGCTTTCCTACTCGATGCGCAGACCGGAGATCGCGAGACTTATCCACTGGTGACCGCTGTGGCCGTTTTCGTTGCCTGAACAGGGAAAACACTGATTCGAGGTGTCCGCTGCGGACCGCTGATCATCCCTGCTTCGAGCCGAAAGTAGGGATGGCCGACCGTTCGGATATCACTCCAAGATGCCGCGGGCGAGCGCTTCTTCAGTTTGGCTGAGAAGCGACCGAAGTTCGCTGCTGCTCCCGCGAACCTGTGCGACAAGCTTGATGCAGCTTCGGAGATACTCAAGCGCGATGACGTCCTCGTCGACGGGGTCCTCGTCCTCGAACCGGCGCAGGAGCGGCGCGAAGTCTGTCAGCACAGCGTCGACATGCTCGGCAGCCCGATTGGGGTCGCCGTTGCGTTGAATGCAAAGTGCCGACTCATACATCGCTCGGCCGACGTGCGCATACGACTGGCCCAGCACCCGGGTGACGATCCGACCGACGAGAGCGAGCCCGCGTTCCTCCAGTTCCGGATCGGGCTGAGCGGCGAACTTCGCTGTGATAGCGCGAGCAGCACCTGCAAGCGCAAGGCCGTCGGCCCATTGCTGCGAACCCTGTTGGGCACACGGTTGCTTGCCAAGCGTGTCGATCAGAGTCTCGGCGGCCACCGATACGGCCGTCGCAGCCTCGAGGAGGAGGTAGTAGCGGTTCACGTCGGGTTCCGTCGACGTAGCGGCCAACTCTGTGGCGATGATCGCTACACCAACGTCCTCCGTGCCCTTGGTCGGCTCTCTGCGACGCGCTCGGTCGAGGAGCGCTGCTGCCTGCTCGCGCTGCGCGAGCGAGAACGGATCGACGTCGTCGCCAGCTGAGAAGCCCATCTCCTGCTGATACGACAACCACGCGACTGGATCCTTCGCTCGGTCTGGCTCGTTCGCTGAGTTCCCAGAGCGAGCACGCACGATTCCCGCCTCGTGTCGCCCCATGCACAACCGCGCGTCCTCGAACGACAAGCCGAACCGTTCCGCCAACCCGAGAAGGGTGCTGCGCCGAGACGCGTCTCCCGACCGAGCCTCACCAAGGAACGCCGCAAGCTCCTGCGTCGTGGTCCCTGGTGCCAAGCGCAAGGTCATGTCGTCGGTCCACTCCACCGGAAGAGTCTTGCACCCTCGTCGATCCCCTCGAAGCCGGGCCGGGAAGATGCGATCCCCAACCCGGCGGCCCTTGAGCCAGACTTCTAGACATGAGCGCATCTCGGGTTCGACCGGACATCTTCGTGCTCGACGACGCCTTTTCCGACGACGACCTGGCCGTTATCGGCGAGGTCGCTCGTTCTGCCAACTTCGAGCCCCAAGACCTGAACCGAGGTACCTTCACCCCTCGGCAACGTGTTGATTCCGGTGTCCGATGAGCTCCTCGTCGAGCTCATCCGCCACGGCGGAGCTACGGCCGTTCCAAGTGTCGACGTCCTTGAAACCCCCCGCTCGGCATTCAGCTCCCCAATGGAGCCAGATTGTTCGCCGCATCTGCGACATACGACACCGACCGATCCGATGTGGTCGCTGTGGACGTCGCCATCTACGGCGGCCCAGATGACGTGGTCATTCGCACCTACTTGTTCCGATGGGACGGGTTAGTCTGGTCCGATACAACACCAAACTCGACTGGCATCACGTTGACTTCGGATCACGAGGTGTGAGCCGGGATCGAGCAACTCGCCCACGCCGCAGGTGGAGCTCGGTCGGCTCGAGAGCGTTCACATCGGACACATCGAATCGGGAGATGGAAAGGGAGGTGGACCGGGTGTCCACCTCCCTAGACATAGAAACCTGGTCTGAGCTGGTCTTTGCTACTCGATGCGCAGACCGGAGATCGCCCTCCTGGTGACGAACTGCTGGATCTGCTCGGTGCCTTCGAAGATGTAGTGGGTCTTCCGAGACTTAGCCACTGGTGACCGCTGTGGCCGTTTTCGTTGCCTGACCAGGGGAAACGCTGACTACAGCTCTCCGATGCAAACCGCTGTTCATCCCTTCTCCGAGCCGAAAGTAGGGATGGGAGTAGGGATCGTCCTCGCAGCTCTCGCCTCCAAAACTATGGTCGCGTACATGGCTCTCTCCAAGCGCAACTCCCGAAGAATCGTCGTCGACGGGGTGCCATACCGGTGGGCCTTGTCGATGGACAGCGGCTACGCGATGGTCACTGTTCAACATGGATCGGGTTCGGGCCAGCGACTCGAAGCTCAAACTGGACCATAGACGTGGGGCGAGGAACGCCCCACGTCACCCGCAGCTGTCTCGTCGATCATCAAGTTCGCCCTCGAGTCGGGCTGGGAACCGATGCAGACGGGAGCACCGCACCGGCTCAGAGACGTAGATCAGTCGGTGCAACTGAGGTGATGTCGCTGCGGCCCGAATGGCATTGGCCGGCTCGTCCCGAGAACGGCCATCCAGCACAACGCAACACGGCCAGGAGCATCGCCTAGCAAACCTGGCCTCCACGGGATCTTCCGCGTCGTACTCTCAACTCATGCAGTTCGAGCGTCGGCGCCGAGACATTCGCGTGCTCGATAGCGCGCTCTCGGAAACGGATCTGGCGGCGATCAGCGACGCCGCCGCTTCAGCCGACTTCGAACCGCAAGACCTGAACCGAGGTGCCTTCACCGCACGGCAACGAGCTGTCGTCGAGTCGCCTCAGATCGCCGAGCTGCTTTGGGACGCGGTCTCGCCGTATCTGGGACGGCCTGGCGAGTGGTTCGGTGGCCCCGGTACGCCCCGACTCGATCCGCCGATCGACGAGTGGACCTTCCTCGGATGCAATCCTCTGAGCCGGTTCTACTTGTACTCGATGGGCGGCGCATTCTCCGAGCACGAGGACGAACCCTGGCGGCCGGACGAGTCGCGACGGAGCCTCCTGACGCTGCTCGCCTATCTGCCGACCGAGGAATGCGTCGGGGGCGAAACCGTCATCGACGGCGAGACCGTTGCGGTCAAGTCCGGTCGGATCGTCGTGTTCGACCATGGCATCCTCAACGAGGGCAAGCCCGTCGAGCGAGGAACGAAGCTGGTTCTTCGGAACGACATCGTCGCCGCCAGCCCGCCGGCGGTCATGGACGAACTCGTGCGCGAGACCGAGCGCCTCGGGCTCTACGACCCGGATTGAGTGCCACCGCACCCACCAACGCGCCGTGGAGCATCGTCCGTATTGCGGCGGCCCGTCGATTCCTCGTGAATCGGGTTGCCGCCCCCGTCACGCTTCGGGAACCCTTCGGGCGCCAGCGGCGCCGAAGCGTGACGGGGGGCGGTCGCTCAGACCGAAAAAATCAATACCCCGGGCGCATGCCGAAGCATTAGCGACACCGGGGAATTACTTCGGACTGTACCATCAACCGGGATGAGTTTCAACCCTGCGATCGAGTCGGCGGTCTCCACACCGCGCTTCGACCGCTTCCGCGCTGCCGCCTCGGACGACGGGCACGCCTGGGAGTTGTACCGCTGGAACATAGAACTCACCAGCAGCTTCGCACCTCTGGCTGCAGACCTGGAGGTGGCGCTACGCAACACGATTCACCAGCAGCTGACCGACCTCTGCGGCTCGGAGACGTGGTGGACGAGCTCGTCTCTGCTTCTCGACGACATCACAGCGGAGATGCTCACCGACGTCGTGCAGAAGTACAGAAGGAAGCTCGACAAGGGCTCGGTCGGTGCAGGCAAGGTCATCTCTGAGCTGTCGCTGGGCACTTGGGTACGGCTCCTCAGCAAAGGCGGCCACTCCGCCCTCGGGCGCTCGATCGACTATGACCGCCGACTCTGGCGACCTGCGCTGCGACGTGGCTTCGCGACCGGCGAGCTGAACAGAAACGGCGAGCCACGACGACCGACCCGCAAGGACGTTCACGCTCGGGCAGAGACCTTCCAGAGGCTTCGCAACCGCTGCGCTCACCACGAGCCGATCATCGACGGAATCCAGGCGCCGGGCACAACAACCATGCTCCCGCTCGGGCAGGTCTGGCATGACTGTGTCGAGTTGCTCCGGTGGATATCGCCGCCACTCGCAGAGATCCACAAAGAGCAACCGCCCTTCCTAGCCATCCTGGCGCAACGACCGTGATGGCAAGGGCACAGAACTACTCGATCCGCAGACCCGAGATTGCCTGGCTATGACGCCGCTGGCTCCGGCGCACCAAGCCTGAAGGTCACCTTGCGATCGCGAGCGACTACGCCCGACAGACCAACCATATAGCCGGCGGACGTGAGACCTTGCGCCGCCTTGATCGCCTCGGCTCTGATGTAGTCTTCCTCAGGTTTGAAACGAGCTCGAGGATCCGGCCACACGTCGGGGACGCGCCCGCACGCTGCTCAGTCCCGGATTGCGGGCGGCTCACACTCGCGGAGCTCACCGGTGGGCGCCCGTTCGAACGCGACGGGCGCCGGTCGAGAGAACAACTCCTCGAGCTGCTCGTCGAACGCGATCACATTGCGGAGCGGCAGGAGAACGAAGTTGGCCGGATCATCGAGATACTCGTCGGACTCGTTGCCGGCAAGCACACACCAGCCGCTGTCATTCTCTCGATCGGTGGGCTCGCGATACACGAAGCCGACGGGCGCCCCGTCGTTGGCGACTGCTGCGCTCACGAAGGCCAGCTGGGACAGGCTGCCGAACCAGAGTTCTTCAAGTCGCCTCGAACGAGCCACGATCTCAGCGCTGCCGAGCTCGACTCGGACCCGCAGGAGCGTCCCGTCCGCGGCGACATCTCGGTAGACGGGAAACACGCCGTCGCCCCATGTCGTGAAGAAGCCGACGCCACGTCCCCCGGCGAGTTCGATCGAACCCGACTCCGTCGGTGAGTTGACCGTTTGCCGGAGGATCTGATGGTGGTGGCTGTTCGGCCTGACGTCGGCAGCGAACTTCAACTCGCCAGCCTGTTCAACCTCCCAAATCTCGGTCACGACCTCTCGCGCACGGTCGAGACCGAGGTCGGCCCAACCGAATGCATCGTTTCCTAGCAATGGGTCCTGCGTCGCACCGGTGATCGAGGCGACCTCGACAGCATCGCGCCCCCAGAACGCGACGTCGTAGAGGCCGTCGAGCGACTCGTTGTGCACCCACGCGCCGAGCAGATCGAGGTCGCACAGCATCAGCCGGGCCTCGTCGACCGGCACATGGCCCATCTCGATCGAGTCTGCGACAGCACCATCGGCGACATCGAGCCACACGGACTTCCAGCGACCCGCATCCGGCGCGTCCGATGGCATCCGAACGCCGCGGACCGGCAGCGCGACCCCCGTTGGCAATCCGCCCGCGGCCACTGCCCATGGTCCGTGGAACGGCACCTCGACGCCGACCGGCTGGAGCGCAACCAGTCGAGCCACGCGCTCGCCGTGCGGCATGCGGTCGACCTCCACCACTCGCGCCTTTAGCCCGAGAGAGTCGCAGACCGAGGCGACCTTCGAGCGCACGGTGTCGATTCCGTCGGGCGGCATGTCGAAGACGAACGTCTCCTTCGCTGCGGCGAGATCGAGATGACGAGCGACTTCGGTCGCATCGGGTCCGACGATCTGAAGGTCGACTGCCGAGTTCGCCCGCTCGGCGAGCTCGGGATCACCATCTTCGATCTGAGGCGATTCCGAGTGCGACCACATGCCCAGCAATCCGAAGTCGATGACGACCAGGGTCCCAGACGACAACTCGACCTCACCAAGCAGTTCCACAGGATCGGACACCATCGATGCCCGCTCTCGTCTCCGCTTGCCGAACACCATGCAAGACTGGCACAGCAATCGACGGCACCGGCGACCCCTTCCACCGGCCCGACGAGCGCTTCGATCTAGTGTGGCCCAGTGGCTTCGCTGACAGTTGTCTATACGAGCACGGGTATGTGCTTGTCCAAGAAGCGCTACGCCTCGTGGCGCGAAACGCAGGATGACTTTGCCGGCTACAAGGCATCCTTGGGACCCCACGACATCGACTCATTGTTCGAGTTCCTCGGTCGGGACTTTCCAGCTTCTGGCCTTCCGTTCACCCGAGACGCGGTCAAGCAGTTCGTGTCCAGCGATGAAACCGAGCTGTGGAGCGAGGGATTCATCGATCCACTATCAGACGAATACCCGGTCAGAACGGCAGCAGAGCTTTGCGACGTCCTCCGGGCGCTACGGCACGACCTCCGCAGATCACAATCAGATTGGGAGAACCCCACGCTCGACCGCTACATCGAAGCTTTGGATCTGCACCTCCAAACCCGCTTCGGCGTCGGCACCACCATCGGTTGGGCCGACCTTGCCAGCTGGTTCAAGACGGCCAGGAGAAACGAAGGAGTCGAGATCGAGACCTGGGCCACTCGGGCCGAGATCCTGACTGGCGACCAGCTGGCCGTTTGCTGGCAACACGATCACGACGGAACCGGCCGGCTCGCCCTGAAATGCCACTCCCAGGGCTTCGCTGGCACGGGACGTGCCTGGTTCGCCGATCAGACAGTCGTTGAATTCGCGGACCGGCTCACACAGTTCCCCCTCGACGCTGACGACCTGCCGACGCTTTCGGGAGGCATCGAAGCCCGAGACTCCTACAGAGAACTCGTTGGTGTGACGGTCGTGCCCTACGGGAATCGGGGACAGATCAACGTGCGCGTCCACCTCGCAACCGACCTGGATCTCGACCTTCTCGAAGGCCAGCACGAGTCAACGTTGCACCTGCTCACGACCTACCAAAGACTGGCAGACTTCGGCAACCGGCTAAGGGCAGTCGTGCAAGCCACCGAGCAAACAGAAGTCGTCCTCGAAGGAGAGCGACTGGACTAGAGGGTACCGAACGACCCGAAATCCGCACAAACCCCCTGCAAGCGCTACTCGATGCGCAGACCGGAGATCGCCCTGCTGATCACCAGCTGCTGGATCTGCTCGGTGCCTTCGAAGATGTCGTGGATCTTGGCGTCACGGTGCCAGCGCTCGACTGGGTACTCGCGGGTGTAGCCGTAGCCGCCGAGGATCTGGATGGCGCGCTCGGTGACCCAAGTAGCGGTGCGGCCGGCCTTCAGCTTGGCCATCGAGCCTTCGGCGTTCTTGAACTTGCGCTGCTTGCCGAGCCAGGCGGCACGCCAGATCAGCATGCGGCTGGCGTCGATCTCGGTGGCCATGTCGGCGAGCATGAAGGCGATCGACTGGTTCATGATGATCGGCCGACCGAACGCGTGGCGCTCCTTGGCGTACTCGAGCGCGTATTCATACGCGGCTCGTGCGACACCCAGGGCTTGGGCACCCACTGCGGGCCGGGTCGCCTCGAAGGTCTGCATGGCGGCCTGGGCATTGCCGGACTTGCCCTCGCGGACACGGGCCAGGCGCTCGTCGAGCTTTTCCTTGCCACCGAGCAGGCAGCTGCCGGGAACACGAACGTCGTCGAGGACGACCTCGGCTGTGTGCGACGCACGGATGCCGTGCTTCTTGTACTTCTGCCCCATCGACAGACCCTTGGTGCCGGGGGGAACGATGAACGAGGCGTGACCCTTCGATCCGAACTCGGGAGCCACAACGGCCACCACCACGTGAACATCGGCGATACCGCCGTTGGTGATCCACGCCTTGGTGCCGTTCAGCACCCATTCGTCGGTCTTTTTGTCGTAGACGGCGTGGGTGCGATAGCCACCGACGTCAGACCCGGCATCGGGCTCGGATGCGGCGAAGGCGCCGAGCTTGAGATCGCCAGGGGTGCCATAGCACTGGGGCACCCACTCCATGACCTGCTCGGGCGTGCCCGAGGCGGCGATACCCGCCGCGGCCAGACCGGTGCCCATGATGGCCATGCCGATGCCGGCATCGCCCCAGAACAGCTCTTCGATGGCAACGGGAAGAGTGAGGCCCGTTGGGTCGTTCATCATGCCCTCGGCCATGAACTCCCAGCCGTACAAGCCGATTGCCTGGGCCTGCTCGACGATTGGGTAGGGGAACTCTTCGCGTTCGTCCCATTCCTCGGCGTTGGGGCGCACGACGTCTTCGGCGAAATCGTGAACCCACTTCTGGAGCTGGATCTGGTCTTCGTTCAACTCGAGCGAGAAGTCCATCGGACCCTCCGTTGTCGGTCGCCGCTGGGCTGACCCGTCGGCGTGCGGGAACCTTGTTACCAGTGGGTAACGAGTTATAAGTTACCGGTGGGTAACAAGGAGTTCAACCCGCTTCGAGATGGGTGTGGGCCATCGACGCATCTGGATCGTCGAGCACCACAACGCGCGCCTTGCCCTCGCGCTTGGCTTCATACATGGCCTCGTCGGCTGTTCGCAGAAGCTCGTCGACATCGTCGGGCAGCTGCTCACGGAAGGCCACGCCGATCGATGCTGTGAGGCGCACCCGGGCCTTCGTCAGCACGAAGTCGGCCTCGAGCGCCTCGAGAACCCGCTCGGCGGCCGCGCGAGCACCCTCGACATCGGTGACCTTCTCGAGAAGCGCAACGAACTCGTCGCCGCCCAGGCGGGCAACGGTGTCGGTGGGCCGCAGCGCCTCACGAATCCGAACGGCAACCGCAGACAACAACTCGTCACCCGCGGCGTGCCCGAGGGTGTCGTTGATGACCTTGAAACCGTCGAGGTCCATGAACAACACCGCCACGCCGTTGGCATCGTCGGCCCTGCGGTCGCGGCGGCGCTGAAAGCGGGCGGCGAAGCTGGCTCGGTTGGGCAGCCCGGTGAGCGCATCGTGGAACGCCTGGTGCTGAAGCTCGCTCTGCAGGCGTTGGATCTCGGCGTGGGCAGACGCATGGGTCAGCACCACGCCGGCGTGAGCCGACATGAGCTCGAGCGCGCCCAGCACCTCGTCTGACACCACGCCACCGACGACCAGAACGGCCGCAACCTCGCCCTCGGACCTGACCGGAACCGCTGCGGCCGCTGCCAGACCACAGCCGGGCACCAGCTTGGAAATCTGTTCTGGCCCGAGGGTCAAAGGGCGGGCGCTGCGAGCCACATCTCTGGCAATGCGTTCCGACAGGCTCGACATCTCGTCGTCGTCGGCCTCTCCTTCGGCAACCACCTCGGCCCGCCAGACCGCACCGTTCCAGTGCGCCACGGCGACGCGGTCGAACCCCAACTGACGTGCCGACGACCTGAGACTGCGCAGCACAGACACCCGATCCAGCGACGTCATCTTGCGGGCTGCCTCGGCCACCACCTCGAGCGTGGCCGAATGGCGCTCGGCCAAACGACGTGCCTGGCGGTGCCGGCCGGCCTCCCTGGCCAGTTCTGCAGCCATGAAACCAGCGGTGATGCCGATGACCGCCAAAGCCCCGACACGCTGCACGACAACGGCGGGAGAGAACGTGACCGTGTCGTAGCGAGCGGCCGAATAGAGATCGCGCAATACGTAGTCGACCGCCATCGCCCCCAGCGTCAACATCGCCGCCCGACCACCGAATCGCAGCGAGGCCTCGAGGATCGGAAGCACGAGCAGAACCCACAGCGGACCTCTGGGATCGGCACCGGCCAACCACACCACACCGACCACAACCGCCGAGTCGATGACCAGTTGCACCAACGCGGCCCGCCGCAACACCGACATCGGCACGCCGTCGCGCCTGGCCGGGTCGAGAACGTTTACCAGCATCAGCCCGAGGCCCACCAGAACCGCGACGACGGCCGGATCGACGATGGGAGCGGGATCGTCTGGTAGCTGAGCGGTCACCAGCAACAGTGCGATAGCTATTGCAGCAACACCTCTGGCGCGGCGTACCAGCGAAGCATCGCGGCGCTCGACAGCGAGCGTCCGATCGGCAGAACCGCGGCTTTCATCCCCGCTCGACAGCAGACCCATCGCTCAAAGAGTGACACTTCGACATCGCCACCGGCCGGATACCCGGCCACCGACTGGAAAAGGTGGCTCTAGGCCCGGCGTGGGCTGGGTAGCGTTGAACCCCATGACGAAGATGCCCGACAAGCCGACGCTCGATGGTATGGAAGAGCGCTGGAACGAGGTCTGGGAGTCCGCCGGGACGTACCGCTTCGACCGTTCCAAGACCCGAGACGAGATTTTCGCCATCGACACTCCGCCGCCGACGGTGAGCGGCTCGCTGCATGTCGGTCACATCTTCAGCTACACCCACACAGACGCCGTCGCCCGCTACCAGCGGATGGCAGGCCGAGAGGTGTTCTATCCGATGGGCTGGGACGACAACGGCCTGCCCACCGAGCGCCGCGTTCAGAACTATTACGGCGTCAGCTGCGACCCCTCGGCTCCCCACGACCCAGATTTCAAGCCTCCGGCCAAGCCCGGAAAGCAGGCACTGCCGATCTCCCGCCCGAACTTCGTCGATCTGTGCCACAAGCTGACCCTCGAAGACGAGCAGGCCTTCGAACACCTGTGGCGCACGCTGGGCCTGTCGGTCGACTGGTCGATGACATACGCGACCATCGACGAGGTCAGCCAGCGCACCAGCCAGACCGCGTTCCTGCGCAATCTCGAGCGCGGGGATGCCTACCAGGCCGAGGCCCCGACAATCTGGGACGTCACATTCCAAACCGCCGTCGCACAGGCCGAGATCGAAGAAAAGGAACAGTCGGGCGCCTATCACAAGATCCCGTTCCAGCGCGCCGACGGCCAGGGTCCGGTGGTCATCGAGACAACCCGCCCTGAACTGCTGCCCGCCTGTGTCGCCTTGGTCGCCCACCCCGACGACGAGCGCTATCAGCCCCTGTTCGGCCAGACGGTCATAACGCCACTGTTCGGCGTCGAGGTCGAGGTCAGGCCCCACCACCTGGCCGATCCCGAAAAGGGCTCTGGCATCGCGATGATCTGTACGTTCGGCGACACAACCGACGTCACCTGGTGGCGCGAGCTGAACCTTCCCACCCGTTCGGTCATCGATCGCCGTGGCCGGCTGACCCACGTCGAGTGGGGATCCCCGGGCTGGGAGTCGACCGACGTCGACGCCGCCAACGCCAACTATGGCGAGATCGCCGGAAAGACCGTCAAGCAGGCCAAGGGCCGCATCGTCGAACTGCTGCAAGAGCAGGGGATACTCATCGGCGAGCCCCGACCCATCGAGCACATGGTCAAGTTCTTCGAGAAGGGCGATCGACCGCTCGAGATCGTCACCAGCCGGCAGTGGTACATCCGCAACGGCGGCCGCGATGCGGGGCTGCGCGCCCAGCTGGTGGAACGCGGCAACCAGCTCACCTGGCACCCGTCGTACATGCGCCAGCGCTACGAGAGCTGGGTCGAGGGCCTCAACGGCGACTGGCTGATAAGCCGCCAGCGCTTCTTCGGAGTTCCGATTCCGGTGTGGTACCAGGTCGACCAGAACGGCGAGGTCCAGTACGACAAGCGGCTCATTCCCGATGCCGCAGCCCTGCCCATCGACCCGTCGACCGACGTGCCCGATGGCTATGACGAGGCACAACGGGGTCAACCCGGCGGCTTCGTCGGTGACCCCGACATCATGGACACCTGGGCCACGTCGTCGCTGACCCCCCAGATCGCCGGACGCTGGATCGACGATCCAGACCTCTTCGAACGCGTCTACCCGATGGACATGCGCCCGCAGGGCCACGACATCATTCGCACCTGGCTGTTCTCTACCGTGGTGCGTTCGCACAGCGAACACGACCAGCTGCCCTGGAAGCACGCCGCGCTGTCCGGCTGGGTCCTCGACCCTGACCGCAAGAAGATGTCGAAGTCGAAAGGCAACGTGGTCACACCGCTGCCGCTACTGGAACAGTTCGGCGCCGACGCCGTTCGCTACTGGGCCGTCAACGGCCGGCCCGGCACAGACACCGCTGTCGACGAGGGCCAGATGAAGGTCGGGCGTCGACTGGCGATCAAGATCTTGAACGTCTCGAAGTTTGTCCTGGGGCTGGCGGGCGACGACGCTTGGGCCGGTCAGGTGACCGAGCCGCTCGACAAATCGGTTCTCGCAAACCTGGCCGACGTGGTGCAGGTGGCAACCGAGTCGTTCGAGAACTTCGACTATGCCCGCGCCATCGAACGCACCGAGGGCTTCTTTTGGCCCTTCTGCGACAACTATGTCGAGCTGGTCAAGGGCCGCGCGTACGGGGCCGGATCCGAGCAGGCGGTGGCATCTGCCAGACGCACGCTGGTCGAGGCACTGTCGACCCTTCAGCGCATGTTCGCCCCCCACCTGGCCTTCGTCTCCGAGGAGGTCTGGTCGTGGTGGCAGGAGGGTTCCATCCACCGCGCAGCGTGGCCGTCGGCCGATCAGATTCGACAGCTCGCAGCCGACGCAGACCCTGCCGTGTTCGAGGCCGCATCCGAGGTTCTCGGCGAGATCAGGCGCGCCAAGACCGAGGCCAAGCGTTCACTTCGCACCGAGGTCGAATCTGCAATTGTGCGCGACACAGATTCGCGTTTGACTCTCGTCAGTGCGGCTTCTGCCGACCTGAAAGAGGCAGGCCGAATTGCCGACCTGCAGTTCGAACAAGCCGACGAAGCCGGGGTCGTGGTGACCCTCGCCGCCGAGGACTAGAGCCAGCGCAGCGAGACATGGCCACCCCCGCCACGGGGAGCCATGGACACGACCGTCACCTCGAGACGAAACAGCACCAAGCGCATAGTCGTCGCGGCGCTCGCGGCAGCCTTGGTGGTTGCGCTGTTCCCGACCCAGCCCGCAGCAGCCGACGACACGTTCGCCAACCTGGCTGTGGGCGGCGGAGATGTCCACGAGTTCGGTAGCGCTGCGTTTCAAGGGTCGCTGGCCGACGTAGACCTGGCAGCACCGGTGGTGGCCATGGCCGCACACCCGGACGGCAACGGCTACTGGTTGTTGACCAAGGACGGCGGGGTGCACTCGTTTGGCGACGCGGCGCACCACGGTGATCCGTCGGACGTGACGTTGGCAGCCCCTGTCGTCGACATCGCACCAACCCCCAGCGGTGATGGCTACTGGCTGGTCGGATCCGACGGAGGCGTCTTCGCCTACGGAGATGCCAGGTTCCACGGGTCGGCGGGCGACATCGCGCTGGCGGCGCCAGTCAAGGCAATCACCCCCACCCCAGATGGCGGCGGTTATTGGCTGGCCGCATCGGACGGAGGAGTCTTCGCCTACGGAAACGCCGCATTCCACGGATCGGCTGGCAACATCGCGCTGGCGGCTCCGGTGGTCGACATGCTCGCCACTGCAGGAGGCGGCGGATACTGGCTGTTCGGCGGCGACGGTGGGGTGTTCGCGTTCGGAGACGCACCATTCCACGGTTCGGCAACGGCGCACATCACCGGCGGCGTCGACCTCGCGGGCGCAGCGATCGCCACCGGCGGCGGTGGCTATTACCTCGCCGCGTCAAACGGGGCCGTGTTCGCTTTTGGAACGGCCGTGTACGAAGGCGGCATCGGCGCGTCCGCGGCCGAACCCGTCGCCGACATCGCATCGACCGCAGGCGGCTACTGGCTGGTCACGACACTCGGCAGCCCCTACCGAGACACCCCCGTTCCCGCCAACTCCGGATCTGGGCGCCGAATCGTGTACTCGAACTCAGACCAGCGGGTCTGGCTGATCGAGGCCGATGAATCGATAACTGCCACCTACCTGATCTCGGGCCGCAGGGACACGCCGGCTCCGGGCCACTATGAGGTCTTCTCGAAGTCGCGCTGGGCCACCGCCGGGCACGATGGGATAACGATGGAATACATGGTCCGCTTCGCCAAGGGGCGCAGGCTGGCCATCGGGTTCCACTCGATACCGACCTATTCCGACGGGCGCCCGATGCAATCCGAGGAGCAGTTGGGCACCTACCGGAGCAGCGGTTGTGTTCGTCAGCGCCTGGACCAGGCCCAGTTCCTCTACAACTGGGCTCCCGTAGGCACACGGGTCGTGGTCCTGCCCTAGCCAAGGCCTGAGGCCCGGTGCGCGGGTAGTGTCGCCCGACATGGACCAAGCCACGCTGTATGACGTCGAGGCCGGCGTCGCCACCATCACGCTCAACCGTCCCGACAATCGCAATGCCCTCAGCGTCGAGCTGATCGATTCGCTGGCCGGACACCTCGAAGATGCTCTGGCAGACGAGCTGGTGAGGGTGATCATGCTGACCAACACCGGAGGCACGTTCTGCGCCGGCGCCGACCTGTCGTCTTCCAAGCCGGCCGGTCAGCCAGGTTCTGGGCGCACCTTCGTCGACGTGTTCGAGATGATCCTCGACTCACCTAAACCGGTGATCGGGCGCATCGCCGGTCACTGCATGGGCGGTGGCGTCGGGTTGGCTGCTTCGTGCGACATCTCCGTGGCGATCGACTCGGCAAAGCTCGGCTTCACCGAGGTGCGCCTTGGTGTCATTCCGGCGATCATCTCGGTGGTGTGCCTGCCCAAGATGCGCCAGGGCGACGCACGCGAACTGTTCTTGACGGGCGAGCGCATCAGCGCCAGGCGCGCCGCCGAGGTCGGCATCATCAGCCGGGCGGTCCCCGACGACGAGCTGGATGCCGCTCTCGCCGAGATCGTCGGCAACGTCGTGAAGGGTGCGCCGAAGGCTCTTGGCCTGGCCAAATCGCTGGTAGCGCGGGTGCCCACCATGGAGCGATCGGCGGCGTTCCAAACGCTCGCCAAGGAATCTGCCGAACTGTTCGCAGGCGAAGAGGCCGCAGAGGGCATCGCTGCATTCAGAGAGCGACGCGACGCGGCCTGGATACCTGGTAACTGACCGGGTTGGCGCCGCCTAGCGGGTCGTCACCTGACCGACGCGTGGCAGGGCCACCCAGGTGCGGCCAGGGGTCAACTCGACCGGTTGCCCATCGAGGGTGGTGAACTGGGCCACGTCGGACTTGGTGGGCCTCGACCACCTGGCCTCGATGAGGTGGCCATCGGTGAGGATCATCGCGTCGCCTTCGCCGATCAAGATCGCCTCGGGCGACGAGGCATCGGCGGGCGAACGACCATAAGAGATGATCTGGACCACGACGTTCGGCGGGGCGACGCGCACTCCGTCGACATCGGTGTGTGGCGTTCCGTTCTGGGTTCGGGCCCAACCACCCAGCTCGGGATCCCAGTCGTAGGAGACGTTGTGTCCCCCATACGCGATGTCCACACCGCTGATCTCGACTGCGGATTCGGGCAGAGACTCGCCGTCGACGCGGTACTGGAACATGGGCGGCGGCGTGCCGCCGTCTGATCCCTTCGCCGAGATCAGGTCGGCGGTCGAGGTCATCAGGTTGTGGGGCGCTCGCCTGGAGCGCTCGCGGTAGTACAGGTTGGGAAGCGCGTTGACGTTGACGTTCACCGCGTCGACCGAGCGCAACATGCTGAGCACGGTGGGATTGCCGCCGGAGTTGGCAAACAGAGGCGTGTTCTTGTCGGTCAGCAGATCGAAGTCGGAGGTTCGCGCCGAGCGCACAGGCCCCACCGGCGACGCGTCGACGCTGTGGAAGACGGCTGCGAAGCGGGTGATGTTTCCTTCGACCACCTCTTCGTACACGATGTCCGCGTTGTTGATGCCCCACTGGGGCCTGGCGTTGGGGTGGTTGTCGATCTTGATCACCACGGCTGGCCTGGTGAGCTCCTCTTCGACCGGCAGCCCGGTGAACGGAGCGAAAGGCCCGGCGGGCACGGTGGTGCTGGTGGTGTCGAGAACCTCGGCCGCGGTGGTGGTCGTCGCCTCGGTCGTCGAGCTGCTGGCGCTGGGCATCGGGTCGATCTCGACGGTGGTCGTGGTCTGGGCTGCGGCCTGGGCGTCTGCATCGACCGAGGTCGACGAGCCGCCGCTGCAGGCAACGGCTAGGAGCGATGATGCGCCGAGAAGGGAAAGGGCGCGAATGCGAAACGACAAGGGAAACGTGCTTTCGGCTCGGGCCGGGCGAAATGGGCTCGACGCAAACGGACCGCGCCGATGTTAGTTCGCCAGAACACCACGATGGCCGTCGCGGCCCACTTCACTAGTACGTTCTGCAGCCATGGCAGGAACCGTACGACTGAGCATCGATGGGCCGAAGGCAACCATCACCCTCGACCACCCCGAGCGCCACAACGCCATCAGCCGCAACATGTGGGCAGAGATGCGCGACGCGGCCGAGACCATCGCCTCGAATCCCGACATCAGGGTCGCGGTGCTGAGGGGTGCCGGCGAGCGCGCGTTTGCGTCGGGTGCCGACATCTCGCAGTTCTCCGAACACCGCTCGGATGGCAACGCCAACACGGCCTACGACGACACCACCGGAGCGGCGACGGCCGCACTTGCATCGCTTCCCATCCCGGTGATCGCCGCCATTCACGGCTATTGCCTGGGCGGAGGTCTGGCTGTTGCGCTGACCACAGATATCCGGATATCTGCTGACGACGGCCAGTTCGCAATTCCGGCAGCACGGCTGGGTGTTGGTTACAACGCTCCTGGCATCGCAGGGCTGATCTCGTTGGTCGGGCCGTCGAATGCCAAGGAGATCTTGTTCACCGCATCGAGGTTCAACGCGCCGCAGGCGCTCGACATGGGCCTGGTAAACGAGGTGGTGGCCAAGGATCAGCTGGAAGCCAGAGTCGATGAGCTGGCGTCGAGCATCGCCCAGAACGCACCCCTGACCATCGCGGCTGTGAAGCTGGCGGTTCGCGAGCTGACCAAGCCCGAGTCGCAGCGAGACATGGCCACGGTCAAAGAGGCTGTGCACCGCTGTTTCGAGAGCGACGACTACAAGGAGGGCGTGGCAGCCTTCACCGAGAAGCGTCCACCCGTTTTTCGGGGCCGCTAGTCAACGTTCGCGGCGCCCTTCCCCCCGGTTTCGCCTGCGCTCTTCGAGTTCGTCGTGCAGAGCCTCGACCTCGGCCTCCAGTTGGCGATAGCTGGCCAGGCGAGCTGCTGAGATCAGACCAGTGTCGACTGCGGCCGCCACCGCGCAGCCTGGCTCACCAGAATGGGCACAGTCGCCGAAACGGCAATCGGCCGCTGCTTCGGCGATCTCGGGAAATGCCTGATCCAGACCGCTGTCGTCCCAGAGCTGGACCTCGCGCATGCCCGGCGTGTCCAACAACAGGCCACCGCTGGCCATGGGGATCAGATCTCGCCGAACGGTGGTGTGCCTGCCGCGACCGTCCTGGCGGGTTTCTTGGACCAACTGCAGCTGCTCGCCCACCAGTGCGTTGACCAGGCTCGATTTGCCGACGCCTGATGAGCCAACCAGTGCCACGGTGGAGTTGTCGGCCGCGAGGTCGGCGAGTTCGTCGACGCCGCGTCGGCTGACACTGGAGGTCACGATGACCCGAACGCCTGGAGCCACCCTGTCTATGGCTACGAGAGCGTCCGCTATGTCGTCGCTATGCCCGGCGCGATCGGCCTTGGACAAGACGATGCTGGGCTGGGCATGACCTCCATAAGCGACGGCCAAGTAACGCTCGAGGCGCCGTTCGCTGAGGTCTCCGTCCAACCCGGTGACGATGAGCACATGGTCGATGTTTGCGCCAACGGCCTGGGGGCGGGGCTCGCGTCCCGGCGCACGCCGAACGAACAAAGACCGCCGCGACAAGACGGTCTCGATGACGTCGGCACCTTCGGCGCCCGCGGCGGGTGAAACGGTGACCCAGTCGCCAACGCTCGGAAAATCGAGAGGCCCGGTCGCCCCACGGCGAAACGCCGGAGAAACGACGGCATTGTCAGCGACCACCAAGGGGTCGGGCTCGAGGCCGAAGAGGTCGTAATAGCCCCGGTGTTCGGTGGCAACCCGCGCCAGCACTCGCCCCGGGCCCGGCGCCTCCAGCTGTTCGCGGTGAGACTCGTCCCATCCCAGGATGCTCAGGCGAGGGCTCTCCGACTGCACGCTCTGGAACCTAGCGCCGCAACCGCCCACGCCACACTCCCGATACTCGACATCACGAAGCGTGAACAACTGTCGTCATCTCGGGGAATTCAACCACTATTAGTGGCGTTCGGCCTCACCTGTTGCTAGTTTCGCCAGCACCGCGGAGGACCCGAAATGCAACCGAATCCTCAAATCGCCATCAGCACGGCGCAGACCTGGGCCATCGTCATCGTGGCTCTTGTGCTACTGGTGCTCGTACTTTGGCTGATTTTTGGCTGGAGGCCGAGGTACCGGCGCCGACAGGCCGTGGCCGCTGAGCGCTTGTTCGCCCAGGATCGCCTGGGCTCGTGGGCCCACAAGCGACTGTCCCAATGGGCGCCAGACGAGCGCCAGACAGCGTTGCGCTACTACAACGGCGTGGGTCGACAGGCCAAGGACGGAACCATCCGCGCCGACCTGGTGCCGGCCAACCACCACGCCACAATCGCCGCTTTGGCCCGCCAGGAAGGTGCCGACGAACAGTCGGCGTCGCGATGGGCAGACCTCTTGTGGCTGGGTGAACGACTCGAGAAGCGTCGCAGTCAGGCGGCCGCCAGCGCGTCGGTGCCGCGCAATGCCGGGGCTCCGTCCGACGCCGCAGCGTCGATACACCAATTCACCGAAACTGCTGCTGGTGATACGTCGCAGGTCCCGACACCAACGGTCGACAACCAAGATGTGGAAGCCGACTCGACTCACGAACAAACCCCGAGCGACATCACCCAGTCGGGCGATCGGCGCGGGTCGGGCCACCTCGAACTCGCCGCCTATGACCCGAGCGAGGACGCCACAGATATCGACCCCGACACCGAACTGCCAGCGTCGCTGGTTGCCGACGACCTAACGCTGGAGCCCGACGACGAGCTCGAAGACGACGTCACGACCACCATCGAAGAACCGACGCGGGCCGACGACCAAGCACTTGCCGCGCCACCTACGATCGACAACACGTCTCCCGGAGACACCGATGTCGAGGCCCAAGTGACCAGAAACGACGATCCCTCCATCCGCTCGTCCGAATTCGGGGACCCCAAGCCGGCCGTGCCGGCATGGATCCTCGACGCCCGGCGAGAGATCGACAGACGCTCCCAGACCGTCTCGGACAGCGAGGTGGTCGAGGAGGCGGCCGAAGAGGTCGAAACCGGAGCCGAATCGGTCAGGAGCGATACCGAAGATCTGCCGACGCCAGAGGCAGAAGCAGAAGCACCGGTACAGGCACCGCCCGGGGCCGAAGAACCTGCTTCGTTCACCCCGTCGACCCTGGCCGAGGTGCTGGCTCTGGACGATGTCGACAGCGCCTCGACGCAAGCGACTGACGCTCCGATCGCTGCCGAAGCCGATAGCGATCCCGATGTCGACGTCGATGTCGAGATCGAGGCTGGCATGGTCGAACTGGCCGACATGGCCGACGAGATCGAACAGTCCGCGGCTGCGCCGATCGACGCGACGACCGTTGTGGCCGAGTCGGACGAGATCGACGACACGGACGACACCGACGACGCTGACGACGCTGACGACACGGACGAAGCGACGGCTTCGACACCAGGCTCGATGCTTGATCGCGCCATCGCCGACGCCCTGCTGGCCGACGACGAGCTGCGGCAGCAGGTCAAGAAGCTGCGGCGGCGAGCAGCGCGCGAACACGAGTTGGGCATCGCCCAACAGCGGCTGGGTGATCGAAGGCTCGAGCAGGGCCGCAAGAAAAAGGCCAAGGCCCACTACCAGTCGGCAAAAGAGCACCTCGCAGCCGCCGAGCGCCTCACCCACAAGGCCAAGAAGCTCCAGAAGAAACGGGCCAAGGCTCGACGCTCGGACTGAACCGCGTGCACGATGGGGCAATGAGCCGAAGCCTCGTCGCCGACATCGTGGTCACGTGCATCGATGGTGCTGCCCAGGTGCACTCGCCCGGTCAGATCGACATCGACGACCAAGGCCGCGTGATGCACGCAGGTCCATGCCGCCAGACCGACTGTTCGGTCATCGACAACGTCGGCGGGTTGCTGATGCCCGGGCTGGTGAACGCGCACGGTCACGCACCGATGGTGTTGCTGCGAGGTCTGGGCGATGGACTGCCCCTCGAACGATGGCTCACCGAGGCGATATGGCCAACCGAGGCCCGGCTGGGCCCGGGAGACGTCGAATGGGGCATGCGCCTGGCCGTCGCCGAGATGCTTCTCGCCGGGGTCACGACGACGTGCGACATGTACTTCGACGACGCGGCGATGATCCAAGCCGTCTTGGCAACCGGTGGAAGGCACCTGTGCACGCCAGGCGTGGTCGGGGCGGTGCACATGCGCACTCCCAACGGGCTCGCCGACCGCATGGCAGAGATCCGGACGTTGCACTCGGAGTTCCACGATCCGAACGGCAGGATTACCGTCGGTATCGGACCCCATTCGCCCTACGACCTTCCCATCGACGTCGTAGTCGAACTGGCCCAGATGGCGATAGACCTCGAGACCGTCCTGCACCTGCATGTCGCCGAGACCATGACCGAGGGAGCCGCTCTCGAGTCGGCCCACGGATGCAGCACGGTTCAGGTTCTGGAGCAGGCGGGAATTCTGAACGGACACGTGCTGAGCGCCCACAGCGTGTGGATCGACGACAACGACATCGCCGCCTTCGCCCAGCGCGGAACCCACGTCGCCCACTGCCCCACCAGCAACATGAAGCTCGGGTCGGGGATTGCACCCGTGCGCGAACTGCTGGCGGCGGGCGTGAACGTGGCGCTCGGCACCGACGGGGCGGCATCCAACGACGACCTCGACCTATGGGACGAGATGGCGCTGGCGCCGCTGCTGGCTCGCGTCAAGGCCCACGACCCGGGTGCGCTCACCGCGACCCAGGCCCTGTTGATGGCAACTGCGAACGGCGGCCGAGCGCTGGGGCTGAACGTGGGCACGCTGGCCACAGGGTCGTGGGCCGACATCGTTCGTGTCGACCTGGACCGTCCGTCTTGGCAACCGCTGAGCGACCCGAACACCGACATCGACCAGCTGGTGTCACGGCTGGTGTTCTCGACCAAGAGCCGCGATGTGACCGACGTGTGGGTCGCGGGCGAACGAGTGGTCAGCGACCGCGTGCTGACGACGATCGACCTCGACGAGGCGATGACCGAGGTGCAGAGCAGAGGTAGGCGACTCGCAGGCAGG
This sequence comes from Acidimicrobiales bacterium, assembly GCA_041394185.1. Classification (NCBI taxonomy): domain Bacteria; kingdom Bacillati; phylum Actinomycetota; class Acidimicrobiia; order Acidimicrobiales; species Acidimicrobiales bacterium. Next base: position 655,753 of record JAWKIQ010000003.1, read on the forward strand.
TCCGACTGACCCCGCGCGGGCGCCTGTCAAAGGAGCCAGTCGCCCGGCTGCTCGGTGTCGGCGTAGAGGCGGGCCTGCATGCGCTGCATGCCCCCTATCCAGCGATCGATGTCGGTGGCTTTGCGTTCGACGTAGGTCTGCACCTCTGGGTGCGGCAGCACGTGGAAGCGCTCTTCGGCGAGGGCCTCGACGACCGTTTGGGCCAATTGCTCGGGGGTCAACACACCATCGCCCGAGGCGACACCCAGGACGCTGCCACCGGCGCGGTCCTTCGATGGGCTGTTCTGCCCGATGTTGGTGGACACCGCCTGAGGGCACAAGACCGAGACCTTGATGCCCTGGTAGCCGTGGGTGATGGCGATCCACTCGGAAAGCGCCACGGCAGCATGCTTGGTGACGGTGTAGGCGAGGCTGCCGACCTGGGCGAGCAACCCAGCCGCTGACGCGGTGTTCAGCAAATAACCTTCTCCGCGCTCGATCATCGACGGCAGAACCGCGCGAGCGGCATACACGTGAGCCATGACATGCACGTCGAACATGTCGCGGATCTCGCTGTCGGGAACCTCCAGACCACCGATGGTCAGATAGCCCGCATTGCTGACGAACAGATCGATGGGTCCGTGGTCGGCCTCGGTTCGACGCACCAGTTCGGCGACTGCGTCCTGGTCGGCGACATCTACTGCAAGCCCGGTACCGCCGACCTTTTCGGCGGCTGATCGGGCACCAGCCTCGTCGCGGTCGGCCACGACGATGTGGGCCGCACCCTCCGCTGCGAAACGCTCTGCGAGACCCAGCCCTATACCGCTGGCCCCACCCGTGATGACTACGACTTTGCCCTGCAGCTCCATTCCGACGACAGTAGGCCGTCTGCGAGATGGCTCGCGAAATGTACGAGCGAGCGAAGGAGGAACCCATGAGCGCCCTGGCGACCGCGGTCTTGTCGGGCACGCTGGCGCTGGTGACGGCGGTGGTGACCACGGGCTGGAGGTTGCGGTCCGAGCGTCAGGCCCGCCAGCGCGAAGCAATAATCGAACGCCTCGAGCGCTACCGCGAACCGCTGGTTGTTGCGGCCTTCGACCTCCAGCGCCGGCTGTATCAGGTGATCAGCGAGGACTTCCTCTCCAGATACATGAACGCGACCAAAGCAGACTCCGAATACGCCATACGCAGCACCCAATGGCTGCTGGCCCAGTACTTCGGCTGGTGGGAGTTGCTTCGGCGCGAGGTGCAGTTCCTCGAGATCGGCGATGTGGGCGACAACCGCAAATTGGTGCAGTCGTTGTCGCGCATCAGCGACATCATCGACGACCCAGACCCCAACCTGGGCCCTGAGCTTCGCATCTGGTCCGCCGAACAGCGAGCGTTGGGCGAACTGATGCTGGTCGACTCCGAGAACGAGGTGCGCTCTACGACCGTCATGGGGTACGACTCGTTCGCCACGATGCTCGAGGGGGAAGGTCGGCTGTCGAAGCGCATCCATCGTCTGGACGAGGCGGTTCACTCCATGGCCGTCCCAGACGCCGACCACACCAGAGCCATCCTGTTGCAGCGAGCACTCGTCGACCTCATAGACATCCTCGACGACGACCGATCGAGATTCCCTGTCCATCTCCGCTCGAAGCTGCCGCTGGCCGGCCCGCTGAGTGTTGCAGAAGCAGCCCAACTGACTCTGGCCCAGGCACTGCCAACGCCTCATGCAGACTTTCGATTCAGTGGCGAGCCGTGGGCCGCGATCGCAGAATGGGCCGGCCACTTCGGCTTCACCACCGAAGACACCGAGGCGGGCAAACGGTTCTCGCGGCGCCGCAAGTCGACCGGAATCATGGAGGTGGTCGACGTCAACCACACCCCTGACAGCCGCGTGATCATCCTCGGCCACATGGTGAGACCCTGGTGGGCGCCCAGCATCAAATGGCTGGCCGAGGTGCCTGCGCTGGTGCCTCCCGACCATCCGGGCTGGCGACTGCGTAGGTTCGTGCGGAGGTTTCGGCGCGACCTGAACGTGCTCTTGCAGATGTTCGACAGGCCCCTGATCCGGTCGGGCATCAAGAAGCATTGAGGTCGAGCCCCGGCTTCTAGTCTCGTAGTCTCGGGAGCATGCCGAAACGCCTGGTACGCCTCGTCCTATCGCTCGCAACGGCCGTATTGGTGATCGCGGCTCTGGCCGGTCCGGCATCGGCCCAGAGCGTCGACCGCATCGCCGCCAACCTCAACGACACCGGCTACTACGTCGAGGCAGGCTCTGGAACCACCGAGGCCGACGTCAGCAGGGCCATAGCGAGCCTTCAGGACCAGGGCGTATTCGTTCTGGTGGCTGCCTTGGGCGAAGACCCGCCCGACCCCGAAGCGCTGGCGCGTTCGCTTCGCGACAAGACCAACGGCACGGTGTTGCTGGTGACGCCCGGGTTCATCTCGGCGGCCAGCGCCGTGTACACCGACGTAGAGGTCACCAACGCCGTCGATGCCTCGTTCGGAAGCTTCGATGATGTCGGCGACGGCATCGTGGCCTTCGGCCAAGCGCTTCCGGGCACCGTGGCACCGGTCACGACCACCACTGCGGCAACGACCCAGACGACGACCGGCGGCGCATCGACCCAACCCGCGGCCGAATCGGGTGGCGGCGGCATCGGTGGGGTGCTGATTTTCTTCGGCGTGATAATCGCCGCTGTCGTGGGCCTGGTGTTGTTCACCCGCTCGCGGAACCGCAAGAAGGTCGCAGCTCAGATGGCGCAGCGCAAGGAGCAGGTGAAGACCGAACTCGACGCCATCGGCCTAGACATCGTCGACCTGGCCGATCGGGTGACGATGGCCGACAACAGCGAGGCCACCGACCACTTCCGGAAGGGCAACGACCAATTCCTCGAACTGCAAGAACAGATCGAGGCCGCCAAGTCGCTCTGGGAAGTGACGCAGGTCGACTACGCGGCCGACACAGCGGCGTGGCATCTGGACGCGGCCGAAGCCATCATCGAGGGTGACCCGGTTCCCGACGAACCCGAACGCCCCGACCTCGACGGCGGCCAACCGGCCGAACCCCAACCTGGCGCGCCGACGAGAGCCGAGACCGATACGCCAGATCGTGAGCCGAGCCGGTCTGACCAACGAGAGAGGGTCGACTCACGGCTCGACGACCGCTATCGCAAGCCCCGCCGCGTCGAACCGCGGCGCGACCGTCGCAAGGGTTGGGAAGCCCCCAAGACGCGGGGCGGCGGGTTGGGCGACGTAGCCACAGGCATCTTGGTCGGTGGAATTCTGCGCGGGGGCGGAGGCGGCCGCAAACCCCCCAAGCGTTGGAACGGGGCCGGATCGCTGACGTCTGGCAGCACGGGTGGATCGGCCAGCCGGGCCCGCAGCACCAGCTCAGGCAACTCGGCCTCCAGGTCACGTTCGGCCGGAGGCAGCGCAACCCGCCGCCGCTAGACCTAGCATGACCTGCGTCGATCCAGCCCGGTGAGGAGATCCCCACTCATGTTCAAGCGCATCATCAACTACATCCGAACCTGGTTCAGGGGCAAGGCCGAGGCGGCCATGAACCCCGAGATCGAGATCGAGATGGCGATGGAGGAAGCCCGCAAGCAGGACCAGGCTCTGCGCGCTCAGGCCGCCAAGGTCATCGCCCACCGCACCAAGCTGGAACAGCGCATCGAGAAGTCGGCCGACGACGTCGCCGAGGCTCGCGAGATGGCCAAGGCCGCCCTTCTTCGTGCCGAAAAGGCCAAGACCGAAGGCGACACCGACGCCCTTTCGAAGTGGACCAACTCTGCGTCGAGCCTCGCCATGAAGCTCACCGCTGCAGAGAACAACCTGGGCTCGCTGAAAGAGCAGTACGCCCTGGCCCTCGATCAGTCAGAGGCGGCCAAGTCTGCTGTCGAGCAGAACGCCATGAGGTTGCAGGAACTGACGGCCAAGCGCATGGAGCTCATGGGCGCCATCGAGCAGGCCAAGATGCAGGAAGCCATCAACTCGACGATGGACGCACTGAACCAGACCATCGAAAAGGACGCTCCGAGCCTTTCGAAGGTCGAGGACAAGATCAACGACCGGCTGGCCGAGGCCAAGGCCAAGACCGAGCTGCGGTCGGCCACCCCCGAGGGCGCCGAGGCCGAATTGCGCGAGGCGGTTTCGCTGTCGCGCGCCGACGACAAGCTGGCAGAGCTGCGCGCCGAACTGGGCCTGGACGAGCCTGCCGGCGAGCTCGAGGCCTAACCGACGCTTCTGAGGTCGACCACGAAGACCAGGGTTTCGTTGGGGGCGATCACGCCCCCAGCGCCCCTGGATCCGTAGCCCAGGTGGGGCGGAATGGTGATTTGGCGGCGGCCACCGACCTTCATCCCGGCAACACCCTGGTCCCAGCCGCTGATCACCTGACCGGCGCCGAGACCAAACGAGAAGGTGTCGCCGCGGTTCCACGAAGCGTCGAACTCGCGCCCCGTGGACCAGGCGACGCCGACATAGTCGACCGTGACCATCGTGCCGGGGGTGGCCTCGACACCGTCGCCCTCGACGAGGTCGTCGAGCACCAGTTCTGCTGGCGGATCGGAGTCGGGTACCGAGATCTCAGGTCGTTCAAAAACATCCACGAGACGGCACGCTAGCTGGCGGGAGACGACATGGAGTTCACCCAACAAGCCAAGGACCAGGCCGATGCCATGGTCGAGGGGTTGGTCAGCGGCGAGGGCGCCCTGTTCCGCATCGACCTGTCCGACTCCGAAGCGATACAGCAGTTCCTGGTGATGCTGCTGGTCGGCGCTCGTGGCCAGCAGATGGCCGAGGGCCTCGGGCTGGCGTTCTTCGTCACCCGCCCAGAGTCCTTGGGCCTCGACATCGCCGACGGCTCGCTGGCTCTGGTGGGTCCGGGCATCACCAACGTCGACGAACTGGTAGACGACCTGGCCGCGGCAGCCAACGGTGCCCTGCTGGCCGGTTGCCTGTTGGCCGGCGACCCCATGGTCCACGTCATCGCACAGGTTGTGGGTTCGGGCGATGTGATGGCCTATGCATTGTCCGAATCGACCGTTCACCGAACCAGCATCGATCCGGGTTCACCACTTGTCGCTGCCATGGCGGCCGGGTTGCGAACCCACGGAGATGCCGAGGGCTGAGCGGCGATGCTGCTTCAGCACGACCCACGTTCCGACGACTGTAGGAGCATGAACAAAACCCTCTTGCGCGTCTGTGCCCTGGCGGCCCTGACCATGCTGGTCCTCGGCGGCTGCTTCAAGGTAGACGTCGACATAGCGGTCGAACCGGACGGCTCGGGCCAGGCCGTGTTCATCACCGCTATCGACTACGAAACGATCATCGACATGGCGTCGGTGATGGGCGACGCCGAAGGTGCCGCACCAGAAGACGGCTTCTCGTTGATGCCTACCACCAAGGAAGAGATCTGCGGCGACACCGGCCTGTCGATGGACGGCGTGCCCGAGAACGCCGAAATCGACGAGTACGACGAGGGTGGCTTCTGTGGAATAAAGGCGACGGTCGAGTTCGCGAATGCCGACGAGCTGGCCGAACTGCTCGAGATGTTCAGCGAGTCGGGAGACGGCACCACTTCGTCGGTCGACATCACCCAGGATGGCGACGAATGGCTGTTCGAGGCCTCTATCGAGACCGAGGCCGACGGCTCGCTGCTGGGTGAGGATTCGGCGGGCATACCCATCGACAGCCTGTTCGATTCGGCCCAGTTCCAGTTCCACGTGCAGCTTCCCGGCGAAGCGATCGAGCACAACGCCGACGAGGTCGACGGCAGCAGGTTCACCTGGAACCTCGACCCGATGCAGCCGAGCCAGTCGATGATGGCGCGAACCGGCCCCGACGCGGGAGGCACATCGGCTGTTGTCGTGGTGGCCGCGGTGCTTCTGGTCGCTGCTGCGGCCGCAGGCGGCTTCTGGCTCATGCGTCGCGGCCGCGACCTGTGAGCGGACCGGCCGGAGGCCTCATCGCCTGGGCGCCTTGCGGACATCGATATCGCGCTGACTGACCTCGACCAGTTCGCCGCCACGGATCTCGTACGACACGATCTTGGTGGCCTGATACTGGCCTTGGCGCTGGCGACCGGTCACCTGGTCGAGAGCCATGCCTTCGATGACGGGCAACAACGCCACAGCCTTGAAACCCTCGTCGCTGCCCGGGTTGGAGCGCTTGTCCTCGCGCACCAACTCGCCCGATTCCCAGATCCAGCAGTCGTCGACGTTGATGAACCGTGATCGGTAGTTGGTCTTGGACTTGGCGACCATCGAACCCGGGCATACGACAAACGGGGCACTGATGAACGGTGCCACCGCCATGCCGTCGGTTCCGAACGCTATGTCGAAGGCCCTGTCGATGACCGCGTCTTGATCGCCCGATTCGATGGCCCTGCGGCGTTGTTCGTCGCGTATGGCCTCGGCCAGGTGGGAGATGGTTGCCTCGTCGAGCGCGCGCGCCAACTCGTCGGCGTTCGATATGACCGACATCAGCCACAGGGCGATCGAGTCTGGGGTGATTTCCGACGCTGGGCTGGGTTGCACCAACAGAGCATGCCGCGGGGCTGTGACAGTTACACCTGCTCGAGGCCGCCTGCCCGCCCGCTTGGGGCTCCAAGGCCTGCACGGGCTACCGTCGGATCTCGTGCAAACCGCCAGCGCCACCGCCCCCCGCCAGAAGAAGCCGGGCATCTTCAGCTTTCGCGGCTGGCGAGTGGTCGGAGCTGGCGCCGTGCTGCAGGCCCTCTACTCGGGCATGGTGATGCAGGGTTTCGGACAGTACGCGGTTGTGCTCGAGCAGCAGTTCGGCTGGAGCAAGTCGACGTTGTCGGCCGCGTACTCGATGAACCGCGCCGAGTCGGCGTTGCTGGGACCGATTCAGGGTTGGGCGCTCGACCGCTTCGGGGCAAGACGAGTAGCCCGCCTGGGCATAGTGATGGCCGCCATCGGCCTGCTGGCGTTCAGCAGGGTTCAGAACCTCTGGCAGTTCTTCGGCGCCTTCGTCTTGATCTCGGTGGGCACCAGCCTCAGTGGGTTTCTCACGGTCACGGTGGCCATCGTCCAGTGGTTCGAACGTCGTCGGCTCGCGCATTGTCGATTGGCAGCATGGGATTTGCCATAGGCGGCGTGTTGATACCCGCCCTGGCGTTCTTCATCGAGGAGTTCGGCTGGCGCGGAACTGCCGCGGGGTCTGCCGTCATTTACCTGGTGTGTGCATGGCCTCTCGCTACCTACCTGGAAGGAACGCCGGCCGAGCATGGTACCTTCGTCGACGGCATAGACCCGGAAACGGCGACCCCGTCGACCCAGCCGCGCGCCGAAGGCCTGACCGATGTGCATTTCACAGCTCGGGAGGCCATGCGCACAAAGGCGTTCTGGCTCATCTCGCTGGGCCACATGAGTGCCCTGTTCGTCGTCGGTGCCGTCTTGGCCCACCTGTCTTTGCTGCTGACATCCGAGCACGGCTACTCGTTGACCGAGGCCAGCTTTGTCGCAGGTGGCCTCCCGTTGGTTCAGATCGTGGGAATGCTCTTGGGCGGATGGCTGGGCGATCGGTTCAACAAGCGCATGTTGGCGTCGCTGGCGATGTTTGGCCACACCTCGGGGCTGCTGATACTGGCCTACGCCAACGGTGCCCTGAGGATTTGGACATTTGTCGTGTTGCACGGACTGGCATGGGGTGTGCGAGGCCCCTTGATGCAGGCGCTGCGCGCCGACTATTTCGGGTCGACCAGCTTCGGCTCGATAATGGGCGTCAGCTCGTTGATAGTGATGCTGGGCACGGTGCTGGGGCCGTTGGTGGCAGGCATCCTGGCCGACACGACCGGCAGCTACCGCACCGGCTTCGTTGTTTTGAGCTTCCTGGCACTGGGCGGCGTGGTGTTCTTCACCCTGGCCAAGCCGCCTAGCCCGCCCGTCCGCGACCAACCCGCGTAGAAGGGCCGATGCTGGCACGGTCTGCGGCGATGGTACCGGCGACATAGCCGGCCGAGTTGCTCAGCGACCGCCGCTTGCTGGAGAGGTTCGGGTAGACCTCGTCGACGGCACGGTCGACAGCGAGCGAGCGGCTGACCAACACCGGATGCAGAGCGTCAGACGAGACACCAGCCTGCTCGGTGGCCAGGCGGCGCGCCTGTTCTAGACGCTGACCGATGCGTGACGCGAAGCCGATCAGGAAGCTGTGCCTGAACGAACGGATACGGCGCCTGTCGTGTTGCCACTGAGTCTCGAGCTGGGTCATCTCGGCCGTGGCCTGCACCAACAGCGACGTGTGCAAGAGCTCGACCGAATCGAGATCGTGACGGAACCCGAAGACCGTCGACACATCCAAACCACCATGGGAAACCGTGCGACAACCGTTTGCGGCTGCGATTGACGCGAGCAGGTCGCCCTTGGCGCTGGCATATGGCGGATCGTGCCAGATGCGAAGAGCAGCGGGAGCCTCGCCGGCAGGATCGTCGAGCATGGCAAGCTCGATCGAGTGGCTGGTCATGATCTGCTGGGCCTTGGCGGTGAAAGCCTGCGCCTCGTGAGGAAACTGGGTGGCCTCGGCCTTGGCCAGCAACGCCCTGACCCGCTCGAGCAGCTTCGCCTTGTCGATTGCCTTGGGTCTGCGTGCCGCGCCCGCTGCGATGGTTCCGGGCGGGGCACAAACGAAGGCCATACGCGGCAGCACCTTCAGCCAGCTGGCGAGATTGCCGGCCACCTGGGTCAACGTTCGGTCATCGACACCAAGCGCGTCGCAGAGCCGTTCGGGGTGCTCGGTAGGAGCGACCCGTCCGACATGGTCGAGACGCTCGAGCCAGTCTTCGCCGGCCGGTGCGGGGTGGGATCTGCGGTGCAAAATGATCGCCGTCGCCATGACGGCAGCGTTGGTCGAGTCGAAGAGCTTGTCGGCCGCCCTCACCAGCTCGTCTGGCGCCCACCCTTTACCCCACGCGGCGTCGATGCCACAGACCAGGTCCGACAGGGCGCTGTGAGCCGAGCTGCGGATTGGTGTTGGAGGTTGCTTTGCCATGGGAAACAGCTTCTCATCGACCTGTGACAGCCAGGCCTGGTCGTCGGCGCGACCTTTTCGAAAAGGTGATCGCGGCCGACTGCACGGTAGTGAGGAATTGCGGTTCGCGGCTGACAGCACTGGTGGTCTTCGGGCTCGTCACCTTTGGTTTCGCCGGATGCTCCGGCGGGTCGGACACCGATACACAGACGACCATCACCAATGCGAGTTCGACCAGCACGACCGAGGCGCTCGCCACACCCACCACCGCCCAGCCCTCGACCACCGAAACGTCGGAGTTGGCTTCGACGACCGAAACGTCTGACGCAGGCTCTTCCTCGTCGACTACCGCCGACGACCACGACGCTGGGCCTCTGATGACTGTGGACGATCTCGACGCGAGGTGGGGCTTGATCGCCAGGACCGAGGCACCGGTCGATTCAGAACTGCCACTGGCAGAGTTCTGTGAGGGTCTCAGCACGATCGTCAGCGACTTGGGTCCCGTCTCCAGTGCAGCCTTCGACGGACCCGACGGCCTGGCCATCGAATGGTTCGTGGTCGAGGCTCCGGCTGCCACGCCGCTAGCGCTGGCCGCAGACGAGCGGTTCGATCAGTGGAAGGCCGAAGGAGTGCACGACTGTGTACAGCGCGGGGTCGAGACGCTGTACGACTCGGAAACGCTGGAAGGAACGATCATCGAGGCCGAACGGCTACCAGACGGGACCGATGGCTTCGGCTACCGGGTTACGGTCGTCTACCTCGACGACGACGGAAACCAGCGAGTTCTGGTGTGGTCGTGGACCATGATCCGAGCCGCTGACGCCATCGCCAAGATTGCGATTGTGTACCCCGACACCGCACCGGTCGACGTGGACCAGATCCTCGCGCTGGCGGCGGATGCGCTGGGTTGATGCAGGCCCGGCCGGCTAACCGGCCAGCGATGCAAGCAGGCGTTCACGCCTCTCGTCGCCGTACCAAGCAGGATCGAGACCGAACATCTCGGCCGCCGACACCAGGCCCCGGCCCCCATCTCTGATGGCAATGGTGTCGGGATGCACCAGGCCCGGGTGCTGCTCGCCCACTGCGTGTGCGAGCTTGAGAATCTCGGAGTTCATGCCCGTGACGTAGTTGGCCAGACGCGCCGACTTGTCGGTGGGGTCGAGGCCGCGCATCAGCCACTTGGATTGGGTGGCAACACCCGTGGGGCAGTGGCCGGTGTGGCACCGCTGCGCTTGTATGCACCCAACGGCCAGCATCGCCTCTCGCGCCACTCCCAACATGTCGACACCCATCGACATGGCCAACACAGCTTCGGCGGGAAACCCGAGCTTGCCCGAGCCGACGAAGAACACGTCGTTGTGCAGGTCGACCCGGGCAAAGGCACTGAACACCACGGCGAACGCTTCGCGAAATGGCAGCGCTACATGGTCTGAGAAGGCCAGCGGGGCGGCCCCAGTGCCACCTTCACCTCCATCGACGGTGATGAAATCTGGGCCCGTGCCGGTGCTGGCCATGAAGCGCGCCAGCTCGTCCCAGAACGCGACCTCTCCGACCGCAGACTTGATGCCGACCGGAAGGCCCGTTGCCTCGGCCAGCGCCTCGACGAAAGCCACCATCGACGGAACATCACCGAACTGCGAGTGGTACGCCGGGCTGCGCACCGTGATTCCCACCGGCACACCTCGTGCCGCAGAGATCTCCGACGTCACCTTCTCGCCGGGCAGGACCCCACCCAACCCGGGCTTGGCGCCCTGGCTCAGCTTGATCTCTATCGCCTTCACCGGCGCGCTATCGACGGAGCGTTTCAGCACATCGAGGCTGAACTCGCCCCGGTCGTCGCGCGCACCGAAATAGCCGGTACCGATCTGGAACACGAGTTCGCCGCCGTGCCTGTGGTGGGCGCTGATGCCACCTTCGCCCGTGTTGTGCAGACACCGAGCGAGAGCGGCTCCGGAGTTGAGGGCGTGCACGGCCGGACCCGACAACGACCCGAAACTCATCGCCGAGATGTTGGTCAACGACGAAGGCCTGAACGCCTCGGGACGCTGACGCCAAGCACCCAAGACCTTGGCCGCCGGCACGCTGTCTGCGGTCGTTTCGCGAGCTGGAAAAGCTGCATGGCGAAAGAACAGGTGACCGTCGGTCTCGAAGCGATTGTCGGTTCCGAAGCCGAAGTACGAGTTCTCGTCCTTGGCCGTCGAATAGACCCAACGTCGCTGATCTCGGCTGAACGGGCGTTCCTCGTCGTTGCTGGTGACGATGTACTGACGCAGTTCAGGGCCAAAGCGCTCGAGGATGAACCTCAGATGGCCCACGACGGGAAAGTTGCGCAGCACGGCATGGCGCCTCTGAGCCAGGTCGTACACCGCCACGGCCGCCAGCACCGCCACGATCGCCGCGAGAATCAACAGCAACGTCATCACGAGCGCGACGGTAGCCGGTCATGGTCGGTCAGGTCCCGTGCCGACGTCGCTCAGGGCCAACGCGGTGTCGAAGAAGTCGTCGTAGTGGTCGGCGAAGATCTCCTCGACGGTCCGAACCTCGGGAAAACCGCCCTCGAGCACCACCCCAGAGGCCAACTCGGCAAGCTCGGCCAGTTCGGCATCGCCGGTCAGCGCGTACACGACATCGCCTGACACGTCGACCACTCGGTCTTGGAGCCAGCTTTCGGCTGTTTCGTCGGCGATCTCGTTGACCAGACCCCGAGCTCCACGCTCAGCCAGCGTCGACCCCAGGCGCTGCGCGGCCTCGCGGGTGGCCCTGACCCCGGTGCCCGACACGCCCGGCAGCGGCACCAACCCCACGGCGTGTGATGCTGCGTTGACCCAATCACCCTTCGCCACGTAATAAGCAACGAAGCCGGCGTCGATGGCATCGCCCAACACCGGCACAAACCCTGCGGCCGATAAGGCCATGCCGCCGAGCTCGGCCCAGCCTAAACCGCCGTCCCCCTTCAGGCCCAGCTGTTCGGCACGGCTGTCGTCGTCGCCCACGAACGCCAGCACACGGCCCGCGATATTGCGCTGCTCGGCGGTGAACAGATCTGAGCTCGCCATAGACCGAAGATCTTCCAGAGAGACCACCCCGTCGGTTTGGCCCTCGGCACCGCCCGAGCGGACCCGATCGCGTGCCGAGTCGAGGTCGGCGCCCAGCGCTGCCAGACCCAGGGCGGCGACGGCGATGTCTTCGATGTCGGAATCGAACAAGCCGAGGTGCTCGCCGAGCCACATGGCGTCGGCGGCCGTTGTGACCCCGCCGGCAACGATCCTGGACATGTTGTCTGAGTCTGCGCTGGCCATTTCGTCCGCGACGCGAGCCATCGTCGCCGCCAAGTCAGCCCAGCGACGACAGATGGACCGGAGCGCTTCGGCCGGGTCGGCCAGGGCCACGCCACTGCAGCGCCAGTTGACCAGGCTGGTGACCTCAGACAACGACGCCGCCGACCTCGCGAGACGTTCGGTGTCCGCCGTCCACCGCGCAGCCGTGGTTCGCATCACGTCGGGTTCCCCGGAAACCTTGGTCACGACAGCAACCTAACTGCCTTGCTAGTCCTTTTCAATACTTTTCAATCAATGTGACTGCGCTAGTGGCAATCGCCTAGCTTGAGAACCGAGAGGGGAGGTTCGCCGGATTGAGAATCGAAGACTGGGAGCTGTTGGCCGGCACCAGGGCCTTCACCGCCGATCTGGCGTTCGATGGGCTCGAGGTCGTGTTCGTGCGCTCGCAGATCGCACATGGTTCCTTGGCCGGGGTCGACGTCGGAGAGGCTGAGGGCCAACCCGGTGTGGCCGCCGTGTACACCGCTGACACCCTGGGCCTCGGGCCGTTCGTCCATTTCGGAACGCTCGACGAGGGCCAGGCGCGACATCCCCTGGCCGCCGATCGCGTTCGCCATGTCGGCGAGGCGGTGGCGATGGTCGTCGCCGAGTCGGTGGCGCAGGCCCAGGACGCCGCCGAGCTGGTGGTGGTCGAGACAGACCCCCTGGACCCCATCGTCGATCCTGGTGGTGCACTGGACGCCGAACCCATCTATCCCGAATCTGGTTCGAATCTGGTGTTCACCACGGCGCTGTCGCCGAAGTCCGATACCGCCGACGAGCACCACACCACCGCCGCGAGCTCTGTGGTCGTGGAAGTAGACGTTCGCAACAACCGGGTCGCCTCTGCCCCGATGGAGCCCGACGCAATCATCGTGCGACCGACCACATCGGGAGGTTTGGACATCTGGTGCACCTCGCAGGGAGTGCACGAAATTCGCGACGAGCTGGCCCGCGGCCTGGGCCTGGAGCCATCTCGGATTCGGGTGCGGTCGCCAGCGGTCGGCGGCGGCTTTGGCGGGCGGGCATCACTGCCGATCGAGTTCGTAGCGGTAGCGAAGGCGGCTATCGAACTAGGTCGACCTGTTCGTCACGTGCAGTCGCGGTGGGAGAACCTGACCTCGATGGTGGCCGGCCGCGACACCCACAGCCGGGTGAAGCTCGGCCTCGGAACTGACGGCAGCATCCATTCGCTGTCGGTCGACATGGTCGTTGATGCCGGATCCACAGCCCACATGTCCGGCCTGCTGATGGTGTCGATGATGCGCCAGGCGACCGGGTTGTACCGGATACCGAATCTGCACTGGAACAGCGTCGCTGCGTTGACGAACACCACACCGGTGGGCGCCTACCGAGGTGCTGGGCAGCCCGAGGCCAACCATGCCCGTGAGCGCATCATCGACGTGGCAGCCCGCCGTCTGGGTATCGATCCGATAGGCCTGCGCCGACGGAACCTGCTGAGGTCCGACGAGCTTCCACACACTGCGCCGGGCGGGGTGCACTATGACGTCGCCGACCCTCACAGGGCGCTGGAGGCAGCGCTCGATCTGGTCGATCTGGGTCGCTGGCGCGACGAACAATCGCTTAGAAGGGCCGCCAACAACAGCAACGCCATCGGCGTGGGGGTCGCCTGTTATGCCCAGACATCGGGACGCGGCAGTCCTGTCGACTCGGCCCGGGTGACCATCACCTCAGACGGCCGAGCATTGGTTCAGTGCGGCAGCGCCTCACACGGCCAAGGGCACTTGACGACGATGACCAGCCTGGTAGCCGATGCCCTGGGCCTGGGTCCTGAGGACGTCGACTTCGTCGACTCGGACAGCGATGCCGTTCCCCAGGCGCTGACGACCGGCGGCTCGCGGGCCACACAGGTGTTGGGCACGGCACTGGCCAACGCAACAGATGACGTGTTGGACATGGCCCGTCACATCGCAGCGACAATGCTGGAGGCCTCGGCCGACGACATCGTCGTGTCGCCCGCCGACGAGTCGGGGCCTGCTGGCTTGTCGGTGGCCGGGGTTCCGGCCCGTCGCGTCAGCTGGGCCGACATCGCGCAGCGCGGCACCAACCGCTGCATCCAAGCTCTGCGGTCGGACGCTGCCGCGGGCGAGGCTCACCCCTACGGAACACATGCATCGGTGGTCGAGGTCGACCTGGAAACGGGGCTGGTGAGGCTGCTGGCCCACGCAGCGGTCGACGACTGTGGGGTGGTGTTGCAACCGGAGTTGGTCGAGGGGCAACAACACGGAGGGTCGGTCGCCGGCATTGGCCAGGCGCTGTGGGAGAACCTCGGATACGACGCCGAGGGGACACCACAGAACGCGTACTTCGCGACCTATGGTCTGCCCTCGGCCGCAGAGGTGCCCTTCGTTTCGACGTCGACGCTGTGCACCCCGACCGACCGCAACCGACTGGGCACCAAGGGCATAGGCGAGAACGGCTGCAACGGAGCTACCGCAGCGGTTCATAATGCGGTCTGCGACGCGTTGGCCCACCTCGGCATCGAACACATCGACCTGCCGCTGACCCCGGAATCGATATGGCAGGCGATCAGGTCAGGTTCAGCCTGACGGCGCTCTCGAGATCTTCGTGGTTCAGGTAGGCGCCCAGAAAACGCCTGATTCCACTGAACTGTTCTCTGGCGTGCAGCACGCGCCAGTTGTCGAACACCAGAGCGCGGCCAGGCGCCCAATCGAGCGTGATCCAGTGAGCCTGATCGTCCACCTCGCGTGCCAGCGCTGCGTAGGCCAGCCGGAAACGGTGGTCTGAGTCACCCAGGTGGAAGGCCGCGCGGTCGTAGTTGTTGTAGCTCACCTGCACCAGTTGGCCGAACCGGTCCAGCCGCAGCGCAGGCCTTGCCGCCTGCAGATAAACCCCGGGTTCGACATAGCGCCCGACCACGTCGTTGTTGGCCAGCAGACTTGCTTGCTCGGGGGCGCTCGACCAGATCCGCTCGGCTGCCGCGAAACCGTCGGTCAAGATCGTGCGTCCGCCCTGGGCGGCCCATTCCTGGCACACGAACAGTTGCAAGCCCGGGGCGTCGTGCATGTAGGTCGCGTCGGTGTGTGGCCCCAGGAACACCTGCGAATAGGCGCTGTCGGCATGGCCCGATACATCAGCGGCCAGCTCCCACACATCGCCGAATATGGTCCGCCGCACATAGCCGATGCGTTCGGCAACGGCTTCGACGCCCTGCCGTCCCAGGGGAACGTCCTCTACGACGGCGAACCCGCGCTGTTGCAAACCACCGACGAATCGACCCAACTCGCTGCCGTCGACCAGGCCTGCGAAGCCGACCGCTTCGACGGACGTTGGCCGCGCGCCGTCCCACAGGTGCGCCCCGTGCTGACCGATGGCGGTGATGTCCTTGTTGCCGGGCTGTGGCTCAGGAAGGTCGACAACCGAGGCGATCAGCCCCAACGACACCGAGGTGATCCGGTTGGGCCACTCGAGCGACACCCGTTGCGCGTCGATGGTCACCGCTGGTGCCGGCGGGGTCTCTGCGCCGAAGGTTTGGCCCTTCCTCTGACCGGTCGCAGCGTCGACGCTGGCCGGGTCGTCGCTGTGGTCGAGCAGCCATCCCCAGTCGAGATGAGCCGACCGGGCCCGACCGACGACGTCTACGCCCGTGTCGGTGACGTCGATATCCATAATTCCCCGAGTCTGCCTCATCGGCTGGCGCACAATGGCCACAGCCAGACCGATTCAGAAAGCCAGGTACATGAAACGCCACGTCGCAGAGAACAGAAGGCACTGGGACGCCAGCGCGGACCAGTGGGTCGAGATGGGCGAGCGTGCCTGGGCTGCGTCGGAGCCCACGTGGGGCATCTGGGCCGTTCCTCAGGCCGATGCGCCACTGCTGCCCGACGACATGACCGGCCTTCGAGCGATCGAGCTGGGATGTGGCACCGGATATGTATCGGCGTGGATGCACAGGCGAGGGGCCACGGTCACCGCCATCGACAACTCGGCGAAGCAGCTGGCCACAGCGGCACGATTGGCTTCCGAGCACGAAATCACCGACATCGAGTGGATCCACGGAAATGCCGAAGAGGTCGACAAGCCCGATCAGAGCTACGACTTCGCGATCAGCGAATACGGTGCCGCTATCTGGTGCGATCCCAGGGTCTGGGTTCCCGAGGCGGCGCGCCTGCTCCGGCCTGGCGGTCGTTTGGTGATGCTGGGCAACTCCCCGCTGGCGATCGTGTGCATTCCGCCAGACGGATCTGCCACCGACCATCGGCTGCATCGCAGCTACTTCGAGCTGGGCGAGGTCGACTGGACCGAGGCCGAGGTCGACCCAGGCGGCATCGAGTTCAACCTGCCGATCTCAGCGTGGTTCGAGCTGTTCAGATCGTCGGGCTTCACCGTCGAGAACTATCTCGAACTGCGCGCCCCGGCCGACGCGTCGGGCACCCACTACGAGACGCCGGCTGTTTGGGCCCGCCACTACCCTTCCGAGCAGGTGTGGTTCGTGCGTCGCAACTAGCGGTCAGGGCCTGGGCTCGCGCGGCAGGCCCAGGATTCTCTCTCCGATGATGTTTCTTTGCACCTGACTGGTTCCCCCACCGAACCACCCGCCGGGCGCGGCCATGAGGCCCCTCGAACCGGCACCGTCGAGCATCGCCTGGGGCCCTTCGGCATCGGCGCGAAACTCTGCCAGGTCGAACCGAAACAGGGTCATCGCAAGCTTGCCCAGCGATGATGCAGCCGAGGCTTGTGAACCCTGCCGCTCGGCCATCAGCAGGTACGCACGCCCGGCCGCGTACAACGCCATCAGCCGATCACGCTTGACCGGGTCGAGCCGGCGACCATCGGCCAACAGCTCGTCGAGGGCTCGCTGAATCGCCTTTCCGGAACCGCCGATGTGCCCGCGTTCGTTCGTGAGCGTTGCCATGGCGATCATCCAGCCTTGACCGCGGTCTCCTATCAGCGCATCGGCCGGCAGGTGAACGTCGGTGAAGAAGACCTCGTCGAATTCGGCCTCGCCGGTCATCTGCTTGAGCGGCCGCACCTCGACGCCGGGCGAGTGCATGTCGATCACGAAGAACGAGATTCCTTCGTGTTTGCGGGCGTCGGGTTCGGTGCGGGCCAACAGGATGCCCCAGTCTGAGGCTCTGCCGCCCGAACACCAGACCTTCTGGCCGTTGACGACCCATGTGTCGCCGTCGCGTTCGGCTTTGGTCGACAAGGAGGCCAGATCTGACCCGGCCCCTGGTTCGGAGAACAGCTGGCACCAAACCCGCTGACCGCGAACGGTCTCGGGTAGGTGAGCCTGCCTCTGTGCTTCGGTACCGAAACCCATGAGAGCACCCGCAGCCAGAACCAGACCCACCATGTTCAGGATCGACGGCACACCCGCAGACTGGCACTCTTCGGCCCACGCTGTGTGGTGCGCCACACTGAGACCGCGGCCGCCGTACTCGACGGGCCAGTGAATGCCCGCATACCCGGCCTCGAACAGGCGGCTTTGCCACTGCATACCCTGTTCGCGTCGTTCGGGAGGCATGATCGCACCCCAGTCGGGTGGGGCCGAAGACTTGTTCTGGGCGATCCAGCTGCGGGCCTGCCGGCGGAACTCGTCGACTGCGATCATGGGATTCGACGCTAGTCGGGCACATCCGACCCGACGAACTTCAGACCGACAGCCCGAGCTGGCTAGGGTCGCAAGAGCCGGTGAATGCAGCGAGGAGCTTCCGTGGACTTCAACATCCCCTCAGACATCCAGGACCTGCTCGACAGGCTCGACGAGTTCATAGAGTCTCAGATCAAGCCCCTAGAGCGCTCCGACGACAACATCCGCTTCTTCGATCACCGACGCGAAGATGCCCGCACTGACTGGGATCGCGGCGGCCTGCCCAACGAGGAATGGGAAGCGCTGTTGCACAAGGTCAAGCGGATGGCCGACGAGGCTGGCTTCTATCGCTACCCGGTCTCCGAGGAGTACGGGGGCATGAACGGAACCAACCTGGGTATGGCTCTCATCCGCGAACACCTGGCCCGCAAGGGTCTGGGCCTGCACAACGATCTGCAGAACGAGCACTCGATCGTGGGCAACAACGTCGGCCTGTTGCTGATGATCGCCTATGGCACCGACGAGCAGAAGGCCGAATGGATCGACGATCTCGCCGAAGGTCGGCGAGGTTTTGCGTTCGGCATCACCGAGCCCGAGCACGGCTCGGACGCCACCCACATGGAGACCGTGGCGGTTCGTGACGGTGATGAGTGGATCATCAACGGGGAGAAGACCTGGAACACCGGCATCCACAAGGCCAGCCACGATCTGATCTTTGCCCGCACCAGCGGCAAGCCCGGCGATGGTGACGGGATCACCTGTTTCCTGGTTCCTGCCAACAGCGACGGTTTCGAGGTGGTCGAGTACCTGTGGACGTTCAACATGCCAAGCGACCACGCCCATGTGAGGCTCACCGATGTCAGGGTTTCCGACGCTGCGATCTTCGGCGGTGAGGGTCGAGGCCTGCAGGTCGTTCAGCACTTCTTCAACGAGAATCGCATACGCCAGGCGGCCTCCAGCCTGGGGGCGGCCCAGTTCTGCATCGACGAGGCGGTCGAATACGCGATGCAGCGCAAGCCGTTCGGCAAGGCTCTGTCGACCAACCAGGGCATCCAGTTCCCGCTGGTCGAGTTGCAGGCTCGTGCCGAGATGTTGCGGGCGTTGATCCACAAGACGGCCTGGATCATGGACACCGAGGGGGCCTTCATGGCCTCGGACAAGGTGTCGATGTGCAACTACCAGGCGAACCGTCTGTGTTGCGATGCCGCCGACCAGGCGATGCAGGTGCACGGGGGTTTGGGGTATTCACGCCACAAGCCCTTCGAACACATCTATCGCCACCATCGCCGGTACCGGATCACCGAGGGCGCTGACGAGATCCAGATGAGGAGGGTGGCCGGCTACATGTTCGGCTACATGTCGCAGCAGAAGCCGAAGGGTGTGCGATAGCTCACCCGGAGGCTGTGCGATAGCTCACCCGGAGGCGTGGGTCAGCGCTTGGAGAGCTTGCGGATCTTCTTCTCGATGCGTTCGAGACGGGCGACTACGTCGTCGAGCACGGCGTCGTCGTCGGATTCGGGCTCGCACTCGCACAGCTGCTCGTAGCAGTCGGCCAGCAGGCGACCCGAGTCGCGCTCTTCGGCGATGTAGCGGCCCAGCAACGCCCCGGTCTGGATGTCGATGGTCTTGTCGTCGAACATCCGCGAGAACACGTCGGGTCCGTCGTTGCGTTCGCCCAGGCCGAGTCGCTCGAACTTCTGGCGGTCGGTCAGTTCGGCGGACGCGGCGATCTCGAGCTTTTCGTCGTCGGCTTCGCCGGGCCTCATCTCGTAGCCGAGTTCGCAGATCCGCTTCTCGAATGCCTTTGCGTGTTCGCCTTCGCGCAGCGCCACGGTGGCGATGACCTTGCGAACAGCGTCGTTGGGGGTGGTGGCTGCCCAATAGTTGAGGAACTGCTCGGCTTGGCCTTCGGCGACGGCAATGGCGTTGAGCAAGCCGAGATATGACGGACGTTCAGACATGTGACCCCCAAGTCGCTGGGCCTTCACGCTAGCCGACCCCGGAAACGGCTCCTCAGCGGATCGGGCAATAGGCTGGCTCGGTGCAAAGGCTGCGACTCGACCCGGAGGGCGACAACACAAACGCCTACGTCGAGGCAGCGCAGATATTGCGGGCGGGTGGCTTGGTCGCCTTCCCGACCGAGACCGTCTATGGCCTTGGTGCCTTGGCGCTGGACGAACGCGCCATCAGGAAGATTTTCGCGGCCAAGGGGCGCCCGCCCGACGATCCCTTGATCGTTCATGTCAGACCCCAGTGGGATCTCACCGATCTGGTTGCCGACGTGCCGGCACTGGCCCGAGAGTTGATCGACGCGTTCTGGCCCGGCCCGCTGACCATTGTCATGAAAAAGGGACCTGCGGTTCCCTCGGCAGTGACATCGGGGTTGCCTGATGTGGCGCTGCGGGCCCCCGATCATTGGCTGGCAGCTTCACTGCTGGACGTGGTGGCCGAGCCGCTTGCGGCTCCCAGCGCCAATCGTTTCAGCTACGTCAGCGCGACCACAGCCGACCATGTCGAAGACGATCTCGGTGACAGCGTCGACCTGATCCTCGACGGGGGCCCCGCCAGCGCAGGCATCGAATCGACCGTAGTGAGGGTCGATGGCTCGGACGTGATCATTCTGCGGCACGGGGCGCTGACAGCCGAGCGGCTGCGACTCGGGGTACCCCGAATCGGCCGTGTCTCGTCGGCGGTGAGAGACGACGACGCCTCGGCCAGTCCGGGCAGGATGCTGAAGCACTATTCGCCCGCGACCCGCACCGTCGCCATGCAAGCCGGCGCCAATCCCAAGGGCCTCGACTCTGGCGAAAGGCCCTGCCTGTTGACCTATTCCGAGCACGCCCTGGAACCCCTCGAGGGTTGGACAACAGTGGCGTTGGGCGCCAGGGAAGACCTCGATCAGGTGGCAAGGGATCTCTACAGCAAGCTGCGTGAGTGCGATCGGCGCGGACACGACCTCATCGTCATCGAGTTGACCGGTCTTCCCGGTCTCGGGGCAGCGCTCGATGATCGCATCACCAGGGCGGCGTCGGGCAGAGTCTTGGGCCGATGACCAGCGAGTCGACGGCAACGTCTCTACGCCGCCTGATCCTGCCCGTCTATCTGCCGTGGGGTGCCTTCAGTTTCGGCATGGGCATGATGCTGCCGATCCTGCCGCTGTATCTAGAGGAGATCGGTCTGTCGTTCACGACCCTGTCGCTCGTGATGGCAGCGACGGGCGTTGGCGCAACGCTCGGAGGCCTGCCGGTCGGCGCGGCTACCCGCCGGTTGGGCGAGAACAAGATGCTGGTCGGCTCGGTGACGGCGATGGCCGTCCTGTCTGCTGTGCTCGGGCTGACACAGGTGGCCGGACTGCTCATCTTGATCCGGCTGGCAACTGGCATGTCGACCGTCGGCATACGACTGTCGCGCCAGGCCTATGTGGCCAGGACCGTGGAAGGCCAGCTCCGGGGCCGGGCGATGTCGCTGATGGGCGGCCTGTCGCGCCTCGGATTCTTCATCGGACCACCTTTGGGAGGCGTTCTAACCGACCAGATCGGTTTCGCCAAGACCTTCGCGATCTGTGGGGTGGTGTTCGCTTGCGGTGCCATCCCCATAGCTGCCCTGGGCCACGAGCGACGGATCCAGGACGCCGCGCCGGCCGAGCGTGAAGGACGCCTGTTGGCGACTCTGCGCCCATACTGGCGACACCTGGTCACGTCGTCGATCGGCCCGGCGCTGATCATCGCTGCCCGCCGCGGGCGCCTGATCGTCATCCCGCTCATCGCCGACGAGCTGGGCCTGTCGGCCACGGCCGTCGGGTTGATAGTTGCGGTCGGCACCGGTGCCGATCTGCTGCTGTTCCCGGTGTCTGGATACGTGATGGACCGATTCGGCCGCCTGTACGCAACGATTCCCGCCTTCGGGCTGATGGGCCTCGGTCTGTTGTTGCTGGGAACCGTCGACAGCACCGCCGGCGTAACCCTCGCTGGAGCTGTGGTCGGTGTCGGCAACGGATTGAGCGCCGGCACGCTTCTGACCATGGGGAGCGATCTGGCCCCGCCAGACATCAGGGCCGCGTTCTTGGCCGGCTTCGGTTCACTCCAGGACCTGGGCGGTGTCCTCGGGCCGATCATCGTCGGCTGGTCAGCAGATCAGATCGGGCTCGATGCGTCAGCGATCGCTTTGGCGGTGGTGTTGTTCCTGGCCATCATGCACCTCGCGTTCGTCGTCGGAGAGACCCGCGACATCACCCACTGACTATCCCCTGATTATGTAGAGGTTGGCTCGCCACCTGAGCCACAACTGCCAATAGTCGAGATCGCCGGGAGGTTCGGGATAGTTCTCGAAACTCTCGGGGTAGATCGTGTCTGCGGCCTCGAACTGGTTGGGAGCGTCGTTGTCGCTGACCGTGAAGTCCTCGTCGCTGGCGATGCGAAGCCCGGGTGCCACCATGGTGCGGCGACCGGCCGATCCGGGAGCAGGCGGACGGGGATCCAACAGCGGAATCTTCTTGCCTGAGTACGACGACAAGACGGGCATGATGAAGGCAATCGGCTGTGACTGGAGCCCTTTCTTGGTCGCGCTGTAGAGCGTTTCGAGCGCTGTGCTGGTGGCCTTCGATGCCGCCATGCCCGCAACCGGCCCACCCTCGGCTGTGAACCCGGCACCGGCGGCAGACGACAGAGCCGTGATCCCGGCCGCGGCCGCGCCGTCGACTTCAGACCAGACCTTGGTCCACAGTTCGCTCGTGGCCTTTGCCTGCTCGGCGAACACCGCCACCGCATAGATCAGCTGTCCGTGAACCTCGGCCTCCTGGTCGGATTCGAGCGGTACGGGCCGCTGCACCACAACGGTCCGTTCCTTCTTGGCGAAGTCGAACTCGAGCCACTTGCCGTCGAAGGGATCGAGAGCCGAGTTCTTGTTGCCACGCAGCTTTTTCAGCTGATCGGCGTCGAACTCCTTGTGCAGATCTCTGGTGATCTTCAGTCCTGCACTCTTGGCACCTGGCGCAGCAGACGTGGTACCGACCTTTTGATCGCCGTTGATCTGCACCGTTATGTGGGATGTTTCCGGTACGCCGTTTCGCACCAGTCGCAGCACTATGTACAGGCGGCACTCGAGGTCGAGATCTATGGCCCAGGGAACGATGCCCGTCTCCAGGATCGAACTGAAGCCGCTGTACCAGGGAAACGAACCCTTGGGTTCTTCGATCGAGGTCCAGTCTTCGACCCTCAGGGTGTAGTTCCAACCCTGTCGGCGGTACTTGCTGAAGAACACACCCCCGCCGATGAGCACCGGCGCCAGTATCAGCAGACCCACCGGAGTCCACGGGAACCCCTTCGTGCCAGTGGACGACCCGCCGCCCGTTGTGGTGGTGCCGCCGCCCGACCCGGTGGTGACAGGCACCGTCGTCGCCGGAACCGATGTCTCGGGGATCGTCGAGGTCGACGTCGAGGTCGACGTGGTGGTGGTCGTTGCTCTGGTAAGTGACGCTGCTGAACAGACGGGCTCTTGATCGTCGACCTCGAATGGGCCGACACCAGACACGTCGATGGCAACCACGTCGGGGCCCGACAGGGTTGCGGCATCGGCGGGATCGACCTGGATGCCCGCTTCGACGACCATGGCCGCAGTCAGGGCCAACGGCCCATACGAGAAGAGAGGAAGTCCCACCTCCGCCGAGCCGTCGGACTCGACCGTTCCCGAGCCCGCTGACACCGACCCGTCGGGCGTCGGGTGATCCGTCACGATCAGCAGCTGTTGGCCGGCCAAACCCGGATCGAGCGTGAAGGCGACATCGGCGCGGCTGGGAGCGTTGTCGATGGGATCGTCGGGGAAGTGGGTGACGCCGAAACACCAGTCCACCGGCCCGGGCGATGGCTGCGCGATCGCGTGGGGCGCCGCGGCGAAGAGCACCACGGCAACCAACACCAATGCGGCTGATACATGCTTCACGGGGCCTCCTCGAGGGGTTCTCCGCAGTCGGTGAACCAGCGCGGTTCGCCTTCGACAAAACCGAGCCGGGTTTGCTGGACGACTGCTTCTTCTGCGCCTCGGTCTCGCCTTGCGATTTCGACGAGAACCAGGTCGTCGATAACTCGGGTGAGGCCGTCGCGGGCGAACTCACCGGTGATCAGCTCTGACGTGCTGACGACCTCGACTTCGATCGGCTGGCCGGCAACCTGCTCGAGGTACGCAGCGCACTGCTCGGTGCCGTAACGATCGATGACCGCCGGGTGCAAAGCCGCCAGGAGGAACTCGACGTCGGCCTCACCGATGGCGACGGCCCAGTTCGCGAAGAAGTCTTGGACGGTCGCACGGGGGTCGAGGGGCTCAGCCGGCTCGGACGTGGTCGAAGTGGGGGCCGCAGTCGTCGTGGTGCTGGTGCTGGTGCTGGTGGCCCCTGTCGAGGTGGTGGTGGGTTCTCGAGTCGTAGTCGAGACGACGTCGGGCGGTTCGGTCGACACGGCAGCGTTCGCGTCTTGATCATCAGACGCGAAGTGGCCCACGAGGCCGATGATCCCGGCCACCGCGCTCAGAACGCCCAGAGCTATGAGGGTCGGACCGATCCATTTCGTCGCAGATGTCTGCATCGCAGCCGACGGTAAGAACCGACCGTCATCGAAGCGTCAACGGGCCGGTGACGCTTCGATGATGCAGATCTGCTCGAATTGTGCCGATGAGTGGCCCGATGGGAGAAGTGTCGCCGCTGGATCGTTCGCGCCGCAGGGCCCCTGTCGGTGCGTCGGACGCAATGCTGCGGCCCCATCGGTTCGTTCCTCCGAGCGTGGCGGCCGGGGTCGCTCCACGCCGGCGCATCCAAAGGCAGTTGGTGCACCGGCACGCCACGCGCCTGACGTTGCTGGCAGCCGGTGCAGGCACGGGCAAGACGACCGCACTGGCTCTGGCCTATCACGGGAACCAGCTGGCACCCAGGGGTACCGACTGGTGGCTGACGTGCCAGCCAGACGACATCGACGCACACCAACTGCTGGCATCGATCGCCCTGGCTGCACGGATCGGGCCGATCTCTGACCCTGAAGAACTCTCATCGGCCGTCGCGAGCATGGCGCCAGAACCCGTATGCCTGATCCTCGATGATCTCCATCACCTCGGAACCGAAGCCGGAGAGGCCAATCGCCTCATCCAGTGGCTGTGCGATCAACTTCCCTCAAACGCTCACCTCGTTCTGTCGACGCGGCGCGAGCCGCCGCTGGCTCTTTCTCGATGGGAAGCGCAGCGGGAGCTGACCAGGATCTCGCCTGATGACCTGTTGTTGACCGAGGACGAAGCGCTCGACATCGGTGGTCAGCAGGTACTGAACCTGGGTGGCTGGCCGGCCCTCGTCTCGCTCGCCTCTCAGCACGCCGACTACCGGAGGTTCCTCCATGAGGAGGTGCTGCCACATCTCTCGAACGACGAACGGATCGCCCTCGATCACCTGGCAGCCCTTCGAGAGATGGACAGCGAGACACTTGTAGCCCTCACCGGACAAGAGCCGGCGGTGCTTGCACCGATCCCGCTCGTCAGTCGTCGCAGCGATGGTTGGGAGGCGCATCGGCTCTGGTCAGAAGTGCTCGACATCGATGCCGGCCCCATACGCGCAGCCGCATTCAGGTCCTTGATGGAGCGCTCCGAGCACCACGCGGCGGTCGAGTTGATGCTGCGGACCCGCGGCGAAGACCGGGACCTTCTGGCTGCGGTCAGGGAGGCGATCATCTCGAAACACCAGCCGCCGGCGGCGCGGGTGAGTACCTGGGCTGCATCGTTCCCTGATCAGCTGCGCGACAGCCCCGAGTTCAGCTTTGTCGAGGGGCTGGCCATCCGCGCCGACAAGCCGTCCAGCCCGAAATGCCGGAGCGCCTTCGATGCCGCCGCAGCAGGTTTCAGGAGCCGGGGCGACATCGAAGCCGAAGCTGCTGCGCTCGGGCAGGTCGTCTTCAGCACCTACGTGAGCCGCGACATGCCACGCCTCATGGCTTCGATGCAACGGGTAGGCGAGTTGACGGTCGCCGGCTCGAGGTCGGCCAGGCAGATCACCACGATCGGCGGAGCGATGCTGGCCTTGGCGGCCGGCGATCCCCAGGCCGTCATTGAGCGCGTGGCCGAGCTGGAACCCGATCGTTTGGCGCCGACCCTGTCGGCCCTGGCGAAATGGATGGAGGCGGGTGCTCTGGCACAGCTGGGGCGACCGTCGTCGGATGCCGCCCGAGCCTCGAGCGATCTTTGGCCTCACCTTCCTGGAACCGCCGACTCGGTTCTGTGGGCGTTGCTACGCGAGGGATCCTGGGAACAAATCATCGAGACGATCGGGTCGGAACCGGGGATGGCCGGCGGCCGGGACCGCTTCCTCTGGCTGGCCTTCAAGGCCAGCGCCCTGGCGTGCCTCGGCAAACTCGACGAAGCCGACCACTGCCTGTTCGAGGCTCGCAAGCTGAGCGATGCCACGAACTGGCGGGCCCTCGTGCAGTTGCGCATGGTCGAAGCCGTGCTCGCCTTGCAGCGCGGCGATATCTCAACTGCGACGAACCACATGCTGCAGAGCACTGGCGACCATCCAGTCGACTCTGTAGCCCGGGCTATGTATCTGGTCGCTCCTCGGTTGGTGCTCGAGTTGATTCCCGACCAACGCGACGAGCTCGTCGCCCACATGAACGGGCCTCTGCACAGACGGGATCTCGAGTTGTACGACGCGCTGGCGGCTTGGCGGGCCGGCTCGCCGGACGAGATGGCCGAGGTCGGGTGGCCAGAACATCCAGGGGAGATCCTCACCGCACTGTTCCTCGACGGGATGGTCGAGTTCTTGTTGGCGGCGACCAGTTGTGGCCGGCCGGAGGCACGGGCTGGGTGGGAGTGGCTGTTCTCGACCGTGGGAGAACCGGCCAGGGCTCTGGTCAGGCGCGCAGCTTCGTCACAGACGCCTGGTCAGCAACAGGCGGCGAGCACCGTGCTGGCCGAGGTGCCGGTTCCGCCTTCTGAACCCAGGGCAGTACGAATCTTGGGGCACAGCGAACTGCTGATCGGCGACAAGGCGGTCGATGCCGCCGACTGGCGCCGTGAACGGGTGCGGTCTCTGCTCGGCTATCTGATCGTCCACCCAGCGGCGACGCGCGAAGCGGTCATGTCGGCGCTGTGGCCCGACGCCGATTCGGACGCAGCACGCCGCAACCTGAGAACGACCCTGAACCTGCTTCAGCGCGTCCTCGAACCCGAGCGGGTATCGGGTGACGCGCCCTATTTCGTCCGCTCTGACGGCACCACCCTTGCGTTGAACACCGAACGCATACGGGTCGATGTGTGGGAGTTCGAGACATCTCTCGAAACGGCACGGCGTCTGCGCGAGGACGGACTGGTTTCACAGGCGACAGACCATCTCGATGCCGCTGTCGATACCTACAGGGGCGACTTCCTCGCAGACGCCGACGAGGCCGACTGGGTGAACGAGCAGAGGTGGTCGTTGAGGTCGCGGCTGCTCGTAGCCCTGCTCGAGTCGGCCCAAGCCCACCTGGCCATGCACCATCAGGACAGGGCGCTGGCCCACGCACGACGCGCCGCAGCGATGGAGCCTTGGAGCGAACCGGCCCACCTCATCGTGCTGCGGAGCCTTCTGGCTCGCGGCGACACGGCAGAAGCTCGCCGGGCCGCCGTCAAGTGCAGCGAGGTCCTCGCCGAGGTCGGCGGAGCCGCCGACCCCGAGCTGGACGACTTGTTGCAGACGCTCTCTGGGCGCGCGCCTCTCTAGACGAGGGGTCGGTCGGTGGGCTTGATCGGCGACGGAAGAGCGGTTTCGCCCATCAGGGCCTCGTCGACAGAGGCGGCGCATGCCCGCCCCTCGGCGATGGCCCACACGATGAGGCTCTGACCGCGACCCATGTCGCCACAAACCCAGACATTGTCTGCGTTTGTCTTGTAGCTGTCGTCGCGCGCGACGTTGGTCCTCGGGTCGAGTTCGACGCCGAGCTGATCGAGCAGACCACCCTGCTCTGGCCCGGTGAAGCCCATCGCCAGGAACACGCGCTCGCACGGCAGCTCGAAGTCCGAACCGTCGACCTTCTCGAACTTGCCGTCGACCAGCACCACCTCATGGGCCTTGATCGCCCGCAGGTTGCCCTCGTCGTCTCCCAGGAACGCTTCGGTGTTGACCGAGTAGACCCGCTCGCCACCTTCCTCGTGGGCCGAGGTGACCTTGTAGGTCATCGGGAACGTGGGCCACGGGTTGCGCTCGGAGCGCTGCTCTGGCGGCCGGGGCATGATCTCGAACTGGTGCACGGAGACCGCACCTTGGCGGTGTGCCGTGCCGAGGCAGTCGGCGCCGGTGTCACCTCCGCCGATGATGACCACCCGTTTGCCCGCCGACGAGATCGGGACCTCATCGGCAGCCATGTCGCCGAGCTGGGCCCGGTTGGCCCACGGCAGGTACTCCATGGCCTGGTAGATCCCCTTGAAGTCGCGCCCGGGGATCGGCAGATCGCGCCACTGGGTCGCACCGCCGGCCAGTACCACGGCGTCGAACTGCGACTTCAGCTCGTCGCCGCTGATGTCGACGCCGACGTTGGTGTTCGTCTTGAACACCGTGCCCTCGGCTTCCATCTGTTCGAGACGCCGGTCGATGTGGCGCTTCTCCATCTTGAACTCTGGGATGCCGTAGCGCAGCAGACCGCCGATGCGATCGGCCCGCTCGAAGACCGTGACGTCGTGGCCGGCTCTGGTGAGCTGCTGGGCCGCAGCCAGACCAGCAGGGCCGGACCCGACAACGGCGACCGTTTTTCCGGTCTTGATCGCCGGCGGTTGAGGAACGACCCATCCCTGCTCGAAGGCATGATCGATGATGGTCACCTCGACCTGCTTGATCGTGACGGGATCTTGGTTGAT
This sequence comes from Acidimicrobiales bacterium, assembly GCA_041394185.1. Taxonomy (NCBI): domain Bacteria; kingdom Bacillati; phylum Actinomycetota; class Acidimicrobiia; order Acidimicrobiales; species Acidimicrobiales bacterium. Next base: position 684,460 of record JAWKIQ010000003.1, read on the forward strand.
ACCGAGCACGCACGCACCTTCGCAAGGCGCAGGACACAGCCGCCCGGTGAACTCCGGGAAATTGTTCGTGGCATGCAACCGATCGATCGCCGAGCGCCATTGATCGCGGTAGACGAGATCGTTCCAGTCGGGAATCAGGTTGCCCAGTGGGCAGCCGTTGTTGCAGAACGGGATGCCACAGTCCATGCAGCGGCTGGCCTGAACCTTCAACGCATCGTCGGAGAAGGGCTCGTAGACCTCGCGCCAGTCGTGCAGACGCACCGGAACGGGCCTGCGGCTGGGCAGCTCGCGGTCGTGCTTCAGGAATCCTCTTACGTCGCCCATGATCAACCCCTCGCAGCGGCCATGACGGCCTCTTCGATGTCTTTGCCCTGTTCTTCGGCAGCGGCCATGGCCTCGAGAACTCGCTTGTAGTCCTTGGGCATGACCTTCTTGAAGTGCCGTCGCCTCGAATGCCATCGTTCGAGGATCGCGTTGGCGATCGGTGAGTCGGTCTCGTCCCGATGCCGTTTCAAGTCCTCGCGAACCAGTTCGGCGTCGTCGTCGGTCATGACCTCGAGGTCGACCATCTCGTTGTTCAGGTTGCGGTGGAACACGTCGTCTGGGTCGTAGACGAACGCCATTCCGCCCGACATGCCGGCACCGAAGTTGCGACCGGTCGGGCCGATGACCGTCACCCGGCCACCGGTCATGTACTCACATCCGTGATCTCCGACGCCTTCTACAACAGCGGTAGCGCCCGAGTTGCGAACGCAGAAGCGCTCGCCGACGATGCCTCGCAGGTACAGCTCTCCACTGGTGGCGCCGTATCCGATCACGTTGCCCGCGACGACGTTCTGTTCGGCTACGAAGTCTTCGGGAATCTCCTGCGGTGGCCTGACGATGATCCTGCCGCCAGACAACCCCTTGCCCACGTAGTCGTTGGCGTCGCCCTCGAGGCGCATGGTTATGCCCTTTGGCACGAACGCACCGAAGCTCTGCCCGGCCGATCCCTTGAAGTTGATCTGGATCGTGTCGTCCGGCAAACCGGCGCCGCCATGGCGCTTGGTCAACTGGTAACCCAGAAGGGTGCCGACAGTGCGGTTGACGTTCGAGATCGGTGAGTCGATCACCACCGGCTGACCGCCGTCGAGCGCCGGCGCCGCCTCGCGGATCAAGTCGTTGTCGAGGGCTCGGTCGAGCCCGTGATCCTGCGACTTCGAGCAGAACCGGTCCTGTTCCCATGGCGACTCTGGCACGTGGAGGATCGGAGCCAGGTCGAGGCCGTCGGCCTTCCAGTGCTCGACCGCCTTGTGGGTGTCGATGCAGTCGACCCTGCCGACCGCTTCCTCGATCGAGCGGAAGCCGAGCTGGGCCAAGTACTCGCGGACTTCCTCGGCGATGTATTCGAAGAAGTTCACGACGAACTCCGGCTTGCCGCTGAAGCGCTCGCGGAGGGCCTTGTTCTGGGTGGCGACACCGACGGGGCAGGTGTCGAGGTGACACACCCGCATCATGATGCAGCCAGAAACGACCAAGGGGGCCGTGGCAAAGCCGAACTCTTCGGCGCCGAGCAGCGCAGCGATGATGACATCGCGCCCCGTCTTCAGCTGACCGTCGGTCTGGACCACGATGCGGTCGCGAAGGCCGTTGATCAGCAGCGTCTGCTGGGTTTCGGCGAGGCCGAGCTCCCAGGGACCGCCGGCGTGCTTGAGCGAGGTCAGCGGGGAAGCACCGGTTCCGCCGTCGTGGCCCGAGATCAGCACCACGTCGGCCTTGGCCTTCGAAACACCGGCGGCGACCGTGCCAACACCGGTCTCGGCGACCAGCTTCACGTGAACGCGCGCTTCGGGATTGGAGTTCTTCAGGTCGTGGATGAGCTGCTTGAGATCCTCGATCGAGTAGATGTCGTGATGCGGGGGCGGTGAGATGAGACCCACACCAGGTGTCGAGTGTCGGGTCTTCGCGATCCACGGCCAGACCTTCTGGCCTGGAAGCTGACCGCCCTCGCCGGGCTTCGCGCCCTGGGCCATCTTGATCTGGATGTCGTCGGAGTTCACCAGGTATTCGCTGGTGACGCCGAAACGCCCCGATGCCACCTGCTTGATGGCCGAACGTCGAAGGTCGCCGTTGTCGTCGGCAACGAAGCGCTCGGGATCCTCGCCGCCCTCACCGGTGTTCGACTTGCCGCCGATGCGGTTCATGGCGATGGCGAGGGTCTCGTGAGCCTCAGCCGAGATCGAGCCGTAGCTCATGGCGCCGGTGGAGAACCGCTTGAAGATCTCGCTTGCCGGCTCGACCTCGTCGATCGGGATCGGACCGTTCTCGGAGGGCTTCAACTCGAACAGGCCACGGATGGTGGCCAGGTGCTTCGACTGATCGTTGACGAGGTTCGTGTACTCCTTGAACACGTCGTAGCGGCCGGCGCGCGTTGCGTGCTGAAGCTTGTAGACGGTCTCGGGGTTGAAGAGGTGGTATTCGCCCTCACGCCGCCACTGGTACTCGCCGCCGACCCACAGGTCGCGGTGGGCAGCCTCGGTCGGATTGTCGAGATACGCGAAGCGATGTCGCTTGGCCACCTCTTCGGCCAGCACATCGAGATCGACGCCACCGAGCTTGGACGTGGTGCCTGTGAAGTAGCGGTCGATGACGTTGCCTGACAACCCGACACATTCGAAGACCTGGGCACCTGCATAAGAGGCGACGGTCGAGATGCCCATCTTGGACATCACCTTCAGGACACCCTTCGAGCACGCCTTGACATAGTTGCGAATAGCGGTGCGCTCGTCGACATCGTTCATGACGTCGTGCTGGATCAGATCGACGATCGACTCGAACGCCATGTACGGGTTGATGGCACCCGCCCCATAGCCGAGGAGCAGGGCCATGTGATGGACCTCGCGTGCGTCGCCGCACTCGATGATCAACCCGACCTTGGTCCGAGTCCTTTCGCGCACCAAGTGCTGATGCACTGCGCCGGTGAGCAGCAGCGACGGGATGGGCGCCATCTCGGCGTCGCCGTAACGGTCGGACAAGATGATGATCTTGGCGCCGTTGTCGATGGCCTCGCTGACCTTCGAGCACACGTCGTCGAGAGCCTGGCGCATTCCGGCACCACCTTCGGCGACCGGGTACAGGCCGTCGATGGCGAACGAGGCGAACTCGGGACGCGACCCGTCCTCGTTGAGGTACTGGATCTTGGCCAGCTCCTCGTTGGTGATGAGTGGGTAAGGGACCACGATGTGCCGGCACGACTCGGGTCCGGGGTCGAGCAGGTTGCCTTCCGGCCCGATCGAAGAGGCCGTCGACGTGACCATCTCCTCGCGGATCGCGTCGAGGGGCGGGTTGGTCACCTGGGCGAACAGCTGGATGAAGTAGTCGAACAGCAACCGCGACCGTTCGGACAGTACGGCGATGGGAGTGTCGTTGCCCATCGACCCGATCGGCTCGGCGCCGGTGCGTGCCATCGGCGTGAGCAGGATGCGCAGTTCTTCTGTGGTGTATCCGAAAGTGCGCTGGCGCTGCACGACCGAGGAGTGCTGCGGGGTCAACAAGAAGCGCGACGGCAGGTCCTCGAGGTGAAGCAGCCCGTCGCGGAGCCATTCACCGTAAGGCTTCGCCGCTGCCAACTCGCCCTTGATCTCGTCGTCGTCGACGATGCGGCCCTGCGAGGTGTCGACCAGGAACATGCGGCCCGGCTGGAGCCGGCCCTTCTGCACGATGGTCGACTGATCGATGTCGAGAACACCGACCTCAGAGGCCATGACGACCAGGCCTTCTGAGGTGACCCAGTAGCGCGACGGGCGAAGACCGTTGCGGTCAAGCACCGCACCGATGACGGTGCCGTCGGTGAACGCGATCGACGCCGGTCCGTCCCACGGCTCCATCAATGTGGCGTGGTACTGGTAGAAGTCGCGCTTGGCGTCCGAGATCGTCTCGTGGTTCTCCCACGCCTCGGGGATCATCATCAGCACCGCGTGGGGCAGCTCACGACCCGCCAGGTGCAATAGCTCCAGCGCCTCGTCGAAGCTGGCGGTATCAGAAGCGTCGGGCGTCATGATCGGGAAGGCCCGTTCGAGACTGTCGCCGAACACGTCGCTCTTGAAGCTGCCTTCGCGGGCGCGCATCCAGTTGCGGTTGCCCATGACGGTGTTGATCTCGCCGTTGTGGGCGATGACCCGGTAAGGGTGCGCCAGGGGCCACGACGGGAACGTGTTCGTGGAGAAACGCGAATGGACCAGCGAAAGAGCCGACTCGTAACGCTCGTCGAGCAGGTCGGGGAACACCACCGGCAGCTGGTCGCAGGTGAGCATGCCCTTGTAGACGATGGTGCGGCCCGAAAGGCTCGGGAAGTAGACCCCGACCTCGTGTTCGATCCGTTTGCGCACCACGTAGGCACGACGTTCGAGGTCCATACCGCTGAGTTCGCTGTCGGCGCCGGCCAGGAAGACCTGCCTGAAGACCGGCATGGCGTCGAGGGCAAAGCTGCCGAGCGTCGAAGCGTCGGTCGGCACGGCACGCCAGCCGAGGACGCTCATTCCCTCTTCGTTGGCGATCTTCTCGATCGATCGGGCTGCCGCGTCTGGGTCCTCGACCGGAAGGAACGCCATCCCTGACGCATAGGTGCCGGCGGCGGGCAGCTCGAAGTCGCACACAGCCCTGAAGAACCCGTCGGGGATCTGGGTGAGCATGCCGGCTCCGTCGCCGGTATTGACCTCGGCGCCGGTGGCTCCGCGATGGTCGAGGTTGTAGAGGCACTGAAGACCCCGGCGAACCATTTCGTGGCTCTTGCGGCCGTGCATGTCGACGACGAAGGCGACACCGCACGCATCGTGTTCGAACGACGGGTCGTAGAGACCCTGCTTGGACGGCAAGCCGCTGTGGCGTGCAGGGGTGTGGCTCGAAGGCGTGTTCATTGGCGACGTCCTCGCGGTACTCGGGGGGCGAATGGCGATCGGGTACGGCGGGACGTCGTTGGCCCTCCGTCGGAGCGCGCCATGATAGGCGACGAAGCCATGCGCGCGAAACCGCCGATTTGTCACACCACTGAGTGACTCAGGTTCAGGTGCGGATGACCCTGACCGCTTTGCCCTGCGATCGTTCGATCGAACCGACCTCGGCGAGCACCACCGTGGCGCTGACCCCGATGTTGCCCTTGACCTTGTGGACGAGCTCGTGATCGAGGCCGTCGACGGCCGCACCGGGCTCGGGTTCGACCCGGATGGTCAAGGTCTGGAGATTGCCCGATCGCCCGACCTCGATGACGAAGTGAGGGCTGAGCCCAGGCACCTTCATGATCTCGGCTTCGATCTGGGACGGGAAGACGTTGACGCCACGGATGATCAACATGTCGTCGGTTCGCCCTGTCACCCGCTCTATGCGGCGCATGGAACGTGCCGTCCCCGGCAGCAGTCGGGTGATGTCCCTGGTGCGGTAGCGGATGACCGGGAACGCCTGCTTGGTCAGCGAGGTGAACACGAGCTCGCCGTACTGCCCGTCCGGAAGTACCTCACCGGTGTCGGGGTCGATGATCTCTGGGAAGAAGTGGTCCTCCCAAACCGTCGGTCCGTCCTTGGTTTCGACGCATTCGCTCGCCACCCCAGGGCCCATGACCTCGGAGAGGCCGTAGATGTCGACCGCGTCGATACCCAGGCGCCTCTCGATCTCGGTTCTCAGCTCGTCGGTCCACGGCTCGGCTCCGAACAGGCCCACTTCGAGCGAAGACGATGCCGGGTCCATGCCTTGGCGTTCCATCTCGTCGATGAGGTTCAGGCAGTAGGACGGGGTCACCAGGATGACTCTGGGCTCGAAGTCGCGGATCAAGTTGACCTGCTTTTCGGTCTGACCGCCAGACATGGGCACGACCGTGCAGCCAAGCGCCTCAGCTCCGTAGTGAGCGCCCAGACCACCGGTGAACAGGCCGTATCCGTAGGCGACGTGGGCTATATCGCCAGGCCGGGCTCCACCGGCGAACATCGACCGCGCCATCAGATGGGCCCACATGGCGATGTCGTCGCGGGTGTAGCCCACCACGGTCGGCTTTCCTGTGGTGCCAGACGATGCATGCACCCGCACCACCTCGCTGCGGGGTACAGCGAACATGCCGAACGGATAGTTGGCCCGGAGGTCGTCCTTCATCAAGAAGGGAAACGAGGCCAAGTCTTCGAGGCCGTTGATGTCGCCAGGGCCCGCCCCAGCGGCGTCGAACGCGTTCCGGTAGTGATCGACGTTGTCGTAGGCGTGGGCTACCGACCACTTCAGTCGTTCGAGTTGGAGCGCCCTCAGCTCGTCGGTCGACGCTGTTTCGATTGGATCAAATACGGCCATGGGCAAAACCTATGCCCCGCCGACTCGACATGAGGAACGGCCGCACCCTTCCAAGCTGATGATGCGGGTTCGATTCCCGTCGTCCGCTCCACGCGAAACCCCAGGTCAGGAATGATTTCCTGGCCGGGCGAGCGTAACGCCGATGGGTCCCACGGGCCGTCGTGCCTACACGTGCCTACCGAGTTGGCACCGAGCACGAGGAGCCTTTCATGGCCCGAGCCCGTTCCTTCGGCAGCATCCGCAAGCTGCCCAGCGGCCGCTACCAAGCGCGCTACTGGCACCTCGGGAAACAGATCCCGGCCGACACCACGTTCGCCAACAAGACCGACGCGCGCCGCTGGCTCGCCACGATCGAGGCCGACATGTTCCGCGGCGTCTGGATCGACCCGAAGGCCGGCAAGATCCCGTTCGCTGAGTACGCGACTCGGTGGGTCGCCGAGCGTCCGGTGCGTCCGCGGACGCGTGAGATCTACGAGGGCCAGCTCCGCCACATCGTGGCCGTTTTCGCCGACGTGGACCTGTGCGACGTCCACCCAGTCGCGGTGCGGACGTGGCACGGCCGGCTGGCAGCGAGCGGCCTGCACCACAACACGGTGGCGAAGATCTACCGGCTGTTTCGCTCGATCATGACGACCGCCGTCGACGACGGCCTGATCGCCCGCAACCCGGTCCGCATCAAGGGAGCGTCGGCCGAGCGGATGATCGAGCGCCCGCTCCTCCGGTGGGACGACGTGCGCGCCCTCGCCGGGGCCATCCACCCGAGGTTCGAGTGCCTGGTCTGGACGGCAGCGGCGAGCGGTCTGCGCTTCGGCGAGTTGGCCGGCCTGACAATGGAGCACGTCAATCTTCACCGCCGGGAGCTGCGAGTGATGCAGGCGCTCCACGACATCAAGGGCCAGGGACCGACCCTCGGACCACCGAAGACAGAGAGCGCCGTGCGGACCGTCCCGGTCGCCGAGTCGATCGCGGTCCGACTGGCCGCCCACATCGAGGAGTACGTCGATGTCGTCGAGCCGGGCGCGCTCGTCTTCACGTCGCTCCGGGGCGGCCCGCTGCTGAACACGTACTTCGCCCCGCAGTGGTCGAAGGCGAGGGACGCGGTCGGCCTGAGCCACGTCCGCTTCCACGATCTGCGCCACCTCGCCGGCACCGAGGCTGCAACAGCGGGCGCCTCGCTCCGGGAGGTCATGTCGATCATGGGCCACGCATCGAGCGCGGCGAGCCTCCGCTACCTCAAGGCGGCGGAGAGCCGAAGCCGCGAGATCGCCGACGCGATCGGCCGTCGGATGGAGAGCTGACTCACTACTGCGACGCGTGACGTGCTTGTTGGAGTCGCCGGTCGAACTCCTCCTCGTACCGGCGACGCACCAATTCCCGGTGCGGTTCCTGCAGCCGCCTGATCCGCCTCGCCTCGTTCTCGCGCTCCCAGTCGGCGAGTCGCTCGACCAGCCAGACGATGCCGGCCGGGTCGTGCGAGCGCATTCTGCCGAGCGCGTGCTCGTACTTCCGGCTGAGCATCCACCGGCTCATCACGAGATCGTCGTACCGCTCCTCGAGGTCGACCAGCTCGCGGCGCAACGCACCGATGGTCGCCTCGCAGTCCGTGTGATCGGCGAGCTGCTCTGGAGCAACCGCGGACGCCGGCGGCTGATTCGTTGGAGCGACTGGCGAGACGACCGGCATGGGCGTCCCACACCGCCGGGCGGCGTCGCTGGAGTCGTTCTCTTCTTGCGACGAGGCCGCTTCCCGCTCGGCTCGCCGCGCGGCGCGAGTCGCCCGCATCCGTTCGGCGTCCGACGCCCACTTTCGCGGTCGTCCGGGCTTCCGCTTCTCCTCCCCCATCCGACGCTCCTTTCGATCGGGAACCAGCCAGACTCCAGTTCCCGACTCCCGGAAACCCTCCCGGAAACCCTCCCGACTTCCCGGAAACCCTCCCGACTACCGAACCTGGCTCCCGGAAACCCTCCCAACGGGCCGCCCGCCGGCCGACCCGCGAGAGGATTATTGAGTGGTCCAGCCTGCGCATAGTGCCGGATCCCGGACGGGTTCGAGGCCGCGGCGGCGGCGCGAATATCGAGCTGCAGCAGGCCGTATTGAGGAGCGCTCTCGCCTGGTCGTACAAGCAGATGGCCCGTTCGCGTCGGTTTCGGCGCTCAGATGCGAGGTGGCCCGTTGACCACGCGGCCACATGAACGTACAGTTGTCGTTGCGGGCAGATCGGAGATGCCAATGTCAGTCAACCCCAGGCTTCGTCGTCGGCTAGCAGTGCCGCTGATCGCCGCACGAGCGCTCCTCACGTCCCCGTCGGTAGGACTGGCGATTCAGAGCGAGAACGGCTACAAGAACTGCGGCACCAAGATCGCAGCGATGCAAGCACGTGCTCTCGGTGGACTTGCTCACACTCCTCCGGGCGGTTCGACAGCGAACTACTTCCTTCCGAACTGGACGACTATCACGCGCAACGGTGCTTACTCAGGGAACTGGGTCGCTAGCGCGGACTACTTGAACTTCGGTAGCACGTACGCGTTCTGTCAGCCGTACGGGTGACCCTTGAGTCGGATTGCACCGCTTGCCGCGTTCGTGCTGTGCTCGGTTGCGGCGTGCGGTGGCGAATCCGGACAGGCCAGTACAACGGCCCCGTTGACCCCCACCGAGTGGGTCTCGTCAGTAAGAGGGTGTTTGGAACAGGCCGGTGTCGAGGTCATTCCGCTGCCCGAGGGTGGTGGGGCGTTCGAATACCGGCCGCGCGCCGGCATGTCCGACTCGGAGATGGACACGATCGTGTCGCGCTGTCAGGAGCCGCTCGGTGCTATACCGAACCCGGTTGACGCAGAGACTGCCGATCGATATCTGGACCGTGGGGTGGTTGTGGCAGACTGCCTCGATCAGTTGGGGTACGAGATCTCGCAGGCCCCGTCGCGTGAGTTCTTCCGGGCAGAGTTCGCCAAAGGCAACGGCCCACCTTGGGATCCGTGGGCCGAGGTGTCGTCGCAGTTTGCGTCGGTCGACGACCAACAGGTGGCTCTGAGTCGCTGTCCACCGTGGCCGGAGTGACGGTCCGGAGGCCGTTGCGTTTCGCTCTGTTCGCCGTGTCCGTCCTTTCCGTGACGGCACTGTCGTTCTGGGCGGGACGCACCGTTACGGATCCACCCGATTTGCAGCAGCCCGAACCGTCGGCAGCGACCTACATGGCGCGCTCCGGTGAACTCAGTCGCTCCATTCCGTTCTCAGTTGAAGCAGAATGGGTTCCGTTATCCAGCTTGAGATCCGCGGCGGGGGGAGTAGTGACGCAACTTCCTCTGGACACCGAGGTGAGCGAGGGTGACCCGATAGTTTCCATCAACGAGCGGCCAGTGATTGCCGTGGCGAGTCCTGTTCCGTTCTTTCGCGAGATGACGGTCGGCAGCACAGGACGCGACGTGCTCGCGCTCGAGGAGTTCTTGGTGCGTGCCGGACTGCTCCCCGGAGACGCGGATCAACGGTTCGATGCTGCCACGAGCGACGCTGTTGCGGCATGGCAAACGAACCTCGACCTGGACGCCACCGGGATCGTCGAGCGCGGCGATGTATCCGCTCTGCCGAGTCCAGGTCCGTTCCCGGTTCGGGCGATCGTTGATTTGGGCGTACCGGTGGATGCCAATGACGTTGTGGCTGAGGTGCTCGAGTCGACTCCGCGCGTGTCCGTGACAGTCGCCATCGAGGAGCTGGAGTCCATCCCGTCGGCGGCGGAGGTCGTCGTCCAGCGAGCCGGGGACGAACCCTGGACGGGCCGCCTCGGCGCCTCGACCAGAACGAACGACGGCCTCGCAGTGATCATGATTGAACCGATCGGGTCGCCGATCTGTGACGCTCCGTGCGATGTCGTTCCGATCGCTGGAGCAGCCAGACTCAGCGCTCAGATCGTGATCCAGCGCCCAGTCGTTGGCGTCATAGTCCCCACAGCTGCCATCCGCCACGACGCTGGCGGGGCCACCTCGGTGCGGACTCCGACGGGCGAAGTCGCGGTCTCGGTTGTCACCTCAGTCGATGGACTGGCGATAGTTGACGGAATCCGAGACGGCACCGAGGTCGTTCTACCGGAGGAACCGGTTGATTGAGCTCGATCAACTGAGCTTCGCCTACGGCGACACGCCACCGATCTTCAGCGACGTCTCACTCGTCGTGCCCGCAGGGTGCATGCTGGGCCTGACGGGCCAATCAGGCGTCGGCAAGTCAACTCTCCTGTTCGTCATCGGGCTCCTCAACAGACCAGTAGCGGGAGCCGTGCGCCTCGACGGACGAGACCCGTGGAGAATCGGCGACGCCGCCCGCTCGCTGATTCGGGCGACCACGATCGGGTTCGTCTTCCAAGACGCCGTGCTGGACACCTCGCGCAGCGTGCTCGACAACGTCCTCGAAGGTGACGTGTATCGTGGCCGGCGGCGACGTGAAGGAGAAGATCGAGCGATCGCGCTCCTCGCGGAGTTCGGTGTCGACCTGCCACCGTCCAGACGGCCAGGCGAGATATCGGGCGGTCAAGCCCAGCGGGTTGCGTTGTGTCGAGCGCTGCTCGGCGACCCTCCCGTGCTTCTGGCCGACGAGCCGACCGGGAATCTTGACGAAGACAATGCGGCTGTCGTGATTGCCGGTCTTCGCTCTCACGTCGATGCCGGCGGCACCGTCATCGTGGCCACACATGACAGGCGAGTAGCAACCGTGTGTGATCGCGTCATCGACATTGGCGCCCTCTCACCAGGTCAGCGGTCGTGACGGCGACGATCTTCATCGAGTCGTGGGCAATCGCTCGTAGCCAGCGGGTTACTTCGGCAATCATCGCGACCATCGTCGCGATCGCGGTCGCAGCGACACTCCTGACAGTCGGCCGAAGCGTCCAACAGCAGCGCGAGATCGCCGCCGTGTTCACCTCCGGCGGAGGGCAATCAGTCGTCATCGAAGACGATCTGGATCCAACGCTGATCGTCCCAGGTGCCCTCGCCCGCGTCGAGAGCATCGATCTTGCGCTGGCCGTTGTCGGACTCGGGTCGACCATAGACGTTCGCCTCACCACGATGCCTGGCGCGGCACCCGTGCCTGCGCGCGCCGTTTTCGGCGCCAACGAAGCACTCGTGTTCACAAGCGACGAACCCGGGGCGTTCGTCGACGAAGCCGCGATGACACGATTGGGGCTCACCGAAGCAGGTGGCGCGGTGACCGACAGTTTCGGACACATCTGGCCAATCGTCGGTCGGTTCAGAGCGTCCGGGCCCTTCTCCGATCTGAGCAGCTTCGTCCTCGTACGAGGTGAACCGGCACAGTCCGACGGACTCTCCACCATCCGCCGATACCACGTAGTAGTGGATTCGCCGGCGGCAGCAGTCACAGTCGGTCCTGCTGCCATCGCAGCGCTGGGTGTGGCTCCCGGCTCCATGAGCGTGTCGCTTCCTATCGAGGTCGCAGACTTGCAGGCGCAGGTCGAAAGCGCAACCGTGCGGTTCGGGAGTGTTCTGGTCGCCGCAGTGCTCGGCCTGGCGTCGATCACAGGAGCGTTGGCGGTGTTCGCCGTGGTGAGCGCTCGTCGGCGCGACTACGGACGTCGACGTGCGCTCGGCTCGTCGCGCGTGCAACTCGTTGCGCTCGTCGAGAGTTCGACCGTCCTCGCTGCCATACCTGGCGCATGCGTTGGGGTCCTCATCGGTGTGGTTTGGCTACGAATCACGATCGGCGGCTGGATCGGGCTGGAGTTTCCGCTGGCGGCAGCGACACTGGCCGTCGGCGCAGTCGGACTTGGGGCACTACCTTCCGCATTGGTAGCCGGATTGCGAGATCCGTTGAACGTTCTCCGTACTCCCTGAGCTTCCGGCGGCAGTCACAAATGGTTCACTGGGTTGCGACCCACGCAACCGGCTCGGGTACGGGGTCGCTGCTTCGCGGTGCGGTGCGAACACGGTGGGCGGGCATCCCATCGAACTCCTCGACCGCAACGTCAACCTCGCCTCCACGACGGACGGGCGGCCGAGCAAGCTCGCCGGACAGGGCGGCTACGGGCTCCCGGTCTTGACTGGCGACGAGATCCCATTCTGGTCCGGGAACGACCTCGGATGGCCCTCCAACCCACACCAGCCACTGTCGCGCCTTCCCGCCGGAAACGGGGCCAACCGCGTCCGACGGCGCGGGCGTCTGGGCCGACGCAGTCATGCTCACCTGGGGCGGCTTCATATCCAACCGCGACGGCACGAACACCGGAGGCGACGACGGAATCATCTACCGCCCGCCCGCCGACTGAACCCACGCATAATCCCGCTCAGCGCACCCTCGACATGCCGAACAGTTCGGCACGGATGCGCTCGCTCACCCGCTCGGAAATGTGCGGCATCACCGACCAGAGCGCGTTTCCGAACGCGTGCAGCAACGGTGGTGCATATGTGTAGGGCGTCGGAGTTGGGGCGGCGTTCGGAAACGGGACGGCTGCGGCGGCTGATGGCGGGCGGTGTCGATGTAGCGCACAGGCTGGTCGGTCCAGGCAGCGTGTCGCGCGCAAGATCGAGGAGTAGAGAGTGACGCCGAGCTCCTCGTCCGTCGACAGGGCACCGCCGTGCGCGACACTCTGTCGATGGCGGGTCCCAGCTTGACGACGATCAAGAAGCTGTTTGCGCTCTCGTGCAATCGGTGCGCCTTTCCGGGGTGCGATGAGCGCCTGACCGACCCTCAGTGGAACGGCGTGCGAGCTGACATCGCTCACATCCGCGGGGCCAAGCCAGGTGCTGCTCGCTATGCGCCGGAGATGACCGACGAGGAGCGACACGCCCCGGAGAACTTGGTGCTGCTGTGCCCGAATCACCACCGCGAGATTGATCAGCTTCGCCCGCAGGACTGGTCCGCAGACCGACTGCTTGAGATCAAGGCTTCGCATGAGCACGGCTGCGAGAACCGGGACTGGGCGGCGGATCAACTACTCGACTTCTACAGCTCAATGCTGCTGTCTGCCGACTCGCCGTCGGCGATCTCCTCGCCCGCCGCTCCGCGACTCGTTGTCCGCGACGGGCCGAAGGACACATTCGTCGTGGTCAACGTCGGCGAGTCGGACGCTTTCGATGTCAGCGTCGAGGATGCAACAGGCGACGAAGGCGGTGGAGTACTCCGCCTCGAGGAGTCCCCGCTGCGGAGGCTGTCACCAGGCGGCGAATGGCGGGCCGGCCTGCACATGCAGACGTTCGGCAGCGCAGGGCAGTCAGTTGTGCGAGTGAGGTGGCACAGCGACGATGGGAACGCGTTTGACGCCGAGTTCCCCCTCTCCTGATGGGGCCGCGCTCAGCCCAGTCAACTCCGGTCGTTCTTCAATCCGACAGGACGATCGCGAGACGCTGGAGGGCGGGGGCGCGGTCCTCCATCGGGACGTCTCCCCAACCTGCTGCGCGGTGGTCCGACAGCGCCTCCTGGAGCCATCTCCAACGTCGTCGGAGTGCCTTGGGCGGAATCGGTCCGTTGTCGGCGACCGCCAAGTCGTCCAGGCTCGCTGCGGCGAGCAACATGGCGGCATCGTTCAGGTGCTTGCTCCGATCGGGCGACGCGACCAGTTCCTTCCAGGCGGTTGTCTTCGCAAAGAGCGCACCGGCGAGCGACGGCACCCTGAGCACGACGCCACGCTCCCCTGCGAGGTCGATTCGGATCGGAGTAGCGGTGAGCAATGCCTGCTCGGCGCCGGGCGCGGCGAGCAGCTCGAGTCCGGGCCGTGGCGGCTCGACATTTCTCGTGCGGTTCTCGGGCGCGAGCAGATCGATCGTCGTTCCGTCGTATCGGCGGTGACGAACACCGAACTCACCCTCCATCCCCGTCTCCACCAACTCGAACGAAGCGCGGCGGAGCGCTTCCGAGATTCTCGCCAGTATCTCTCGATCGGCATGTACATCGCCCACCACATCGCCGTCGTCAGTCGGACGCAGTGGCGTCCCGCCACGGCTTCGCAGCACCACCTCGACCATCAAGCCACCGATCAGACACCACCGGTCGATCGGAACCTCGGCCGCCAGATCGCCGAGCGCCTCGAACACCCGGCGCGAAGTCGCGGGCAGGTCGCCTGCCGGGAAGACGACGGTCGGCATGGCGTCCACGAGCTACCTCGACCTGCGTTCGAGCTCGTGTTCGAGCTCACGGGCTGAGCGATCGCCGGCCTCGAGCACGTCGAGCCACGCCGCGGCCAGCGGCACCGCTCCCGGCTCCCGCGAGCTCGCCGCACCCTCCGGGTCGTCCACCACGTGCAGGACGACCCGCGGGACGTCCGAAGCGAAGAGATGGTGCTCAGCGATCACCGCGTCGACATCTCGCTCGACTACGTAGAGGTCGGCCGGGAACTGCGGACGCACGGCAGCGCCGAATCGCGAGCCGGCGTGCACACCACCGACGAGGACACGCTGATCATCGAGGAGCTGCGACTCGAGTTCGGGCAGCACGTCCAACTCCACCCGGCGCGCCCGTCGCCGCAGCTGCCACGCACGCTTGCGCAGAACATCAGGCGACACCTCCCCGTCCTCGACCGCGCGGAGGAACGCCCATGCTCGATGTTGCGACCAGGGCCGACCGCCGGCGTTCTCCGACCTCGCCCGCCGCTCCAGCTCCGACATCGGAATCAGCCAGCGCCCAGCGACCTTGTCGGCCCGCAGCTCGCCCGCCGAGATCAACGCCTGCACGCGCGACCGGTCGACACCAAGCCGATCCGCGGCCTCCCGCACCGAGCAGACATCCAATGCCATGCGATAACTATAGCAGATCTGCTATAGTTTTACACTTCCCCAGATTCAGCTACCGCGACTGTGCCTACGATGTGCCTGGAACAGCCGACACCAGCCGGACACAGCGGACGGCACGGGATAATCTGAACGGCGACAGATCCGACATACGGCCTGCTCACAGCACGTTTCGGCAGGTCACGGCGCCGCCCGCCGAATCAGCTTCGTGCCACTTCCAAGCTGATGATGCGGGTTCGATTCCCGTCGTCCGCTCCACGCGAAACCCCAGGTCAGGGTGCAGATCCTGACCGGGTGAGGCGCTGGTATAGCCGCAACAGACAGGATTCCGCCTGCGCCTCCAGCCCAAACGACCTGCGCCAGTTCGACTACCACACTTTCGCGGCATACCCAAGAAACACAATAAAGCGCCTTCTGTTGTGTTTATTGGGTTTACGGCGTAGTCTGTCGACATGCGTGGCATCGCGAGTGACCCCAATCTCTTACCCAGGGGCGACGAACTGCTCACCACGGGCGAGGCGGCCAAGATCCTCAACTGCACGCGCCAGCACGTCGTCGACCTGTGCGACCGCGGCGACCTTCCCTTCACCACCGTGGGCACGCATCGCCGAATCTCCCGCCGGGACGTCGAAGCCCTCAAGTCGAGAACCGACCGGCTGAGTCGCGACGAACGTCGCAGCCTCTGGCTTGCCTACGTCGTCGCCGGCCGGATCGCCACCGAACCTGAACGCACGATCGGTGACGCACTCCGCCACATCGACAAGATGCGTCCCAATGCCCGAGGACAGGCCAAGAAGTGGCTCGACGAGTGGACGCGCCTCTTGAACGGTCCCGTCGATCGAATTCTCGCGGCGCTCACCGATCGCTCCCTGCGCGGGCGGGAGCTCCGGCAGAACTCCCCGTTCGCCGGCGCGCTCACCGAGGAGCAGCGCCTGAAGGCTCTGGAGGCGTGGCGCTCCAAGGACGTCGGCAATCCCCGAGGCCGCCGGTGAACCGCGAGCAGCTCGCGCACATCGTTCGAGCTGCCGCAACGATCACCGGCGACGGCGACATCGTCATCATCGGCAGCCAGGCGATCCTCGGGGCAGCAGACGTCGGACGCTTGCCCGAGGAGGTCACGATGTCGATGGAGGCTGACGTTGCGTTCCGCAACGACATCGACGCCAGCAAGGCCGATGCCGTCGACGGAGCGATCGGAGAGCTCTCGCAGTTCCACGAGAAGTACGGCTACTACGCGCAGGGCGTACAGATCAGCACGGCAGTACTTCCGGCTGGCTGGGAGGACCGAGCCGAAATCCTCGACAGGCCAGATTCCCGACCCGGGTACGCCCGCTGCCTGGAACCGCACGATCTCGTCGTGTCGAAGCTCGTCGCCGGGCGACAGAAGGACATCACGTTCGCAGCCGCCCTCATCGAGCACGGCTTCGTGGCTCCCGCGATCCTGCATGAACGAGCCGCGCTGCTGGACCGGCCGAACGCCCTGATCCGACGGGTACGAGATCTCATCGTCCGCTGCTCGCCCAGGGAGTAGCCCGGCGATGGCGTTCGAGCGCTGAGACGCCGTGCCTGCGGCGTGCCTGGAACAGCCAACACCAGCCGGTCACAGCGGACAACACGGCATAGCCTGAACGGCGACACATCCGACAAACCGCCTGCTCACAGTACGTTTCGGCAGGTCACGGCGCCGCCGAATCAGCTTCGTGCGACTTCCAAGCTGATGATCCGGGTTCGATTCCCGTCGCCCGCTCCATGGCGAGGTGTCCAGCGGCCACTACCAAGCGCTCGTCCGCAGCTCCGCAAGCAGATCCCGCCCGACACCCCGTTCGCCACCAAGACCGACGCGTAGCGCTGGCTCGCAACGGTCGAGGTCAACATGTTCTGCGGTTTCCGGATCGACCCGAACGCCGGCAAGATCCCTTTGGCGAGTACGTGACTCGATCGGTCGCCGAGCGTCCGGTGCGTCCGAAGACGACGTCATTCAGGGGTTCGTCATCTCGCGTCCGGACGGGCCGATCCGCGTTGACACGGGCGTGGCCGACAACCACGACCTCACCAACGAGCTGTAACGACCAACGACGACGCCGCTGGTCGCTGCACTCGACCAGGGTGGCTCCACGGGCGCCCGCATCGTCGATCCGTCAGATCGGCCGTCGCGCACAGCGCGCGCCCGGCATCGCTGTGACAGCCCTTCACTACGATCGCCTTGCGGACGGATCATTCAAAGACGGAGGAGAACGCAGATGTGGGATCGTGACCTGATCTTTCAAGCCATACGGGAGAGCTGGTGCCCCGAAACCTGCGGTGAGCCAGCAAGGTTCACACCCGAGAACCCCTCCTGGCAGCAGTGTGACGCGTCGGCGTTCGTCGCGTGGGAGTACCTCGGTGGCGACTTGGTGTTGGGCAAGGTATTCATCGACGGCGAGCAGACCGAGCACCACTACTGGAACCGCATCGATGGTGAAGACTTTGACCTGACGCGCGATCAGTTTCGAGACGGTCAGTCCATCGTCGAAGTCAACGTCATACCTGACGCCTTTCTCAAAGAGAACATGCAGACGATGAAGCCCGAGGTGCTCTCCCGTGTCGAGATCATGCGGACGAAGGTGTCAGCGATCGTCGAGGCCGCGCCTGGCACATAGCCGGTCGTCAGGAGGTCCGTGGTCTTGGCGTAGCCGCTCACCACCCGATGGGCAGAGGGTCGGGGCCTTGGCCCCTGATGTCGTGGAGTGAGTGCATCACCCCCAGCTCCCGGTCGGCCAGTCGCTGCAGCAACGACACGTCAAGGTGAAATCGAAGGCACGGCGATCAGCGCTCACGACCGTGCGTCCTGAGGCGGCGGCGATGGCGGCGATGATCAGGTCGTGGGCACCACGAGGCCGACCTTCCCGTCGCACGGCGACCAGCAGGCTCGCGTGTCGCAGGGCGACGCCCTGGAGGGATCGGCGTTCCGTCGTCGCGCACCGACCGCTCCGAGGCGGCCGATGAACCGCAAGCAGCGTGCTTCTGGAATCATCGCGCTGTGAACCCGTCGAGCGAGCCAACCACCAACCTCGTTTTCCTCCCGGGCAGTTCAGGCCACGGATCATTCTGGGACCCGATCCGCGAGCAGCTCGACGACTACCCCTCCGAGGCCCTCGACTGGCCTGGACTCGGCGGTCACCCACCCTCGCCCGCGGTGCGCAGCTTCGACGATCTCGTCGACTGGACCATCGAGCAGATCACGACACCGTCGGCACTCATCGGCCAGTCGATGGGCGGTTTCGTTGCCATGCGGGTTGCGATCGCACGTCCCGACCTCGTAACGCATCTCGTCCTCGCCGTCACCTCCGCAGGCATCGATCGGCAACGCCTCGGGCTCGACGAATGGCACCTCCGGGCCCAACCAGGGGATGCGCAGTGGGTTGCAGACCCGCAGCCAGCACTCGACGAGTACATCGCGGGAGTACGCGTTCCGTGCCTGCTCCTTTGGGCCGACGAAGACCCCATCAGCCCGCTACCGCTCGGTCGCCGACTCCAAGAACTCATTCCCGGAGCGATTCTCACCATCTATTCGTCCGACGACCACTGGGTGGT
Source organism: Acidimicrobiales bacterium (assembly GCA_041394185.1). Classification (NCBI taxonomy): domain Bacteria; kingdom Bacillati; phylum Actinomycetota; class Acidimicrobiia; order Acidimicrobiales; species Acidimicrobiales bacterium. The sequence continues at coordinate 703,059 of JAWKIQ010000003.1, forward strand.
TCTCGAGCACGCCGCCGACGTCGCCCGCCAGATCCGAGAGCTCACGACGCCGGACCGCTTGAGCTGACCAGTCGTTGCGCCGACCCCGCCCGCCGCCAGGTGCCTCGACGACATTCAGCGCTGAGGCGGCTGGCCGGTCTTGATGAAAGCGATGGCCTCGGCGGCGCTGCGGGCGACGAAACGTTCGGCACGAGGCGCTGCCGCAAGCCGCGCGACGGCCGCCAAGGGCAGGTTCGAGCCGATGGTGGCCGCCTCCTCCCACGCCGCCACGGTCCCTTTCACCAGATGCGCTGCGACGATGAAGGACCCGGCCGCGTCGCTGAGAGCAACCTGCCCGAGCGCATCACGTGCTTCGTCGACAGTCAGGTCGAGCGCGGCGCCCACGGCCGCGGCCTCGTCACCGGCCAGGATCGCGGACACGAGATCCGATCCTGCCTTCGCAGCGACGGACTCGGACACACCCACACGCCGCTCGAGGCGCCCCGTGTCGAACGCGAGAAACACGGTGAACAGGACCAGCCGGGCCGCGTCGACTCCGGGATTTGCCCTCCAAGCCCAACGCGCCGCCCTGGCGTAGGTCATGCCATGCGAGATATCGAGCCAGCCGAAGGTTCCCTCAGGGTCCGACTCGCACGAGGTGTCGTAGCGAAGCAGACGCTTACTGACTGCCAACACGACTGCGTCGAGCAGGCCCTCGACGCCCAGCTCGGTCACGGCTGCGTCGACGGCTTCTGCGATTGGTGCTTCTGACGCATCGAGCAGCACCTGAGAGAACCTCTCGGCAGCATCGGCGCGATCGGCGAAGACCGGCGCGTTGGCCAGAGCGCCGAGGTCGACTTCGCGGATGGACCGTATCGCCTTGGCCATGTAAGGAAGGGTGTCCTCGCGCGTCATGTAGACGATCGTGGAGGCCAACTCGGAGAGAAGTTCGTCGGCGTGGGCCCACCCGGTCCTGTCGAGGAGCTCGAACGACTTCTGGACGTAGATGGCACCGTGCCCGTAACTCAGGTGATGGCGACCGACCGACTCGACGAAGAGCGTGCGAAGTTGATCTCGATCGCCGGCCTGCACCAAGGATCGCACCGCAGCCACAGCGCCGAGCGCGTCTTCACTCTCGACCGCCTGGTGGAAATCGATCGAACCGTCGGCCGGCGGAGCCTCGTTGCGCGGCCTGTCGCGGGTCTGCTCCGCCAAACCGGCAAGTGCCTGGGCAACAGGAATGGTCTTGTCGAGCCCTTCGTAGGAATCGGACAGCACCAGGCAGTCGGCGGCATTGGCCATCTCGTGACCCATGCCCCATTCGTTGTGGGCTATACGCCAGGCGACGCCTGCCGAGATCAACTCGTCGGCGCTGACTCCGGTGTCGAGCAAGCGGGCCGCATCTCTGGCGATCTGACCTCTGTAGTCGTTGGCGATCGCCTTCTGGAGGCTGGGCCACAGACGCTCGCGCTTCTCGGCAACCGTGGGTTCGGTCACGGTGACCCACACCTCGTTGTCGCGAATGCTGACCGCATGCGACTCGACGTCTTCCTCGCCCACCACACATCGGCCGTCTGACACTCGGAACTTCCAGTTGTGCCACTGGCACGTCACCAGATCCGCGTCGAGTGCACCGGTCACCAGCCCGTACCCCTGATGCGGGCAGGCGTTGTCGATCGCCGAGATTCCAGAAGCGGTGCAGGCAACGAGCACCCGGCGGTCTCCGACCTTGGCCATCTTCATCTGGCCGACGGACAGCTCGTCGACCCTCGCCACAGCGGCCTCGGTGACTCGAGCGCCCTCTGCATGATCCACTGGATTTAACGAAGTCATGGCTTGAGTATTTGCGCCCGCAGCAAATAAGTCAAGTGATGACTTGTCTAAACTTCTGGGTCGACCTGTACGGTGTTTCCATGGCCGAGTCACCCACCCCCAGCCGCTCCGCCATCACCGATGCCAAACGCATGCTCCTCGAGGTGCTCAAACGATCTGGCGGCTCGAAGGTCACAGACCTCGCCGACCACCTCGGCATCACCCCGAACGCCGTTCGCCAACACCTCGAAGACCTCGAATCGAACGGCCTGGTGGAGCGATCCGAACCCACGAGCCAGGGCGGCCGAGGTCGACCATCGGCCACGTGGTCGATGACCGAGCTGGCGCTTGAGTTGTTCCCCGACCGCCACCGCGACCTGACGATCGAATTGATTGCGTCGATCCGCAGGACCGTGGGCGAAGAGGGCCTGCGCAAGGTCGTCCACGACCGAAGCGAACGTCAGTTGGCGCACTATCGCGAGTCGATACCTCAGGGCGCCGCCCATTCACTCATCAAGCGGGCATCTGCTCTCGCCAGGGTCCGCTCGGCAGAGGGCTACATGGCCGAGGCGATCGCCGGTCCAGAAGGTTCGGTGACTCTCGTCGAGCACCACTGCCCCATCAGCGACGCCGCCGAGGCGTGCACCGGGTTGTGTTCGGAAGAGCTCGAGGTGTTCAGGGCCGCGCTCGGACCAGACGTGACCGTCGAGAGAACCTCACATCTGCTGGCCGGCGACCGGCGCTGCGCCTATCGGCTGACGCCGTCGAACCCTGCCACCGAAGGCTGACAACCCCGAGAGATCTCGGCGCGCCTAGGGGTACGCCAGGGGTTCTTCCCCGATGTGACGAGACTTGGGCTGACTCAAGCTGTAGTCATGACCCTCACCGATTCCTCTCCAGCTAGGCATGCGATGTCGATGCAGACCCCGATCCTCGAAGCCGCGGCCGTAACCAAGACGTACCGGTCCGGCAGCGTCGCCGTCGAAGCACTGCGCGGCATAGACCTCACCGTCGCCAGAGGCGAGATGTTGACGGTGATGGGACCGTCTGGCCATGGCAAGACAACCCTTCTGAATTGCCTCTCGGGCTTGGATGCGATCGACTCCGGGTCGGTGGTCGTCGCCGGTGCGAATATCCACACCATGTCCGATCGAGCCCGAACCGAACATCGGGCCACGACCATGGGGTTCATCTTCCAGAGCTTCAACCTGATCCCGGTGCTGTCGGCGGCCGAGAACGTCGAACTGCCTCTGCTGGCCACCGGCACCAGGTCTTCTGAGGCGCGCGGCCTCGCCAACGCGATGCTCGAGAAGGTCGGGCTGGCCGACCGCCTCGGCCACAGGCCAAACGAGATGTCGGGTGGCGAACAGCAACGCGTTGCCATCGCCAGAGCCCTCGTCACCGATCCCGACATCATCTGGGCCGACGAGCCGACTGGCAACCTCGACAGCGCCACAGCCGAGGTGATCCTCGAGCTGTTGTTCGAGGTGAACGCAGCAGGCCAAACCCTTGTCGTCGTGACCCACGACGAGGCGATCGGGCGAAGCGGTCACCGCCTGGTTCGCATCGTCGATGGTCGCATCGCCGACCAGGAGACGACCCGATGACCGCCGTCGTCATGCTCGTCATCGCCGGGGCGCTGGTTGCCGTGTGCGTTCACGACCTGATCAGACGACCGGTCCTGCGCCGTCAAGCGATGCGCAACCTCGTAAGGCGTCCCGCCGAGACGTCGTTGATGGTTGCCGGCGCGCTTCTGGGCACGGCGATCATCACTGCGAGCTTCGTGGTGGGAGACACGGTTGCCAGCACGATCCGAGACGTGGCCAGAACGAACCTCGGACCCATCGACGAAGTCCTCACCACCGAAGATCCCGTCGTGGCAGATCAGGCGTGGGCCGCCCTCAGCGAACAACTCCCCGGCGAAGTCGACGGTGTCGTGCGCGCCACCGGGTTGAGGATCGCCACCTCGCACGGACAACAGACGCAACGCCTGGCCGATCCGTCGGTTTGGGCGTTCGAGATCGACTTCGACTCAGCGAGACAGTTCGCCGGAAGTGACGATTCTGGGCTGGCCGAAGCCGGCGCTACCCCCGGCGCCGGCCAGGTGACCATCTCCGAGCCGCTCGCCCGAACTCTCGACGCCCACGAGGGCGACCGGATCGACATCTACGCGTATGGCGAGAAGCTCGAGATGGAGGTATCTGCGGTGACGCCGCGGGTCGGCCTGGGCGGTCGAGGAACCGACAACGTGCACCTCCCGCCGGGAACACTCGACGACCTCTACCAACGCGCCGTCGCGACCAACGAGGGCGCCACAGCGCCAACCCGTTACATCTACATCTCCAACACCGGTGGCGTGATAGACGGCGCAGACCTGACACAACCCGTCATCGAATGGGCTCAGGGTCGCCTGGACGAGGCCGGAATCTCCGCCTCCGACTACGAACTCGGCGACTGGAAGGCAGAGCTGTTGGCCGAGGCCGACGCCGAAGGAGCCGACTTCACCACCATCTTCTCGAGCATCGGAGCGTTCGCGGTCATCTCGGGAATCCTCCTGGTGATCAACATCGTCACGATGCTGACCGACGAGCGCCGCTCCCAGCTCGGAATCTTGCGGGCTCTTGGTTTGCGCCGCGGCCAGGTCGTGAGGCTCATGGCCCTCGAAGGCACAGCCCACGCCATCGCGTCGACTTTGTTGGGCCTGATCGCAGGTGTTGGTGTCGGCTGGGTCGTCGCCGGCCTCACCGGCCGCGTGTTCGAGCAGGACCGTCTGAACCTCGCATTCACCGTCAACGGATCGAGCCTGCTCCTGGCAGGTGCCATCGGACTGGTTCTGACACTTTCGGCGGTGTGGATCGCCAGCATCAGGCTGGCGAGAATGAACGTCATCGCTGCCATCCGCGACCTCCCGGCCCCGCCCTCGGCCCGGCGAAGGACGTTGACCATGGCCGGCGGCCTGGGCCTGGCGCTGCTGGGCGGCGCCTTGTTGTTCGTAGCGACGAGCGCCGACAACCCGATTGCGGCGCTCGTGTCGGTCCCGATGGCGGTCGCCGGTGTCGGCATCGTGTCCGCGGGCCTGATCCGACCCCGCGTCGCCGCCTCGGCCGCGGGCGCGGCGTCGATCGCGTGGGGAATAGCGGTGTTCTCGGTGCTTCCTCGCGCCATGGACAACCCCGAGATCTCGGTGTTCGTGTTCCAGGGAGTGGTTCTCGTATCGGGTGCTGTCGCCCTGTCGATTGCGAACCAGGCGCTGTGGGAACGTTTGTTGGGTCGATTCGGCACTGGTCGCCGCGGTGTCGCTTTGCGGCTCGGTCTCGCGTATCCGCTGGCGCGCCCGGCCAGAAACGCCCTCCTGTTGGCCATGTTCTCCCTCGTGATCTTCACGATCACATTCATGGCCGTGCTGGTCGCGGTGTTCGACAGCGAAGGTGACTCGATCGCCGATCAGACCGCGGCGGGCTTCGACATCGTGATCGAGGCAAACCCGAACAGCCCTACTTCCGCGGCCGACCTGCTCGGCATCGCCGATGTCGAGGTCGTCGCTCCTCTGGACCGCAGACGCTTCGACGTCGAGGGGCCCTTCGGCGAGACCAGCCGCCCGGTGACGGCGGTCGACGAGCGATACGTGAGCTTCGGCGGAGCGGACATGTCGGGATTCGCCGACGCATACGACGACCCGGCGCAGGTTTGGCAAGACGTGCTCTCGCAACCCGGTCTGGTCGTCGTCGACGAGTACCTGTTCGGCGACACGGCTGTGCGCCCCGGCACCACGATCACGGTCATCGACGTCGACGGAGCCCCACTGGAACTCGAAGTCGCCGGGGTGCTCAGAGCCGACTGGCTGTGGAACGCGATCTACACCTCGGGCGACACGATGGCGCTGCTCGATTCGACGGCGAGCGCACCGAGCCGCTATTTCGTCTCGGCAGCTGCGGGAGCCGACGCAGACGAACTCGCCGCCCGGATAAGCGGCGCGCTCCTGGTCGACGGAGCCGAAGCCCGATCGGTGCAGTCGATCATCGAGGAAGAACTGAGCCAGCAGAACAGCTTCATCCGAATCCTGCAGGGCTACCTGGGCCTCGGCCTACTGATCGGTGTCGCCGGCCTGGGAATCGTGCTGGTCAGAGCGGTCCGCGAACGCCGACGCGAGATCGGCACACTCCGGGCGATCGGCTATCCGGCCCAGACCGTCAGATCGGCCTTCCTGGTAGAGGCCACGTTCGTGTCGCTTCAGGGAGCGGTGATGGGAGTGCTTCTCGGCATCCTGACGGCCTGGCAGGTCGTCTCCAACGTCGATGCGTTCGCTGCCGGTTCGATGGACTTCGTCGTGCCCGTCGCGCTGGTCATGCTCATAGCGATAGGCCCTGTGGTTGCATCACTGGCCGCAGCCGCGTTCCCGGCGAGGCGGGCTGCGAGTATCGCGCCCGCCGTGGCGCTGAGAATCACCGGATGACGCCTACAGGGGGGTGACCACGACGTCGCCGAAGGTGGCGTCGACCTCGTGGGCGATCAGGGCCAAAGAGCCGCCCGACGGGGCGTCGGAATCACCGCTGATCGTGTATTCAAGATTCCAGCTGCTGGGCTCGGCCTGACCCTGGGGCCATGCTTTCAACCTGTATGTGACGTTTCCCGAACCGAAGACCTGGGCCTTGAACACCCAGGTCTCGCCCGGCGCCATCGTCGCGGAGGTGTCGCGGTCTCGAACGACATTGTCATGGTCGTACAGCTCGATCGCCGCGGCGGCATCGGTGCGATCGCGCCAGAAGAAGATGCCACCGAACGGTGTCGGGTTGATTCCGTCGGGTCGGAACCCCAGCAAGGGTTGTGAGCCGGGCATCACGGTGTCGTTGTGCCCGTTCCAGCGAAGGGCGAAGCCGACGCCAGGACCATTGGATGGCCACGAATACGCGTCGGGGTGAATCGAGTTGTACCGGACCGTCACCTGAACCTGGTAGTCGGTCCAGTCGGTGTCGCCGATGGCGATGATGCGGTCGTAGCCGTCGTCGACGTTGTTGAGTTTGCCGCCAACCACTCGCCACTTGCCATCGATGGGCTGGGCAAGGTTGGTGATGTTGCCCGAAGACGACCAGTCGACCGTCACGGGAAGCGGCCAGTTTGGCCCCGAACCCTTGCGAACGGTGACGTTCTTGGTGGTGACTCCTCCATCGGCGTCGGTGACCTTGATCACCACTGTGTTCGACCCCGAGTTCATGTCGTCCAGCAGCAGGTCGATGTTGAAATGTCCCTGCCCAGCCAAACGCCTCACGTCCGGACCGATCTGCATCTCGGTCCAGGGCCCCGAGTTGAGCCGGTACTGAACCAGTGCAATGCCATCGGGATCCGAGACCTCGCCCATCACGTTGGCCCAGCGCTGGGGCACGCCCACAAAGGCGAAGTCTGGCGTCGTGTCGTGCCAGATCGTGATGGTCGCGTCGCTGCCGGCCGCGACGGTGGTCGTGGTGGTCGTCGGAGCCGTCGTGGTCGTGGTGGTAGTCGCCGGAACCGTCGTGGTCGTGGTGGTAGTCGCCGGAACCGTCGTAGTCGTGACCGAGGTCGTCGTGGTCGTCGCCGGAACCGTCGTAGTCGTGGTGGTGGTCGAGGTGGACGACGACGTGGAGGTTGTCGTGGTCGAACTGGCGGTGGTAGTCGTCGTGGTGGCTGCAGTTGTCGACGAGGTCGACGTCGTGCCCGACTTGACGACCGGCACCACAGCGACAACGGGGTCGGCGGGTGGGTCGCCTCCGAGACTGCCGAGAAACTCGAGTTCGCTGAAGTTGAATATGCCGCCGTCGGAGGCGACCATCAGATAGCCACTCCCATAGCCGACGGCACCAACGACGGGCTTGTTGAGCGTCACGCCGGGCAGGATCTGTGGAATCGACCCGCGGAAGGCTGCGTCACCGAACGAGAACAATCCGCCGTCGGATGCAACGAGCCAATAGCCACGACCGCTCGGTGTGGGAGCCAGACCGACGATCGGCGCGTCGAGCCTCACGCCGGGAAGAACCTCGGGCACCGAACCCAAGAACCTGGCAGTACCCAGCGCGAAGATGCCACCGTCGGCGCCAATCAGATACAGACCCCTACCGTCGGGGGTCGCAGACCCGGCGACCACGGGGCTGGCCAGATCGAGTGACGAGACATCGGCGATGGCCGGCGCGTCGCCCACCACCTGCACCCGACCCGCGCTGGTGATAGCCCAAAATCCTTCACGCCCGGGCACGGCGACGATTCCCACCGCCCACTCGTCGATTGCCCAAGCCGAATTGTCGACCCCAGCGGGCACCGAAACCGCTCCGGCCGAGATCAGGTGGCCCGAAGCGTCGATAGCCACCACGCCGGACCCGTCAGAAAGCGAAGTGAAGTCGACAATCGGCTCTGCGCTGACCAGCTGACGCGGCTCGAAATCACCGAAAGCGAAGATTCGGCCGGCATCGGTGCCGAGCAGATACCCAGATTGGGCGTCTGCGCTTCGGGCGGGCGCGTCAAAAGCGACCACGCCCATGAATACGGTGAGGGCCGCGAAGAGACATACCACCCGAAGGGAGTGCACTGATTTGGTCACAGACTGCCTACTTTAGTTGCGCCCACAGCGTTGGGCCAGCCACTCTTTGTAGTTCTTGAGTGCCGGGAGTCGGCGAAGCGCCAGACCCGGGATCTAGAACGATTCGGTTCGCATGTGGAACCAGCGATCCAGTTCCGTGCTCCACTCATCTGCCGAAACCGGCACAGTTTGAACGTCGGTGCCGTCGTGAAGTTTCAGCCGATCCTTCAGCAGTGTGACCCGCCGAGGACCACCATCGATCAGCCGGGTGGCGAAGGGCTTGTCGACCCAGTGACCACCCGCCGCTGACTGGAGTCTCTGGGAAGCGGCCTCGAAGTCCGCCATGGTCAGACTCACGCGCTTGAAGCGATACTGCGGCACAAGGCCGCCGTCGGCCGCCACGCTGGTCAGGGTGGTCCCCTTGGGGCTGGGGAAAAGCGCGAACTGGCCGGCGCCGCCGTCTTGCACGGCGTCGGTGTTCAGCCGAAGCGGGCACCAGAACGATTCGCCGAATCCGACATCGACCAGATACGAATCGTCGAGCCGCACCTCGAGGGTCAGATGGTCTACGACGTCATTGGGCCCATCGAGCAATACCGCAGCCCCCAGGAGCCGCACGTGGAAGCCGATGGAGGTCAACAACTCGGCAAAGGCACCGTTGACCTCGAAGCACCAGCCCCCGCGCCCACGGTCGACGATCTTCGCGACATTGCTGATTGGGTCTACCGTCACTCCGACCCGGTGGAAGACGTCGAGATTCTCGAACGCCACCCAGGTCATGTGGGCTCTCTGCAGGCGCGCCAGCGAGTCGAGGTCGACGCCGACGGGACCCTCGACGCGTATGCGTTCGAGGTATCGATCGACGTCGATCGGCACTCAGCCCTCCTGAGATTCCAGCCAGCGCTCGGCGTCGATTGCGGCCATGCAGCCAGAGCCGGCCGCGGTGATGGCTTGGCGGTAGGTGTGGTCCTGGACATCCCCGCACGCGAACACACCCTCGATGTTCGTGTAGGTGCCCGGACCGGTGATGAGGTACCCGGTGTCTTCCATGTCGAGCTGGCCTTCGAACAAGCCGGTGTTGGGCTTGTGGCCGATGGCGATGAACAACCCCGACAGGGCCAGCTCTGACCTGGCTCCGGTGACCGTGTTCTCGACCACCACACCGGACAGCTTCGAATCTCCGAGGTACTCAACCACGGTGCTGTCCCAGAGGAACTCGATCTTCGGGTTGGCGAAGGCCCGCTCCTGCATGATCTTGCTGGCCCTCAGCTCGTCACGACGGTGGATGATGGTGACCTTGCTGGCGAACTTGGTGAGGAAGGTGGCCTCCTCGATGGCCGAGTCGCCACCCCCCACGACGGCGATCTCCTGCTCTCGGAAGAAGAACCCGTCACAGGTGGCGCAAGTCGACAGCCCGTGGCCGATCAGCTCGACCTCGCGGTCGAGATTCAACATCAGCGACTGGGCCCCGGTGGCGACGATTATCGACCGGGCCGTATAGGTCGGCTCGGCGGCATCGGGATCGCCCACCCAGACCCGGAACGGGCGCTGCGAAAGGTCCACGCGAGAAACCTTCTCGGTGCGGATCTCGGCGCCGAAGCGCTCGGCCTGGCCTCGCATGTTCTGCATGAGCTCGGGACCCATCACACCTTCGGGAAAGCCGGGAAAGTTTTCGACCTCGGTCGTCAGCATCAACTGTCCGCCCGGCTGATCTGATGTCGACGACGGCTCGCCCTCGATGACGAGCGGCGAGAGATTGGCACGCGCCGTGTACACGGCGGCGGTCAGGCCGGCTGGACCTGAGCCGATGATGATGGTGTTGCGAACTTCTGACATCGATGCCTCTCGTGGTGCGTCTCGGGCGACTGTCGAGTCTAGTGAGGACATTTGCTGCAGCCGGTGAGTCCGCAGTGTGCTTGATAACCCCCTTGGGGTGACCACGATTCCCCACACGGGAGATCTGGGTAAAGGTTCGGGCCTAAGACACCGATCAGATTCGGGTGTTCTGGAAAGCCCCTCCAGAGGCCGCAGGGGTCTGCGGTCGGCAGTGATATCTGCGCCTGTGCTCGCCATAGCGGCCGTTCTAGGAGCGGTGGTCATCTCTTGGACCACGACCAGTTCGGCCATTTCACACCGGACGGCCGCGAATGAGGCCAACAACCTCAGGCACTCTGCGGCGACGGTCGCCTTCGCCGACGCCATGTACGGAGCCACGGGGTCCCTCGACAACCGTGGCCTGGCGGAAGCTCTGGCAACGCTGGACGGCGAACACGACCGTGCGCTGGCCAGGCTGGACTCCGACGAACGCTCACTCGCCGACGCCGAGATCACTGCGATCGTCAACTGCGGGATGGCGCTGCGCAGCGGAGACGTCGGCGAAATGCCACCACACGACCACGACGACTTGGCGATACTTCTCGATGCCGCAGCTACGCGGGCTTCGAACATGGCAGACCAGGCCGAGACCCGTGCGCGCTATGCATCGATCGTGTCCTTCACGGCTGCGATGCTGGCCGCCGCCACATCGATGCGATGGCGCCAGAGGGTGCAGCGCGACGAGTTGGCGGCAAGGGCCGAAATAAAGGCTGGGCTTCGCACCGAGGCCCTTTTGAACGACTCGCCCGAGGTGATCGTCGTCATCGCGCCCGACGGTTCACTGAGCTACGCGTCGGCTTCGCTTGCGCGGACCTTCGGGCCCAACGCCATCCGCACGATCGACGACATCGTCGCCCACACCACCGCACTAGAGCGTGTATCGCTGCACCGCCATCTTCGGGGCGAGGGGGCAATACGGCGGTCTCGCGTGTTCAGGCTCCACGTCGACTCGGGTGACCTTCACAGCTTCGAGGTGCGGGTATCGGATCTCACCGACGACACATTGGTCGACGGTCACTTGGTGACCATGCGCGACGTAACCCACGAACTGGCGCTCAAGTCGACCTTGCAGCGCCAGGCGCTGATCGATGAGCTGACAGGTCTCCCCAACCGTCGTGCCCTAGAGCCCGAGCTCGAGCGCGCAAAGGCCACGGTTCGCAACGGAACCGGTGTCGCGGCCCTGTTGATGCTGGACCTCGACGGCTTCAAGGCGACCAATGACACTCTCGGGCACGCCGCCGGAGACCGGCTGCTGCAGTTGGTGACAAGACGCCTGTCCGATGTGTTGCGCGACGACGAGACCCTGCTTCGGCTGGGTGGTGACGAGTTTGCGCTGGTGGCCTCGCGGGCCCGCGACATCGATGCGGTCATGAAGCTGGCCGAGAGGCTGCTCGAAACGATGCGGCTCCCGTTCCGTCTACACGAGCGGTCCGAAAGCCTGCGCACCAGCATCGGCATCGCCATCGTCGACGACGCCGAACGCTCCGACGACATGCTGCGCCACGCCGACACAGCCCTCTACGAGGCCAAACGCCGCGGCGGTGATATGGCTGTTGTCTTCGAGCCTCAGATGAACCACGAACTCGACGCGTTCAATGCGATGGGCAGGGCGCTGCGGTCGGCTGATTTCGATCGCGAGTTCAGGCTCGTCTACCAGCCGATCTTCGATACAACGGACGGCCGGCTCAGCAGCGTCGGAACCTTGTTGCGCTGGGACAGTCCCGTACTGGGCTCGGTTTCGCCTGCCGAGTTCATCCCCGTCGCTGAGAAGTCGGGCCTGATCTGCGAAATCGGGCACTGGGTGCTCGCTGGCGCCCTCGAACAGATCCAAGCCTGGGATGCAGCGGGGATGGACAGCTCGGTCAAGGTCTCGGTCAATGTCTCCAATCGACAGATCAGCGAACCCCGCTTCGCCGATGGTGTCCTCGCGATGCTTCACGAGTTCGGAATCGAGCCAGGGCGCCTGGTGCTCGAGGTCACCGAGACGGCCATGCTCGAAAACGGTGGCAACGGGCTCGAACGCATCGAACGCCTGCGCCATGCCGGCGTGCGATTTGCCCTGGACGACTTCGGAACCGGGTACTCGAACATGGAGAAGCTGCTGACACTCCCGTTCGACATATTGAAGATCGACCGGTCGTTGCTGATGATGCTGGGCGAGATGAGAGAGCAGACATCGTGCAGTCCCGGCGAGCCGTGCGCGATTCTGGGAGCGATCGTGTCCATCGCATCGGCACTTGGCGCACCAATAGTTGCCGAAGGCGTCGAGACCGAGGCCCAGCTGACGAACTTGAAAGCGTCGGGCGTCGCATACGTGCAGGGCTTCCTGCTCGGCCGCCCCGACGATGCCAGCAAGATCCTGGCGTCATCGACCAGCGCCGTCGCCACCGTTGGCCTGTAGGCCCGACATCGGCCGGCAGCAGGAATACTGACAGGGTGAGTTCACCCGACCACCCTCCCCACCACCCGGCTAGCACCGGCTACCCCGTGGTGGTATTCGATGGGGTCTGCAATCTGTGCAACAAAGCGGTGGACCTGCTCGTGCGCCTGGATCGGCGCGGGCGGCTGCGTTTCGCATCGAATCAGAGCCCTACGGGGTCGAGCCTGATCGGCAAAGCCCGCATCGGCGTCGACACGATCTACTTCGTCGAGGCCGACCGTGTGTCTTCTGAGTCGACGGCTGTGGTTCGTATCGCATCTCACCTACCGTTCCCGTGGCGGCTGGCGAAGCTTCTTTGGGTGGTGCCTCGGCCTCTGCGCGACCGGCTATACCGCCTGATGGCAAACAACCGGTACAGGTGGTTCGGCAAGCGTGAGACCTGTCGGCTGCCGACACCAGACGAGCGGTCTCGTTTCCTGGGCTGAGCCGATCTGTCAGAGGCGCTACGGTCTCGGCCACAGGAGGTGCTCGTGGTCGAACCCGATCTTCACCGCTTCGACACGCTGAGCCTGCACGCGGGCCAGCGAAGCGACCCGACTACGGGCGCCCGCGCTCAGCCGATCTATTTCACGACGTCATATGAGTTCGACAGCGCGGATGACGCTGCGGCGATGTTCAACCTCGAATCGCCGGGCCACATCTACAGCCGCATATCAAATCCGACGGTCGCGGCTTTCGAAGAGCGGATGGCAGCCCTCGAAGGCGGAGTCGCCGCGCTCGGCACCGCCAGCGGGATGGCGGCAATGCACCTGGCGGTCGCCACGTTGCTGTCGGCCGGCGACCACATCGTGGCGTCGAAGAACATCTACGGCGGCAGCTTCAACATGCTAAGCCTGACCTTGCCCAGGTTCGGTATCGAAACCACCTTCGTCGATCCGCGCGATCCTGCGGCCTTTGCCGGCGCCATCGGGCCCAACACGAAGTTGGTCTTTGCCGAGACGATCGGAAACCCGCGGTGCGAGGTGTTGGACATCGCCGCAATCGCCGAGGTCGCCCATGGCAACTCCGTTCCCTTGATGGTCGACTCGACGTTCGCCACCCCGTACCTGGTGCGGCCCATCGAGCACGGCGCCGACATCGTCATGCACTCGGCAACGAAGTGGATCGGCGGTCACGGAGTGGCGCTGGGCGGCGTCCTGGTCGACGGAGGTCGCTTCGACTGGACCCGATCCGGCAAGTTCCCGACGATGACAGAGCCCTATGCGGGATATCACGGGGTCTGCTTTCACGAGGAGTTCGGCCCGTTGGCGCTGGCCACCAGAGCCAGGGCAGAGGGGTTGCGAGACTTCGGCGCAGCGATGAGCCCCATGAACGCATTCCAACTGTTGCAGGGACTCGAAACGCTGTCGCTGCGAATGGACAAACACGTCTCGAACACCATCACCGTCCTGGACATGCTCGAAAGCAACGACGCTGTCTCGTGGGTGGCCCACCCCAGCCGCGAATCACACCCGGATCACCATCTCGCCCAACGGCTCTTTCCGCGCGGGACGGGCTCGGTGTTCAGTTTCGGCATAGCGGGTGGACGCCCGGCGGGACGCAAGTTCATCGAGTCGTGCCAACTGGCGTCACACGTTGCCAACGTCGGCGACGCCAAGACCTTGGTGATCCATCCAGCCAGCACGACCCATGGCCAGATGACCGCAGACGAACTGACCGCTGCCGGAATCGGCGAGGATCTCATACGGGTGTCGGTTGGCCTGGAGGACCCAACCGACATCGTGTCCGATCTGGCGCGGGCGCTGAAAGCGAGCCAGCGGTGAACTTCGATGTCGATTCCAAGCGGGCCCACGCCGCGACCGGCGGTGTCGAGCCTCGACCCGGCTGGCCACTGGTCGTGTTGGTTCACGGCGCCGGCATGGACTCGACCGTGTGGCAACTACAGACCCGCTATCTGGCCCACCGTGGTGTGGCGGCACTGGCCGTCGATCTTCCAGGTCACGGATTCAGCGAGGGCCCGGCGCTTGCCTCGGTCGCCGAGATGGGCGCATGGCTGGGTCGTTTCATCAAGACCGTCGACATGGGTCAGGCCCTGATCGTCGGACACTCGATGGGAACCTTCGTCGCCCTCGAAACCGCAGCATCGAGGCCCGACCTTGTGAAGGGTCTGGTGCTGATGGGCACAGCGGCGGCCATGCCCGTGCACCCCGATCTGCTGAAGGCCGCCGACAACGATGTGGCTGCGGCCGCTGCCCTGATGGCGGGCTGGAGCCACCACCCCGGGTCGAAGCTGGGGCCCAACCCCAATCCCGGCCAGGCGATGCTGGGGGCCATGCGGGCCCTCGTCGAGATGTCGCCACCGGGGGTTTTGGCGGGCGACCTGTTGGCCTGCGCCTCATACGACGGTGCGCTCGAGGCGGCCGCTGCCGTGCAGGCTCGCGCGACGATCGTGGTTGGTGCCGAGGACAAGATGACGCCTGGGCGCGCTGCCGGACCTCTGATCGAGGCGATGGCGGATACGACGGTGGTGGTGCTCGAACGAGCGGGTCACTCGATGATGTACGAAGACCCTCGCAGGGTCAGCAGCCTGCTGCTGAGCACCGCCAGGGGCCTGGCGGTCTAGTCACCAAAGCCGTCGAACGCTGCCGCGTACTCTTCTTGCGAGAACGAGCGAAACGCAATGAGCGTGCGTGTCGAGATGACTCCGTCGAGCTTGGCGATCCCGTCGGTAACAACTCGGGCGACCCCCTCGTGGTTCGCCACGGCCAGCACCGCAACCAGATCGGCTTCGCCGCCGGCCACGCTGTGGGCCTCGCGAACACCCTTCAGGTTGGCGATCGTCGAAGCCAACCCGGAGATGGCATCGGGGCGGGCCTGGATCAACACGAAGGCGGAGATCATTAGAGCATTGTGCCTTATTCGACGGCCGCAGCGACACGCTGCTTCATTCGACGGCCGCAGCGACACGCTCGAGTGTGGTGGCCATCGACTGGGCGTTGAACGCGGTGCGGTCTTCTACACCCGAGATGGCCGGGCCGCGGGCGATGATCTCGTCTGGGCGCAGGTCGTCCCAAGTCTCGGTGACCCGGCAGCCGTTCTCGGTGGGTTCGATCTGGTAGCCCCAGGTGGCGAAGTGGAACCCTCGCGCCAGAGCGTGAAAGACGAATCGCTCGCCCGGGACACACTCGACGATCTCGCCCTGTGTCGTCCACTCATTGTCGCCATTGCGGTTGTGACCGTCGAACTTGGCTCCGACAGCGGGACCGGTGGCGCCGTCGATCCATTCACACGCGTAACACTCGGGAGACCACTCGCCCATGCGGGTCACGTCGGAGATTGCGTCGAATACGGCTTGGGGGGAGGCAGCGATGTCGCGTGAGACTTCGAGATGGCGTGTCATCACCGGAGCCTATTGCGGGCACCTGTGCCAGCAACAATCGACACGGCGGGCACCTGTGCCAGCAACAATCGACCCGAGCTAGGAGTAGGCGTCGCCCCGTCGGCTCGAAACCACACCGGTGTCGAAACCGGCCAGATGCAGCCCGCCGGCGAAGCGGGCGTGCTCGATCTTCAGGCATCGGTCCATCACCACATCGAGCCCTGCACTGTGGGCGATAGCCGCCGCCTCGTCGCTCGACAGACCTAGTTGAGCCCAGAACACCTTGGCCCCGACCTCGACCGCCTCTCGTGCCACGGCAGGAAGGTCTTCGGGACGACGAAACACGTCCACCATGTCGGGTGCGGCGGGAAGGTCGGCCAGGGACGCGTAGACCCGATGCCCGAGGATCTCGGTTTCGCGGGGGTTCACGAACCACACTTCGAAGTCGTCTGGTCTGCTGAGCAGGTACGTGGCGACGAAGTTGGAGGCACGCGACCGCTTCGAAGACACACCGACCATGGCGACCGCGCGCGTTCTGTCCATGATGGCCTTGCGCTCGCGCGCCGACGGCGGCGTCCAGTCGGTCGATCCTGTGAGCTGGCTCATCGGTTCCTCCCCCTGCCGGTTGCAGCACGCAGACCCTGGTCGAGGTCGTACAGGATGTCGTCCAGGTCTTCCAGACCCACCGATATTCGTACGGTGTCGGCGGCCACACCCGACGCGGTCAGCTGTTCGTCGCTCAGCTGTTGATGAGTGGTCGATGCCGGGTGGATGACAAGCGTCTTTGCGTCGCCGACGTTGGCCAGATGACTGATCATCTCGAGGTTCTCTATGAAGCGCGCACCCCCGTCGCGCCCACCTTCGACGCCGAACGAGAAGATGGCTCCCGGGCCCTCGGGCATGTATCGCATGGCGCGCTCGTGCCACGGCGAGGAGGACAGGCCCGAGTAGGCGACCCACGTGACCCGATCGTCGCTGTCGAGCCATTCGGCGACCGCTCGAGCGTTGGCTACGTGCTGACGCATGCGCAGGGGCAGGGTCTCCAGACCCTGCAGAAGCATGAACGCGTTGAACGGCGACAAGCTTGCACCGATGTCGCGCAGTTGCTCGACCCTGACCTTGGTGCAGAACGCATACTCGCCGAAGTTCTCGGTGAAGCGCAGCCCGTTGTAGCTGTCGACCGGCTCGGTGAAGTGGGGGAACCGGCCGTTGGCCCAATCGAATGTGCCCGACTCGACTATGACGCCCCCGATGGACGTGCCATGGCCGCCAATGAACTTGGTGGCGGAGTGCACCACCACGTCGGCCCCGAACTCGATGGGTCGGCACAGGTAGGGCGACGAGAAAGTGGCGTCGACGACCAGGGGCAGACCGTTTCGGTGGGCCATCTCTGCCATCGCTTCGAGGTCGGCCACCGCACCGCTGGGGTTGGCGATTATCTCCGTGTAGACGAGCTTGGTGTTGTCGTCGATGTACTTCTCGAAGTCGGCGGCGTCGTGTGAGGCGACGAAGCGGGCGTCTACGCCGAGGCGCCGAAGGGTGATGTCGAATTGGGTCACCGTGCCGCCGTACAGCGAAGCCGATGCCACGAAGTTGTCGCCCGAATCGCACAGCGAGGTGATCGTGAGGAACTCGGCCGCAAGACCCGACGATGTGGCCACCGCCCCGATGCCGCCTTCCAGCGAGGCCATCCGCTCTTCGAAGGCGGCGACGGTGGGGTTCGAGATGCGACTGTAGATCGTGCCGTATTTCTGCAGCGCGAACAGGTCGGCTGCGTCTGCTGTGTCCTCGAACACGAAGCTCGTCGACTGGTAAATCGGCACGGCCCGGGCGCCGGTTGTGGGGTCGGGACGCCCGCCCGCGTGAAGCGAACGGGTCGCGAATCCCCAACTGTGGTCGTTCACTAGTGCTCCGATCGACGTCGCGGCCCGGCCTCGATCATCGCACGCGGCCCGCCCGGCCGCGAAGACGTCGGGCCGGGGCGGCTAGGTCAGATCGGTACCGCAGAACGAGAACGCAACCGAGTTGGGGTTGGACGTGTCGCCGGTTACGACCGAGTAGTGCAGGATGACCACCCGCCCAGGGCTATCGACCGTGAACGAGAGTTCACCAAGACCCACCGGAGTGGGCCCATAGATCGTGTCACCCACCTGGACGTAGACCTGTTCGTGCGGCTGCCCTGGCGAGCTATCGGGCTCGTTTGTGACGATTCGGATGAACGAACCCGCCTGGGCGTCGAGGCCGCTGTCCCAACGGTCGATCTTGCCGGCCCACATGAGCGGTCCGGCTATGTCGGGCACACAAGCGGGAGGCCGAACGACGCCGGTGTAGTGGCTGGGGTCTGCGTCGCTGACAGGCAGCAGGCTCGTACCAGCCACAAGCGGCACGGCGGTGACGCTACCGACGTTGGCATAGGCGCCCTCGATTGCGGTACCAGTCCATACGCAGCTGTCGGATTCGCCTGCCCCCAGCGACGCGATGGTGCAAACCAGCCCCTCGACGTCGTCGGTGACAGCGATGTCGGTCAGGGTGACATTGCCCGAGTTGGTCACTCGGTACAGCCATGTGACCTGGTCGCCCACATAGATCGATGGGCCCGGTCCCGTGTCGGCATCTTCGCCGTTGGTGGACTTCTCTATGTCGACGGCGGGGTCGACCGACCCGAAATGGTGGCTCAGGTCGGTGTCCGACACGGTGTCCAGCGTGGTCGATCCGACCTCGGGTATTCCGATAGCCACACCCTCGTTCACATATGGTCCAGGCGCCACGATGATGCTCGTGGTGCAGCTATCGGCCTCGCCGGGAGCAAGGCGCGCGATGGTGCAAACCAAGCCGATGTGATCGTCGGTCACCGACACCTCGATCAGGTCGACGTTGCCGGTGTTGGTGATCACATATTCGAAGGTCGCGATAGATCCGCTCTGGAGTGTTTCGCCTGGGGCGGCATCGGAGTCGAGGCCGTTGGTCGACTTCTCGATATCGATGCCCGTTACCACCTCGCCATAGTGGTGGCTGGGGTCCGAATCGGTCACCGGATCGAAGCGCAGCGCGCCAAAGGCCGGCACCGCCGTGACAGTGCCGATGTTGGCGTAGGGACCTGGCACCACGGTGGCCTGTGCCTCGCACGAAGCGCTCGACGCCACGGCGATCCGGTCGATGCGACAGATCTCGCCGAGCACGTCGTCGACGACGATCACGTCGACGAGGTCCACGTTTCCTGGGTTGACGATGACGTACTCGAACCTAGCCAGCGAACCGCTGACCAGCGTTTCACCGGGGCCCGAATCGGAGTCGAGGCCGTTGGTCGACTTCTCCAGGACAACGCCCGACCTGACGGCCCCGAAGTGGTGGCTGGCATCGGAATCGAAGACCTGGTCGAGTTGCCTTCCGTGAATGGTCGGCGTCGCCGTGACCGAGCCGGTGTTCACGTATTGGCCCGGCTGAACCACGGCGGTGGTCGAGCACTGGTCGGTTTCGCCGGGGGCCAGCGTCGCAAAGGTGCATATCGGTCCCAGCACGTCGTCGACTACAGCAACGTCGATCAGTTCGAGATTGCCGTCGTTGGTGACGACGTACGTGAACGCGGCCTCGGACCCCGGAGTCAGCTCGGGCCCTGGCGCGGTGTCGGCGTCGTCGCCATTGGTCGACTTCTCGATGTCGATCGACGGGTCGTGGGGAACCAGGCCGGCGTCGAGGTCGAGTCGTTCGTCGCCCTGCTCGACCGTGAAGCTCGACGTGAAGCCGGTCACCAGGTCGGCATCGCTGTCGTCGGTGCCTCCGGGCCCTCGATGGGTGAACGAATGGTCGGGCAACAGACCGAACCGCACCTGATACGAGTCCGGGCGGGCTGCGAATTCGTACTCACCGGCGGCATCGGTGGTCGCGGTGGCCACGACGTTGCCCAGAGCGTCTATGAGGTCGACCTTCACGCCCTGAGCCCCGGTTTCGCCAGGATCCTGTATGCCGTCGAAGTCGTTGTCGATCCAGACCTTGTCACCGATTCTGGCGTCGAGCCTCACCTCGGCGCCAACACCTGCAGTCGGCACGAACTCGGCGCCGATGCCGGCCGAAGAGCTAGAACCCACGTGGGCGTTGACGTTGAAGTCGAGGCTGTCGTCTTCGAGCCCCAGCGAAACCGCCAACTCGGAGAAACGCGGAATCGACACGGTCAAGTCCGGTGATGCAGGGGTTGGAGCCGCGGGCGCACCCGAGTTGTGTTGTGGCAACGAGACGCCATAGGCACCGCCGAACGAAGGGAAGAAGCTGAAGGGGCCGCCGGTGTGCGCTGCGACGTTGTAGCCAGACAATGGACTGCCCGAGGCAACGCCGGCGATGGCATCGAACGCGCCGTCCTGGTCGACGTCGATCAGAAGGGAGAAGTGTTCGCCCCCGCCGAATTCGATCTCGTCGACGCCGCCCAGCCCGGCCAGTATCAGGCCGGTCGTCGAAGGATCTCCATCACCGTCGGCATCGCCGACCACCCCGGGGCCGTCGAAGGTCACCGTCAACACGTCGGTTGCATCGTCGTAGGTCACGACCAAGCCAGCCAGGTCGTAGCCGCTGATGCGGCCGTCGATGTACTGGATCGGCATGCCGACGTCGCCAACCCCGCCGGGGTCCGAGATCACCACTGGGGGGTTCGAAGCAAAGGCTGTCATCTGGCTGCCGACGGCGGTGGAGCGCTCGATGCTGATGCCGGCCACCTGGCCTTCTATTGCCGGTGCGCCGGTCGAGGACGACACAGCCATCAGCGCCACGGTTGCGACGGCACCCCATCCGAGAACTCGGCCTATTGGACTTTGTGCAGACATGTCGGTCCCCTCAGAGCTTCGTCATGGCACGTCGACCGGCGCACAGCGCTGCTAAGGGGCCGATGAACAGGTTCCTTGCCAACCGGGAATGTGAACCGCGAGGCCGCCTGCTTCGTTCGACCGTCACAGGCACCGAATAGGTTGAGGGCGTGAGTCTTCGAGTCGTCGTAACCGAGTACGGGCCGCGGGCGGGTTCGGTCTTGCGCCGCCTCGTGTCGCAGGCCAAGGCCGACGATCCGCTGGCACCGGTCACGATCATCGTCTCGTCGAACTATGTAGGCGTCTCGGTGAGGCGGGCGATGGCCCGCCAGCAGATCACAGACGCTGGAGTCGGCATCGCCGGCATAGACCTGATCACCACCTATCGGCTCGCCGAGCTGATCGGGGCACCCGACCTGGCCGCAATGGGACGGCGCCCGGTTTCCAATCCGGTCGTCGCCGCGGCGATCAGGCAGGTCTTGGCCGGCCGGCGCTCGATGTTCTCGGCGGTACGAGAACACCCGTCGACCGAGCGCCAGCTGTTGCGCGTACACCGCGAGCTGCGCGACCTCAGCGACCCACAGCTGGACCTGCTGGCTGATCAATCCAGCCGGGCTGCCGATGTGGTCTCCATCCACAGACAGACCGAACAGGCCTTGGCCGCCGACTGGTACGACGAATTCGACCTGTTCGATGTTGCGACCTCACTTATCGACGCCGACCCAGACCAAGTGGCCAGGCGCGGCCGCATCATCGTTCACCTGCCCAAGACCCTGACAGCGGCCGCCGCTCGGCTGCTAACCACCATCGCTCGGCACAACGATGTCGTGGTGCTTGTCGGCACAACCGGACACCCGCGCGCCGACCAGTCGGCGCGCACTATCTGCGCCCAGCTCAACGTGTCTTTGCCCGAGGTCGCGGCCGAGGTGCCCGTTGCCTCCAACATCGTGTCGGTCTCAGACGCCGACGACGAGGTTCGAACGGTCGTGCGGTCGCTGATCCGGGCGGTCGTCGACGGCACGCCGCTGGAACGCATGGCCGTCGTGTTCGGCTCGGCCGACCCATACGCAAGGCTGCTGGCCGAACAGCTCGACGCCGCAGGTGTTCCGTTCAACGGGCAGGCGATACACGAGGTGGGTCACAGCGTCGTCGGGCGCACGTTGCGTTGTCTCTTGTCGCTGTCGGACCACGGCTACAGCCGGGCCGACGTCATGGCGCTGCTCTCCTCGGCCCCCATCAGGCAAGTCGCCGACGCGCCAGGCATCACCCCCACCGCCGACTGGGAGCGTCTCAGCCGCGAGGCCGGCATCACCCGCTCGCCAGAGCAGTGGAATCAGCGCCTCGAGCGCGTCATCGCCGATGCCCGCACCCAACTCGAGTCGGTCGACGAACACGACGATCGCCCAGATCGTTCGGCGCGACGGCGGCGCGCCGTGCGCCAGATGCGCTCGGCGGCCGAGCTGGCCCGGTTCGTGGCCGAACTGGTCGCCCTGACCGATCCGGGCGCCGTGCCCAGCTCGTGGCCCGAAAAATGTGCCTGGGCCCGCTCGCTGCTCAATCGATATCTGGGATCAGACCAGCGCCACTGGCCAGACCACGAGATCGAAGCAGCCGATCGAATCGACGCCGCACTAGACCGGCTGGCCGGCCTGGGCGAGATAGAGCTCGCCCCCACCCTCGGAACGTTCCGACGCGCACTCGACGCAGAGCTCGAGGCCGGATTGGGCCGAAGCGGCACCTTCGGAGAAGGTGTGTTCGTAGGTCATCCGGGTCAGCTCGCGGGCCTCGAGCTCGACGCGGTGTTTGTTCTGGGGCTTGCCGAAGGGGTGTTCCCCGCAACCAGACGAGACGATTCGCTACTGCCTGACCACGAGCGCGCGGTCCTCGACGGCGCTCTGGCGCTGGTCTCGGGCCGCCTCGACGACGAACACCGAGACTTCCTGGCTGCGCTGGCCTCGGCCTCGGGCAAACGGGTCTTGTCGTTTCCAAGGGGTGACCTGCGAAAGAGCGCCGAACGGGTGCCAAGCCGATGGCTCCTGGACACGGCGGGCGCACTCGCCGAGCGGCGGGTATGGAGCGAGGAGTTCGCTGCCGTCGCCTCGGCCGGCGATTGGGCGCACGAGATTCCCAGCTTCGTCGCAGGAATACGCGACGCGCCCTTTCCGGCTACCGATCAGGAGTACGAGGCCCAGCGCCTGCTCAACCGGTTGGCCGCCGAGGGGGTCGGCGCCGATCTCGCAGCCGATCCATTGGCCCGTCGCGAACCTGCCTTCAGGCGCGGCGCCGAGCTGATAGCCGCCAGGGCCTCGCGCTCGTTCACCCGGTTCGACGGCAACCTCACCTCGGTGTTCACCGCGCCCAGAGGCGACCATTCCGACCATCCGGTCTTTTCTCCCACCCGGCTCGAGACCTGGGCGTCGTGTCCCCACGCGTACCTGATGCGGTACGCGCTCGGCATCGAGCCCATCGAGCGCCCAGACGAGGCGACACGAATCTCGGCGCTCGACAAGGGCAGCCTCATCCACTCGGCCTTGGACGAGTTCGTCAACACCGAGCTGTCCCAAGGGCTGGTGCCCGACGCCGGCAGGCCCTGGTCGCCAGAGGCGCGCCAGCGCCTGCGCCACATCGTCGATCACCACTGCGACCTTGCCGAGAGCCGAGGATTGGTCGGCAAGCGGCTCTTCTGGCAACGCGACCGCAAACGCATCGTCTCAGATGTCCTCGCTGTGCTCGATAACGAACTGAGGCGCGAGCACCAGGGGCGACTGGTTGCAGCCGAGCTCGCATTCGGGCTCGGCGACTCGAGCCCTCTGCGGCATCGGCTGCGAGACGGTCGCACGATTGACATCAGAGGCAGCGCAGACCGCGTCGAGATCGCGCCCGACGGCTCGATCATCGTCATCGACTACAAGACCGGCAGCAGCCGGGGCTTCACCGACATCAAGCGCGATGTCGACAAGACCGCGAACGGCACGAAGCTCCAGCTACCCGTGTATGCCTTGGCAGCCAGACGCGAACACGGCGACCAGTCGACCCCGGTTCGGGCGATGTATTGGTTCATAACCTCGAAAGCGAACTACCAGTCGATCGGGTTCGAACTCGACGACGATGCCCTCGGTCGTTTCGACGAGGTCCTCGCGACGATCCTCGACGGCCTCGAACAGGGTGTGTTCCCGGCCAGACCCAGCGGAGAGAGCTTCGAGTTCTTCGTCAGCTGTGACTACTGCGATCCAGATCATCTCGGCTCGGGCGCCCGGCGGCGCGAGTGGGAGCGCAAACGTACAGACCCGCTGCTGCGGCCATACCGCGAGTTGGCCGAGCCCGAACTCCTGCTCGACATGGCCGATACCCCGGGCGCGCCATGAGCCAGCTCGATCTCTTCTCCCAGTTCGAACCAGAACCCCAGCCACCAGACCTCGACAACATCGAGTCGAGCGAGGCCGACACCACCCAGCGGGTTCCGGCCGACCAAGCGGCTCGCGACCAGATCGCTCATCGGCTCGATTCGACCATGTTCGTCGAGGCCGGGGCCGGGTCGGGCAAGACCAGCGCGCTGGTTCAAAGGGTCATACAGCTGGTTGCCTCCGGCGTCGAGATGCGCCACATCGCAGCCATCACCTTCACCGAGAAAGCTGCGCTCGAGCTGCGCGATCGGGTTCGGCGCAAGCTCGAGGAGACCGCCGACGAAACCACCGATGCCCTCTTGGCCGAGCGGTGCAGCGCAGCCCTCGACCAGGTCGACGGGGCGGCCATCTCGACCCTGCACGCCTTTGCCCAGCGGGTTCTCAGCGAGCACCCCGTCGAGGCGGGCCTGCCGCCCAGCATCGAGGTCCTCGACGAGATCAGCAGCCAGGTCGCCTTCGACGAACGCTGGAGGAGCTTCCTCGACGAGTTGCTAGACGACGACGACCAGGCCGAGCTGTTGTTGTTGGCAGACACGCTCGGCATCCGGCTCGACGTACACCTGCGAGACGTCGCAATCGCCTTTCGCGACAACTGGGACCTGGTCGCGGAGGCCGACCAATCGACGGGTCCCCTCAGCAGGCCTCGCATACAACCAATCCTCGATCGAATCGCCCAGATCGACGACCTCACCGACCAGTGCAAGAGCGCAGACGACAAGCTGTTGACCTGGATCCCAAACCTGGTTCGGTGGGGACAGGTGTTGGAATCGACCGACGACGTGCTCGATCTGGTCGAGGTGTTGCGGTCGCCGCCCGGCGGCCGGCTCAACGGCACCGCCAAGAATTGGCGGTGCGACGTCGACGACGTCAGAGCCCTGATTCGGTCTGCCCAACAGATGGCCGCAGACGAGGTGGCTCGCCTCACCGACAGCACCATCCGTCGGCTGGCATCGGTGGTGGCGGGGTTCACTCTCGAGCACGTCGAAGACCGGCGCACCAATGGCAGGCTCGAGTTCCACGACCTGCTGGTGCTCGCCCGCCAGATGCTTCGCAACCCCCAGACCGGGTGGCAGACGCGCCAGGCGCTTCGCGGCCGCTACCGCCGCTTGCTACTCGACGAATTCCAAGACACCGATCCAATCCAGATCGACCTGGCGGTGCTGATCGCCAGCGCAGACCCTGATGCCGGCACAAAGCCCTGGAATCAGATACCAACCGAGGCCGGCCGCCTGTTCTTCGTGGGCGACCCCAAGCAGTCGATCTACAGGTTCCGCAGGGCCGATGTGTCGCTGTTCCTGGAGGCCAGGAACACGTTCTCGGACAGCCCGGTAAGCCTGGACACGAACTTCCGCACGGTCTCGCCCGTTATCGAGTGGGTCAACACCGTGTTCTCCGAGCTGATACGCGGCGAGGCCGACCGGCAGCCCGAATACCAATCACTCCTTGCGTGGCGCCCGCCCCTGTCCGAAAAGACCAACCACGTGACCGTGCTGGGGGCGACCGAACACGGCGAACTGTCTGCCGACGAACTTCGCCGCGCCGAAGCCCAAGACGTGGCTGCAGTGATCGGGCAGGCGCTGGACCAGGGTTGGCAGGTCCACGACGAGGACTCCGGCACCTGGCGGCCGTGTCGACCCAACGACATCACCGTCCTGCTGCCGGCCCGGACCTCGTTGCCGGCTCTCGAGCGTGCGCTCGAGAGCGCCCAGATCGACTATCGAGCCGAGAGCTCTTCGCTGGTCTGGAGCACGGCCGAGATTCGCGAATTGATGGCCGTTCTGCGAGCGGTCGATGACCCCACCGACGAACTGTCGCTGGCCACCGCGCTGCGCTCGGCGGCCTATGGATGCGGCGACGACGACCTCTTTCGTTGGCGGCGTGTTCATGGCGGAACGTGGAACCATCAAGCCGATCCCCCACCCGGAATCGCCGCAGACGACCCGGTCGCCCAAGCAATGCTGCACCTGGGCGAGCTGCACCGGGCACGCATGTGGACCACGCCCAGCGCGCTGATCGAGCGCATCATCCGAGAGCGTCGGCTCCTCGAGCTCGGGGTTGCCCGCAGCCGACCTCGCGACGTATGGCGCCGCCTGAGATTCGTCCAGGACCAAGCGCGCGCTTACGTCGACAGCGAGGGTGGTGGTCTGAGGCAGTTCATCTCATGGGCCACGCTGCAGAGCGCAGAGGGATCTCGCGTAGCCGAGACGCTTCTGCCCGAAACCGACGCCGACGCGGTCCGAATCATGACCATCCACGCCTCGAAGGGCCTCGAGTTTCCCATCACCGTTCTCTCGGGCCTCACCACGGCGGGTTCCGCCAGGCGCGCCGGCGTTCAGGTCGCCTTCCCTCGAGGCGGCGACGTGGTCATCAAGATGAGCAAAGACCTCGCCACCGCCGACTACGACGAGTTCAAGCCCATCGACGAACAGATGGATCACCTCGAGCGGCTCCGGCTGCTGTACGTAGGGGCCACCCGGGCCCGCGATCATCTAGTCGTATCTCTTCACCGCTCTGCACGGCAGCGCAACAAGAACAACGCCGAGCGGCCGGCCAACCTCTTGTCAGGTGCGCAACTCATCGAGGCCGCCGCGTCGCGCGGCAACGCCAACCACGCAGTTTTTGCGCCGTCGCCGACACCACAGCGCAGCGCGGGTCAACCCAGCCCCGACACCGCCGACACCATCGATCGTCCCAGTTGGGAGACCGCCCGTTCAGCCGCACTGGCCCGCGGCGCGGTCTCGTCGACTCTGGCCGCCACCACCATCGCAAAGTACGCAACGCCCCGGACCGACCAGGCGACAGAATCCGTCGTGGACCCCGGAATGCAGAAGGGCCCTCGCGACATCGACCTCCCGCCCTGGAACAAGGGCCGCTACGGAACGGCGATCGGGCGAGCGGTTCACGCCGTGCTGCAGACGATAGACCTCGATGGCGGTGCCGGGGTCGAACAGACCGTGGCCGCGCAGGCCGCGGCCGAGGCGGTGATCGGATACGAGGCCCTCATCGCAGATCTTGTGCACTCGGCACTCGACAGTCCGGTGGTGCGCGAGGCCGTGACGTTGCCTCACTGGCGCGAAACCTATGTGGCGGCTCCCGTCGACTCCTCGACCACGATCGAGGGCTACATCGATCTGCTGTATCGCCGTGGCGACGGGCTGGTGATCGTCGACTACAAGACCGACTCGGTGGATCAGGCCGAACTGTCGCGGCGTATGGGCAAATACGAGCTCCAGGGTGCTACCTATGCCATCGCGCTCGAGCGTGCGACCGGCGAAACCGTCGCTGACGTCGTGTTCTTGTTCCTGTCTCCTGACGGAGCAAAAGCGGTTTCGGTCAACGACCTCGCCGGCGCCAAGGCAGCCGTCGCCGAGCTCGCTTCGGTATCGCGGCACACCGTTGGCTAGTTTCGGTCCAGACCGAGGAGAACCAATGCCCAGCCCCATTCACACACGTCTTTGCGACGATCTCGGATGCAAATACCCCATCTTCGGGTTCACCCACTCGCTCGAGGCGGCGATCGCGGTAACCAAGGCCGGCGGTATCGGGGTGTGGGGCGCCACGCGCTCGACTCCCGAGGAGATCGAGGTTGCGCTGACCACGATGGCCCAGGAGCTTGGCGACTTGCCCTATGGCATCGACCTGGTGATACCGCCCGGCATGCCAGAACGCGACAACCGTGACGAGGTCGAAGCCGCGATTCCCGAAGAACACAAACAGTTCGTGGCCGGCCTGCGCGAGAAGTACGGCGTACCCGACGACGGTATGCCCGGCATGCGCACCCGGTTCATACGAAGCGAGGCCAGCGCACGCGCCCAGGTGGACGTCGTGATGGACTCGAAGCTGCCCATCTTGGCGCTGGGCATCGGGTCTCCTGAATGGGTCATCGGCCCGTCGAAGGAGCGGGGCATGAAGATGATCAGCCTGGTGGGACAGCCCAAACACGCCGTTCGGGCGCTGCAGGCCGGGGCAGACATCATCGTCGCCCAGGGCTACGACGCCGGAGCCCACACCGGAACCGTGGGCACCTTCTCGCTGGTACCTCAGATAGTCGACGTCTGTGGTGACGTTCCTGTGGTAGCCGCCGGCGGTGTGGCCACGGGCAGACACATCGCCGCAGCCATGGCCATGGGAGCCGTAGGTGTTTGGACCGGCACCATCTGGCTCGTGTGCGAAGAGAACCACGTCGAGGGCCAGATCGTCGACAAGCTGATTGCGGCCGGCAGCGCCGACACCGTCATCAGTCGGGCCGACAGCGGCAAGACATTCAGGCAGATCCGTACGGCGTGGAGCGACGAATGGGCAGCCGAGGGCGCCCCGAGCCCGCTGAAGATGCCCTATCAAGACGTGTTGGTGGGCGACATACTCGGACAGATCGAACGCCACGAAATCGCACCGCTCATGCATTCGGGCGCCGGCCAGAGCGTCGGCTACCTGAACGCGCGCTCGACCGTCGCCGAAACAATGACCTCCCTGGTCGGCGAGGCCGAAGCCGTGGTCACCAATCTGGGCCGCTGAACTCCCTGGCCCGTCAACTCAGTCGATTTCGGCCAGTGCTCGCTCGACCTCGTCGGGCGCCAGAGGACGGCTCAGCAGATAGCCCTGCACATAATCGGCGCCCAGACGGCGCAGTGCCGCCAGCTGGGCCTCGCTCTCGGCACCCTCGGCCACGGTGCCGATGCCCAGGGCCGAGGCCATCTCGACCACTGCGGCGACGATGGCTTCGTCGGCGTCGCTGCGGTCGAGTGACTGCACGAACGATCTGTCGATCTTCAGCCGATCGACGTGGAACTGGCTCAGATAGCTGAGCGAACTGAAGCCGGTGCCGAAGTCGTCGATGGCCACGTTCACCCCAAGGTCGTGGAGGTCGCTGAAAGTCGCCATCGCCGCGTCGGAGTCGCTCAACAGGTCGTTCTCGGTGACCTCGAGCCAGAGCCGGTTGGCCTCGAGC
Organism: Acidimicrobiales bacterium; assembly: GCA_041394185.1. Taxonomy (NCBI): domain Bacteria; kingdom Bacillati; phylum Actinomycetota; class Acidimicrobiia; order Acidimicrobiales; species Acidimicrobiales bacterium. The sequence continues at coordinate 732,170 of JAWKIQ010000003.1, forward strand.
GAGCTCGACCCGAGCACCGCTGGTATCAGCTCGCGCAGGCGCGAGTCGTGGAACCACTTTGGCGAGCAGTTCACCGCTAGGTGCCACGACTTGGCAGCTTCACTTCGCTGCGACCAGTCGTTGAGCTGGGCGCAAGCTCGCTGCAACGTGACCTCGTCGATCTCATCCATCAGACCTGCCTCGTCGGCGATCTGGAGGAACTGACTGGGCTCGAGCAGACCGAGTTCTGGGTGATGCCAGCGCAGCAGGGCCTCGAATCCGGCGATTCGGTTGGTGCTGAGATCTATGACCGGCTGATAGTGGATGGTGAATTCGTCGCGTTCGATGGCTTTTCGCAGTGACCGCTCGAGGTCGAGCCGCCTCACAGCTTCGGCACGCATCGAGAACTCGAAGCGCTCGACGGTGTTTCGCCCAGCCGCCTTGGCCCGGTACATCGCCGCATCAGCATCGCGAAGCATCGACTCGGGCGAATCGTCTCGGCCCGAGCCGACGATGACACCTATCGATGCGGTGACGTGGATCACATCACCACCCACGGCTATCGGCTGTCGGACGTCGGCCAACAACGCGTCAGCGAACCGATCGAGCGCCTCGCCGTCGTCGACGCCGCTGCACACAACGGCGAACTCGTCGCCACCGAATCGGGCGATGAAGTGTGGCGCCTCGACCAGGTCTGCCAGACGACGACCAACCGTCGCTATCACCTCGTCGCCCGCCGAGTGACCGAGGCTGTCGTTGACGACCTTGAAGCGATCGATGTCGATGAAGAACAACGAGACCGGGCTGGCGTCGAGGCTGCTCTGCTCGAGTACCAGGCCGAGGTGCTCCAGCAACCTGACGCGGTTGGGCAAGCCGGTCAGCGCGTCGTTGAAGGCCATGTGTTCGAGTTCGAGTTCGGCCACGCGACGCGCCGTCGTGTCCAGCGACTGCACGAGGAACCGTCGGTCGGTGTCGTCCGCGCGGTCGAGGCTCGAGATCGACTCCGTTATCCACACGACATGCCCATCGGGCCTCAGGTACCTGACCTCGGCCTGGCTGGTGTGGTCGTTGCCTTCGACCATCCCGGCAAAGCGATCAGCCTGATCCTGGGCGTCGGCCGGATGCACGAAGTCGAACAGTCGCGAACCCTCGATGTCTTGGTCAGCGCGTCCCAACTGGCGAGCCATCGTACGGTTCGATCGCACGATTGTTCCGTCGACGGTGATCTCGGCCGAGCCGATCGGGGCCCGCTCGAATCCGGTCAGGTAGCGACGGTTCGAGCGACTCAACTCGGCGGCGACCTTGGCCCGGCGGTCCGATGCCCGCTGCCGCGTGGTCAACAATCCGAGCACGGCCAAAGCCAGGGTCAGCCCAGCAGCCAGGATCACCCAGTGTTCTGAGCTGCCGGGAATGTCCAGGAAGTCCTGGCCGCTGGACATCACCAACACCCACTCGGAACCGAAGATGTCTTGTTGTGCCGAGTAGCGAAAAACAGACTCGTCCGACGACAACGAGATGACACCATCCGCGGTCGAGCGGAAGTCTGGCAATCCGCCGTCAGACCTGGTCACCAAGAACTCGCCATCGGGCGGAACCAAAGCGCTATCGACACCCTCGTGAGCGAGGGCGGGGCTCAGGAACACCGGACCCACGAAGCCGAGCACGACGACTCGGCCGGGGTTCTCGGGCAACGTGGTGATCAGGACCACCTGTTCTTCGCCGGCCGGACCAAGAACAGACACCGAGCACAAGTCTCCGGACGGCGCGTCGGCTATGGCTTCGATGACCCGCGCGTCGGCACCGAGATCGACGCCTTCCATTTCCAAGAGCGGCTCGCCAGAACCGCTGGCTGCAGCAGAGACGGTCACAGAACCGTCGGCGAGGTCGGCCAGGGCAACCCATCTGAGCGCAGGCACACGGTCGACGACTGGCAGGTTCTGCATGTACCGGGCCAACGATGTGGTGTCGTTTGCACCGGCCGAAGAGGCCCACGCAGCTGCGCCCTTTGCCAGGAACAGCAGCTTGGACTGTTCGAGACCGATCCGGCTCTCGGTGTCTTTGACGACGTTGGCAAACAGGGCCTCGGCCGACGAGATGGCCCTGTCACGCTCGGCTTGGACCGAGCTTCTGCGCACCAGGAACACCGCTACCGAGGCGATGGCGATCGAACCCGCAACGATCCACGGAAGGGCGCGACCCCACGCCAATGATTGAGTACGTCTTTCGTCTGTCGGCGCCGCTGCCATGGTTGGGGACATCTCGATCAAGTAGTTCGGCGTCACCCTATGCGCGCGAAACATGGTGCGCCATAGGCAGGGCGCGTTGCATCGGGTGCCTGTTGCTGGTGAGATCGGGTGCGTGAGAAGGCTGAAGAACGCAGCGTCATTCGCCTTTGGCGTAGCGATGTGGACGCTGGTCGAGTACCTGGTTCACCGTGTGGGGTTTCATCACCCAGGTTCACCGAGGGTGGTCAGCAGCGAGCATCGGATGCACCACCGAGATCCGTTGGCGACATCACTTCCGAAGCGGCTGCTGGGGCATGGCGCGGTCGCCGCCGCTTCATCGCCTGCCTATCTGTTCACCCGAACCTCAGGCTCGTTGGCTCGTTGGCTCGGCTTCGTGGTCGGCTATGCGGCCTACGAAACCACCCACTGGCGCATCCATCACATGCCTCACACCGTGTCGGCCCAGCGGCGCCACCACCATCTGGCCCATCACGCAAAGAGCCGCACCAACTTCGGAGTAACCACCAAGGTCTGGGACGATGTCTTGGGCACGAACCAACGGCGAGCGTGATTCACTGCAAAGCCATGGGTATCGAATATCTGGCCGACCTCGAATCTGCGTGTGGACCTGACCCGGGGATCGTCTGCGATGCGGTGCACGGCTGGACCAACTCCGACAACCTGGCTCGCCTGGCCGAGTGGACCATCGAAAAGCCGGCAACAGTTCTACTGATCCTGGCCGTCGCATGGATTGCGTCGCGAGTCGTCAGAAGGGCCATCGATCGCTTCATCGCCCGCCTGATCGCCGAGCGTGAAGACCTTGTGGTCGACCCCACCGCCGTTGTGAGCGCACCGCCTATGGGGCCCACCGAGATCTTGGCCGAAAAGGCACGCCGCCGCTTCGAATCTCTGGCGGTGGCAAAGGAACGCTCGAAGCAGCGGGCCACCACCTTGGGGGCGGTTCTGAAGAGCCTGGCCACTACGACGATCTGGGTGATGGCCTTGTTGATCGCTCTCGGCGAGGTCGGCATCAGTCTCGGCCCGCTCATCGCGGGAGCGGGCATCGCTGGTATTGCGATCGGCTTTGGCGCCCAATCGCTGGTGCGCGACTTCCTCGCCGGCATCTTCATCGTCATCGAAGACCAATACGGTGTCGGCGACGTGGTCGATGTGGGCGAGGCCACCGGCACCATCGAGGCCGTGACCCTGCGCACCACCCGCCTGCGTGACGTAACCGGTGTTCTGTGGGTGGTTCCCAACGGCGAAATCCGCAGGGTGGGCAACATGTCGCAGATGTGGGCTCGTACGGTGCTCGACGTCGGGGTCAGCTACGACACCGACCTGGAGCTGGCCTCGACCGTCATCAAACAGGTGGCCGACGGCATGTGGCAAGAACAGTTGGACACGGCGACGATTCTCGAAGAACCCGAGGTCTGGGGGTTCAGGATCTGGGCGACTCGGCCGTGACCATCCGCCTGGCAGTCAAGACCGAACCCAGCGAACAGTGGGCGGTGGCCAGGACCCTGAGACGCAGAATCAAGGACCGCTTTGATGCCGAGGGAATCGAGATCCCGTTCCCCCAGACCACCGTGCACCTTCGTCACGACTCGACGGGCGACTCGGTGTCAGATGGCGAAGGTTCCGCTTCGGAGACCGACGGCTCGTCCTGATCGGCCGACGAACGAACCCGATCCAGCACGGCCACCAGGCCCGCCAGACCGACGACTATCAACGCCGTGGCCCAGAGCCAGGTCTCGGCCTCGTCCAACGATGTGTCGGCCATCGAGGTGATGGCTATCACCAGGAACCCCACTCCGAAGATGAGGGGCACCGGTGCCAGCCTGTGTTTGGGAAGCAACTCACGGGACACGGACGACCTCCACGTTTCCGATTCCGGTATCGATGTTGATCTCCAACCGCCCGTCGGCGCGCGAGTTGCCGTCCGTGCTGAGGTCCAACGAGTTGCTCAACCCCGCCCTGTTGATGTCGGCCAGATGGTCGTTGCGATCGATGTAGTCGACATTGCCGATGTCGTTGGTGACCCGAAGGTCGATCGCCGGTTCGGAAGGCAAGTAGACGCGAAGCTCGCCCACACCCAGAGTTATGTCGAGCTCGCGCTGTTCCCCTGCTACCTCGATGTTTCTCAGGTCCACCACCAGCTCACCGGCCCCCAGGCGATACTCGGACTCCAGTTCGGCCAGTGTCGACGGGGCGAAGCGCACCTCGCCTGTGCCGTCGTCGAGTATCGGGTCGACCCAGCGAGCAGTCAGCGTGAACATCACGACCACGATCCCCACGAAGATCAGTCCCGTTGCCCGGCCTCGCACCGTCGACAACAAGAGGCCCGCTGCGATCAGCACCAGCCAGATCGCACCCATCATCACCAATGAGGCATCGACGGCACCGCCGCGGTCCAGAACCAGCACGACCCCAGAGGCCAACACCATGAGGCTGAGCACGGTGGGGGTGATGACACTTGGTGGCTTGGGCGCCCGACGCGGCTTACCTCCCACAGTGTCGGCAGCAGGAGCCGACGATGCCGGCGGCGGGCCGGATCCAGCCGACGCTGTTGGGGACGGGTAGGCCACCGGCACGACACCCGTGTCGAAGTCGGACACAGCGGGCGCGAATGAATCGACGGGTTCGACAGTGCCGGCGCCTTCGGGTCCGGATGCCGCGGTTGGCCCCGGTGTGTGCGGCGACGGGTCGTTGTCGCGGGGTGGCCGGTCCCGGCCCGCGATCAACGCAACACCCGCCGCCACCAGCACCAAAGGCAGCAACACACCGCCGCGGATGTCGACCAGCCCGTCGGCCAGCAACACCAAACCAAGGCCACCGATGACGATGGCGACGGCCTTGCGCTTGTCGCTGCTGCCCCTGACCGATTCGCTGACCGAGTCGAGTGCGGTGTGGTCTGAGGCATCGGGCATCACCAGCCACATGACCCCGTAGGCCAGAACCCCGGCCCCGAACCCGATCAGGGCCAAGATCACGAATCCGATCCGCACGATCGTCGGGTCGATCTCGAAGTAGTTGGCTATTCCGCCGCAAACACCGGCGAGCTTCTGGTCGCTGCTGCGGCGAAGCCTTCTGCGCTCTGTGCCCGATGTACTCATGTCCATATCGTTGTCGATCATGGGCCAATCGTCCGACCAAGGTCGTCTGTTCTCAATCGGGGACGACCCTGAAACTCCCCTGAGCGAGACACGGGGTGTAGGGGTGGCATCAGGGTTGGCCCCTGATGCCGTCGTCAGCTGCCTACGCGATCATGCTGGGGTGGAGACCGGGACATGACGCCGACGCATTGGTTCGACTGGCGCCCGACACGCGCCGCCAGCGATGTGGTCCTGACGGGCACCGCCGCCGGTCTCGCAGGCTCATTGGGGGTCGGACCCCTGGTGGTGCGCGTGTCGTTTGTTGTCCTCGGGATCGCCGGCGGTCTGGGCGTCGTGTTCTACGTCGCGTTGTACTTGGCGACCCTCGCCAACGACCCCACCGACGACCCCAGGGCCCTGGCCGATCTGACCCGGGCCGACGCCAGCGAGCGGGTATTGGGTGTTGGCCTGATCACCCTCGGACTGTTGCTGGCGATCAGGGCGACCTGGCCTGGCTTCATCGACTCGATCGTCTGGCCGGTTGCGGCCCTGGCAACAGGATTTGTCATCGCGGTCGAGCGAGGACGCGTAAACCTGGGCGAGTTCGTGATGGGCAGCGACAGCCGGCGCACATCACCGACCGTCGTCGCCGTTCGGGTGCTCGGCGGGCTGGGACTGACGATTGGCGGCCTGGTGGCACTGCTGGCCCTCAACTTCGATTTCGACGCGGTCAACAACGTGGTGTTCGCGACCATCGCCATCGCCGCCGGGCTGGGCATCGTCTTGGGCCCATGGATTCGCTCGGTCACCGCAGACCTCATCGACGAGCGACGCAACCGAATCCGATCCGAGGAAAAGGCCGAGTTGGCCGCTCACCTGCACGACTCGGTGCTTCAGACCCTGTCGTTGATCCAGCGAAGCGCCGACGATCCGGCCCGCATGGCTCAGCTGGCCAGGCGTCAAGAGCGCGAGCTGAGATCGTGGCTGCACGGAGACGGTCGGCTCGGCCACAGCGACCGGCTGAGAGAGGGCCTCGAGACCGCGGCCGCTGCCGTAGAAGACGACCATGGCGTGCCGATCGATGTGGTGGTGGTCGGCGACCGCCCGGCCGACGAACGCATCGACGGCTTGCTGGCCGCAGCCCGAGAGGCCATGCACAACGCCGCCAGGCACAGCGGCACGAGCCGAATCGACGTGTTCGCCGAGGTTGGCGCCGACGCGGTCCAGGTGTTCGTGCGCGACACCGGATGCGGCTACGACCAGGCGTCGGTGCCAGCCGATCGAAGGGGCGTCAGCGAGTCGATCAGAGGCCGTATGCGCAGGCTCGGAGGTGCGGCCACGGTGATCACAGCTCCGGGCGAGGGCACCGAGGTCGAGCTCGAGTTGCCGCTCACAGCGGCCGACCTGGCCGAATCCGAGGAGACGGGATGACCAACAACCAACGGGTGAAGGTGGTCGTTGTCGACGATCACGAACTGGTGCGGTCTGGCGTCAAGTCGACCATCGGCGATGTGTTCGAGGTGATGGGCGAGGCGGCCGATGTCGACGAAGCCATCGACGTCATCACGAGATGCCGGCCCGACGTCGTGCTGCTCGATGTCCACCTGCCGGGCGGCAACGCACCAGCGGTGATCGAAGGCATAGAACAGAGGATGGTCGAAACCAAGTTCTTGGCGCTGTCGGTGTCAGATGCTGCCGACGATGTCATTGCCGTCATACGCGCCGGGGCCCGGGGATATGTGACCAAGAGCATCGGGTCGGACGAGCTACTCGACGCGATCCAGCGGGTCGCCGACGGCGATGCTGTGTTCTCGCCGCGACTGGCCGGCTTCGTGCTGGACGCGTTCGCGTCGCATCTGCCGACCCCGGACGACCCCGAACTCGACCAGCTGACAACACGCGAGCGCGAGGTCCTCAGGCTGCTGGCGCGAGGGTATGCCTACAAAGAGATCGCCCGGCGGCTGTCGATTTCGGTGAAGACGGTCGAGACCCACGCCTCGGCCATTTTGCGCAAGCTGCAGTTGTCGAACCGCCACGAACTGACCGACTGGGCTCATCGACGCCGCATCGTCTGAACCAACTCAGTTTCCGAGCGCCGCCAGCTTGTGCATGAACCCCTCTGGTGGCCGGGTTGGCCGTCCGGCATCGTCGCAGATGCCCACATGGATATCGGCGGTGACGAGAACCTCTTCGCCGCGCATCACTCGTTGGTGCCAACGCGAAGACGCACGGCGGGTCTCGGCGACCTCGGTTTCGATCGTCACCACGTCTCCCGCCACCGCCGGCTTCTTGAACTTGACGTCGATCGCGGTGATGACGATCTGGATTCCGTCGGCCTGCAGGAGGTCGAGGCCCATGCCTGCGTCTTCGAGCGCCTCGACACGACCTGCCTCGAGCCAAGACACGTACACAGCGTGATTGACATGGCGATAGGGGTCGATCTCGGAGAACCTGACACGAAAGCTGGTGCGGTGGGCCACACCTTGACCCTAGACCGCCTGATGGCGCGCCTGCAGTGCCGTCGGCGGCTTGGCGATGAGCGCCAGGGGCACGGTCACCGCGGCCAGCACGGCGGCCACGATCCAGCCTGTGGTGTAGTCGCCGCCGTTGGTGTCGACGAGGCGACCCAGCACCCACGCCCCCAGGGCCCCGCCGGTGGTCGAGACCAGACGGCCTATTCCCATCACCCGCCCCAGGGTGGCGATGCCGAAGTAGTCGGCATAGATCGCAGGGCGAAGCGGGATCGAGCCCCCGAAACCCGGTGAAACCACCAGCACCGCGACGATGGCATGCCAGGGACGACTGGCGACCGCAAGCAGCAAGAAACCCACGATGAACGGCGCCATGGTCAAGGCGAACACGGCCCGCAATGCAAACCGGTCGCCCAGCAGACCGACGACCAAACGCCCGGGCGCCGAAGCGATCGAGAAGATCAACAGCGCTGCCCCGGCCAGACCCTTGCTGGCACCGAGGTCGCTCTCGATGAAAGCGGCGACGTGAACCACGAAAGCGACCCGGACGAAGTCGGTGAACAGGGTTGCCAGGTTCACCAACACGAAGGACCGAGACCTGACGGCGGCGCCGATGGGGATTTCGTGATCGCTGGCCCTGGCCTGCATGTCTCCGGCGCCATCGAGGGGCTGGTGATGATCGGCTGGTCTGCGCCTGACCCGATGCCCGACCGTGAACGCCACCACCACCAGCACCGCGGCCATGAAGCGTAGGGTGGGACGCCACCCGAATTGTTCGATGGCCAATGCCACGAAGTAGGCGAAGGTGCCGCCCAGCGCCCCTCCGAAGGTCATGACCGACATTGCGAACGCTCGCCGCTTGCGGAACCAGGTGGCGGTCACGTACTGGCCGACCTGGCCGCCCGAGGCGGTGTTGCCAACAGCGATCATCAGCATCGCGGCGTAGAAGTGCCACAACTGGGATATGTACGACATCGCTACGCAGCCCAGCGCCGACAGCAACAGCCCGGCGCGCAGCAGATGGCGCGGCGGGTAGCGGTCGAGGGCCCAGCCCACCAAAGGCGCGGCGATACCGCCGACCTCGCTGCGCAACGAGAATCCGATCGAGGTTGCGGCCGCCGACCAGGCAAATTCCTCCTGGAACTCGGTGAAGAAGGTGCCGAGCCCATAAAAGAAGAACCCGGCGATCAGCGACACCACTGACGCGGCGGCAGCGACGACGAGCCAACCCTCGTAGACCTTGCCGTCTTCGCCGCGAAGGAACGACCCGAACGAGGCGAGCCGCGCCGGCGATGAGCTGTCCGCTCGCCGTTCAACCACCGCACGAGTGTGCCGAAGGTCGCGGCCGGGTGCGAATCGGGCGCCTACGATCCTTGACGTGACACGACCAATCGCAGCGGTCGACATCGGCACGAACTCGATGCACCTGATGGTCGCCGCAACCCTCGACGATGGATCGTTTCGCATCCTGACCCGGGAGAAGGAGCCGGTTCGACTGGGCTCGGGCGGTGGCGACATGAAGCGCCTGTCGCCAGACGCCATCGATCGCGGCATCGAGTGCCTCACCAGGTTCGCGGCGATAGCGGGCCAGTGGGATGCCGAGCTACACGCCTATGCAACCAGCGCCGTTCGCGAGGCCAAGAACCGCGACGACTTCATCTATCGAGCCATGGCCGAGGCAGGCGTCGAGGTAGAGGTCATCAGCGGAGCGGAGGAGGCGCGGCTGATTCACCTGGGCGTGATCCAGTCGGTGCCGGTCGACCGCAGACATCTCGTCGTCGACATCGGAGGCGGCTCGACCGAATTCGTCGTCGCTGACTCTGCCCAGCCAATGTTGACCCGAAGCCTCAAGCTGGGCGCCATACGCCTGACCGATCGGTTCTTTCCGGGTGGCGTGTGCGATGAGAAGTCGACACTGGCGTGTCGTCGATACGTGCGCAGCTTCATAACGCCCCTCACCGCCGAGATCGGTTTGCTGGACCCCGGCCTTCACATCGCCAGTTCGGGAACGGCCGAGACCCTGGCGGTCATGGCCGGCCGGCCAGAGGTGTTGGACTCGTCCGACCTTGCTTCGCTGACAGACCAGCTCGTGTCGTCGACACCCAAGCAGCGTTTGGCCATGAGCGGGCTCGACGAGCGCCGCAAGGACATCATCGCCGCGGGCGCCGTCCTGCTCGACGAGATCACCCGATCGCTCGGGATCCAGCAGTGGACCATCAGCGAGCTGGCACTGCGAGCGGGCATCGTGCTCGACATCTCACAGCGACGGACGGGCGGCACGACGCTGCACCACCTTTCCGATCTGCGACGCGAAAGCGCCCTCACGGTTGCCCGCCGCTACGAAGAAGACGTCGAACACGCCGAACACATAACCGACCTGGCATTGGAGCTCTTCGACGATCTCACTGTTTGGCACGGGCTCGGGGCCGATGAACGCGACCTGCTCGAGACAGCAGGACTGCTGCACAACATCGGGGTGTTCGTCAGTCACAGCGCACATCACAAGCACAGCCAGTACCTGATATTGAACACCGAACAGTTGGCCGGATTCACCGAACACGAGCGCAACCTCGTGGCCCAGGTGGCTCGATACCACCGCAAGAGTGCTCCCAAAGCCAAACACGTCGAGTTCAGCGAATTAGCCGAACGCGACCGGTGGATAGTCCAGGTTCTGGCCTCGATACTGCGAGTTGCGATCGGGCTCGATCGCAGTGCCAGGCGGGTGGTCAGGTCGGTCGCGGCCCACATCGAGGAACAGACCATCTCGATAGCCGCCTCCGTGGACCCCGAACAAGACGCCGAGTTGGAGATCTACTCGGCCGCCAGTCGTGCCGACCTGCTGGAGAAACTGTCGAAACGCCGAGTCGAGGTAGTCGCGGCGTCACGTCCACAAAACCCCCACCCCAGCCAAGGCCGAGGCTGACATCTAGCCAGGCGGCCCGACACGGTCAGCCTTGCTGTCGCTCAGACCTGACCTGATCGATCGCCGCCAGATAGTCCTCCACGTCGACGGCGCCCGTGATCAGGTACTTGCCGTCGACGACCACAGCGGGAACCCCGCCGATGCCCGCTTGCACCGCAGCATTGTGATCGTCGATCGATTCGCGGGCAAAGGTCGCCGCGTGCTCGTTGAATCGCTCGGCGAACGCATGGGGGTCTATGCCGACGCGCGCGGCCAGCTCGACCAGCACCGTGGGATCAGAGATCGTGCGGTGTTCGACGAAGTACGCGTGGAACAGCGCGCCGTGATAGGCGCCCCAACGGTCGGGGAACGTCGCTGCCACCCGGCTTGCGATTGCGGCCGGAAGCGAGTGGCTGGGCGGCTCGTGTTCCTGGCTCCAGGGCACGACGAAGCCCGCCTCGGGCTCTAGCTCCGCCGGCCGAGCCCAAGACCCCGTGTATCGGGTGAAGCTCTCCATAGAGCGTTCCTCGGGTTCGGGGCGCAAGAGGTAGCTGCGCCACTCGATCGACACCGAAGGTCCGGCGGCTGCCGCGAGCTTTGCGAGACGCACGGTCCCGACGAGACACCAAGGTCAGAGATAGTCAGACCAGACGGTCAACACGATCGGATCGAGCTCGGGTGAGTGGTCCATGGGCCAACCCTACGCCGCCACGCTCACCGCATGAACAGCCTCCACAGATCGATGAGGTCGTCGCCGTCGTCAAAATGATCCACGAGCCGATCGAACAGCCCGTGGGATATGACGTCGACCTCGTCGCCCCGCCCCATCACCACCAGCGCGGCTTGATCCAGCGACCGGCTGCCGTCGGTCAGGTAGGACCCGTGGCCACTGTCGCCGGCCACGTCGACCGGTATCCATCCAGTGCCGGGATCGTTGGGGTCGCCCCCGAACCACCCCAGGTCGTCGATGGGATCGCTTGCTGCAGCCATGGTCCACATCCGCACGCCACCGTTGAGCCTGCGAGGGTCTGACCCGCCAACGCCCGGACTGCCCATGACCACGACATCGTCGACGTCGGCCCTGCTCGCGGCCACACCCGCCACCACGAGCGATCCGTAACTGTGACCCAGCAGGGTCAGATGAACCGCGTCGGGCAGCCCCAGTTGGTCAAGCAGCGAATTCAGCTCGTCGATGCCCTCGTCGGCCGCTGCCCTGCTGACGACCTCGGTCCAGGCCAACGGACCAGCACCCAGCTCGTCTGGTGCGTCATAGCCATTCCATGCGACCACCGCCACTTCCGCTCCCAATCCAGCCACGCGCCGAAACAGGTTCGAGGCCCTGCTAGCGGTCGTCGAGTCGAAGTTCTCGACGCTGCTGCCCATGCCACCAACAACCACGGCCACGTTGCGTGCGGTAGCCAGATCGCCGAACACCTCGACTACTCGACCCTCGCCGGAGGGGTCGAACTGGATGATCTGGCGGCCACCGTCGAGCAATGCCTCGACGGCGCGGGTCGGCCCGCCAGGCGACAATGCAGCCTGTGCTTCGAGAGCCATCCGGGCTTCGGACAACTTGCGTTCGATCAGACCGGCCCTTGCGGCGGTGTCTGCGATCCGGAACGCTTCGACTTGCCTGCTGATCTGGCGGGTCAGGTCGTCGAGCAACGCCGAGATGTGGTCGACGACCGCCGCACAACGACTGCAGTCGTAAAGGCCCGTCGAGCGCGAGCGCTGGGCCAGACGCCTCGCTGCCCGCTTGGTATCCGTGCCGGCACGCCCGAGATTCGCCACCAATGCGTCGAGGTAATCGATGTCGGCGCCGCACCGGCTCATCGCAGAAGGGCCGCGTCGCGGCGCGCCAGGGCGGCCAGGCTGACCAGCCGACGCCTCGCCTCGCCGCAGCGCGCGACCACATCGGCTGCCGCTGCAGCAGCGTCTTGTGAGTTGGGCCCGTCCCAGAAACCTGTGCCAACGGCGGCGACCCTGCGGCCGGGCGCCGTCTCGAGCGCCGCGAGTGCTGCCGCTACCCGCCCCAGCACCACCAGTGCGTACTCGCAGTCTGATGCCATTCGCAGCATTTCGACACGCCGGCCGTGGTCCGACGCGTCAAAGGTCGATGTCGACGACATGAAGATGCCTCCTCGATGGCCCGACCCCGGACCAATCCTCAGCTCGAAATAGATCGAAATGCAGGGAGAAGTGCGGGCCAATCGTAACCGGGCGAGGAATCAGACCGCTACTTGATCTACGGTGAACGGCTTACACGGCCACTCACACGAATCCCCGGGGGCAACATGTCGATGTCTGGTTCGATCCTTGGTCACGCAGTTCTGCGCAAAGAGGACGAGGGCCTTCTCCGAGGCTCAAACGAATACTTCGACGATCTCGAATTCGACGGGCTCCTGCACGCCGTCTTCGTACGCTCGACGATCTCCCACGCCGACATCGTCGAACTCGACATCTCCGACGCGACGTCCATGCCAGGGGTGGTGGCGGTGCACACCGCTGAGACGCTTGCCATGCCGGACAGCCCGTCTCTGTTCACCGACCCCAGCGCGGCCAGACCTCACCTGGCCAAGGGTCGGGTTCGATTCGTCGGCGACATCGTCGCGGTGGTGGTGGCCGATAGCGAAACCCATGCCCGCGACGCAGCCGAGATGGTCATCGTCGATTACGAGCCGCTCGACCCGGTGGTCGACGTCGAGGCCGCGGTCGACGAGGGCGCGCCGGTCATTTGGGATCAGATCGGATCGAACGCCGTGTTCCAGACGGCCCACCAGTGGGACGTCGATCCGCTTGCGGGTGCCGACCACGTCGTCTCACAGCGCATCGTAAGCCAGCGCCTCGCCGGAATACCCCTCGAGCCCAACGGCTGTGTGGTCGCTCCCGAGGGCGACAGGCTCGCTGCCTGGGTTCCCACCCAGAACGCCATCTCCATCAAGCCGCTCATCGCGTCGCTGGCCGAAGTCGAGCCAGAGAAGCTGCGAGTGGTCGCCCCGTGGGTGGGTGGCGGCTTCGGGAACAAGGCCGGCTACTATGTCGAGTTCGGAATCGTGACCCGGCTGGCCCGAGACCTCAATCGGCCCGTCAAGTGGGCCAGCACCCGCTCAGAGGACCTCGTGGCGCTCAACCAGGGCCGCGACTTCGTGATGAACGTCGAGATGGGCATCAACAACGACGGCAAGATCGTGGGCATGCGCTCCGATGTGCTGTCAGACGTCGGCGCCTACCCGCTGGTCGGAACCGTGTTGCCCACGGCCACCCAGATGATGTCGCAGGCTGTGTACGACATTCCCACCATCGCCTTTCGCGCTCGCGCTGTTTGCACCAACAAGACGCCTATCGCTGCCTACCGCGGAGCCGGCAGGCCCGAGGCCACCCAGATGGTCGAGCGCATCATCGACATGGCCGCCGCAGCCATCGGAATGGACCCCGCCGAGGTGCGCAGGGCCAACTTCATCCCCAAGGACGCCTTTCCCCTCACCACCCGCACCGGCGCCGCGTACGATTCGGGCGACTACGAGACCGCTCTCGACGCCGCTCTCGAGGCATCGGGGTACGCCGACCTTCGCGCCGAGCAAGCCCTCAGGCGCCAGTCGGGCGACACCAAGCAGCTGGGCATCGGCGTGTCGGCCTATGTCGAGGTGACGGCCCCCTTCGGCCTACACACCGAGTGGGGCAAGGTCGAGATCAACGACGACGGCTCGGCCAACATGTACGTCGGCACCTCGGCCCACGGCCAGGGCCACGACACGGCGTTCTCGATGATCGTCTCGGATGCCCTGGGCATTCCGATGGACAAGGTCAACCTCATCCAGTCCGACTCAGACACCATCGCCCAGGGCTCTGGAACCATGGGCTCGCGGTCGTTGCAGACAGCGGGTTCAGCCGTGAAGGTCGCAGCGGGCGAGGTGCTCGAGAAGGCGAAGAAGCTGGCCGCTCACCTGCTGGAAGCCGACCCGGCCGACATCGTCGTGGGCGATGGCGGGCTGCAGGTCGCCGGTGTGCCCGCGGCCGCAATCTCGTGGGCCGACCTCAAGGCCGCCGCCAACGACGACTCGAAGCGCCCGGCCGACATGGAGGCTGGTCTGGTACACGAGCTGGTGTTCGACGGGCAGGGCTCCACATTCCCGTTCGGCGCCCACGTCTCGGTGGTCGAGGTCGACACCGAAACCGGCGGAGTTCAGATGTTGCGCCATATCGCGGTCGACGACTGCGGCACCATCCTGAACCCCCTGCTCGTCACCGGCCAGCAGCACGGCGGTATCGCACAGGGCGCGGCCCAGTCGCTTTTCGAGTGGGTCCGCTATGACGAGGACGGCAACCCGGTGTCGGCCACGCTGATGGATTACCTGATTCCGAGCGCGGCCGAGTTCCCCAGCTTCGAGACCTCGAACACCGAGACCCCCTCGCCGCAGAACCCACTGGGCGCCAAGGGCATCGGCGAATCGGGCACCATCGGCTCGACGCCGGCCATCCACAACGCTGTGGTCGACGCGGTGGCTCACCTCGGTGTCACACACATCGACATGCCGACCAGCCCCCTCGCCATCTGGGAAGCGCTGGCGGCGGCATCGAACTGACCGATGCCACGGCTCGGCCAGGTAGGACGCGACGACGCCCACGGGTTTGCCCGGGCGGTCTATCGCTCGCTGTTCGGCGACCGCGACCCGGTCGCCAAACCCGGCACCGCCACGGGAACCCCCGGCAACTGGTGGACCGTCTTTGCACTGGTGCCAGACGCGTTCGACCACACAACGGCGGGGTTTCAGTTCTACCGAAGCCCCGACCGTCTGCTCAGCCCCAAGCTGCGCGAGCTCGGTCAGCTGCGCGCCGGTTGGGTGGTGGGCAGTCGCTTCGTGTTCTCTCAGCACTGCAAGGCGGCCCGCGACGTGGGTTGGACCGACGACGAGATCGAGGCAGTTCCGCACTGGCAGGTCGCCGATTGCTTCGACGGGCTCGAGCGGGCGTTGTTGGCCTACACCGACGCACTGGCATTGGCGCACGGCAGGGTGCCAGAAGCGGTGTTCGACGCGATGCGCGAGCACCTCAGCGACCAGGAGATCCTCGAGTTCACCTACGTGACGGCCACCTACATCATGCACGCCACCATGAGCCGGGCCCTCAGGCTCGAATACGACGACGTAGACGACCCCGTGGTCGAGATCGATACCCCTGGCATGGGAAAGACCGGACTCGACGTCATGTCCATGGTGGACGACGCTTGACCTACTATTTCGAGCCATGAAGATCGTCGTTTTGTTCGAGAGCCGTACGGGCAACACCAAACGAGCTGCCGAGTACGTCGCCGGAGCCGCAGCGGCAGCAGGTGGCGAGGTGCTGCTGGCGCCCGTCGCCGAGGCTCCTCTCGACGCTCTCACCCAGGCCGACCTGGTCTTCATCGGCAGCTGGACCGACGGCGTCATCGTCACCGGGCACATGCCAGGCGGGCGCAAGAACCTCTACAACCTGCCGGACCTCTGGGACATCCCGGTGGCGGGGTTCCTGACACATGCGATACACCCCGGCAAGGTCACCCGCGCCTTCGCAAAGCTCCTGCGTTACAAGGGCGCCAATGTGGTGCTGGTCCGCACCTTCAACCGCAAGAAGCTGCCAGACGGCATTGCCGAGTTCGTAGCCGATGCCATGGCGGCAGCGGCGGTCGAGCTTCCGGCCTGAACCTCTTCAGCGGCTCGCCGAATCGGCGATGGCCGCGTCCATCAACGACTGCAGGGTTTCTCGAAGCTCTGCGGTGAAGGTGGCCAGGTGCTCTCTCTTGACCCTGCCACCGTCGGGGTTGATCGGCGGGTCCATGGGTTCGCCAACCACGATGGTCACGGTGGAACGCCTGGGCCGCTTCGCTCCCGAGGGCAGTGCAGCCTCGGTTCCGAAGATTCCAATGGGCACCACTCGTGCGCCTGACTTCGAGGCCAGGTACGCGGTCCCGTCGAAGATCTCGCCGATGTTGTTGCCGCTTTGGCGGGTGCCTTCGGGGAAGACGAGCACCCGTTCGCCTTCTGCCAGCAACTGCTGGGCGGTGCGCAGAGCCTCGCGATCGGCCGATCCGCGCTTGACCGGGAAGGAGCCCAAAGCGGTGACGACCCAGCCCAAAGCCGCGTTCTCGAACAGGGACTCCTTCGACAACGACCTGCAACGCCAGTTCGGGGCTGCGCCCAGAAGCGGTGCGTCGAGGTTCGACCTGTGCGTCGGGGCCACGATCAGCGGCGTCGCGGCATCGAGGTGCTCGCGGCCGACCACACGCACCCTGAAGTACGGGTACAGCACCCGGCGTATCGAAGTCCGGATGAACAAGTAGAACCACCAGCCGGCTTTCCCCTTCGCAGACATGAACCGTCTGATTCTGTTCAACTGTTGTCTCCTCGCCGGGTTCAGGGGCTTGGCTGTCACGCCCCCTGGGTAGCCTCGCACAACGTATGGCGAGCATCCATTGTGGCAACTGCGGCGGTATCCACGAATCCGTGGCCGAGGTAAGGCGGTGTCATGGGGAGGGCTCGGTCCAGCCCGCACCGGTCGCCCGACCAGCCCATGCGCCCAGCGCCGGCCGCGGGCCCGCCGAACTGGGACGCAGCGTGCTGGTCATGCCGGGCCAGCCCGCCCCGGCCGAATGGCAGGGGTGCCCCCGCGTCTTCGTCGACTGTTCGGCGCCCGACGCCCAGGCGCTGGCCGACCTTCACGCCGCCTGGCTCGAGCGCACCGCCCTGGTCGTCGAAGTGCAGGGGCGACTTCCCGAACTCGAAGCTGCACCTGCGCGGCCGGTGTGGTCGTTGTCGCCAGGGCTCGATCTGCTACCGGACAGGCTCGAGTTCCTGTTGACGGCAAACTGCGCAGATGCCCGATCGGGCGACATCACGTTGACGGCTCTGGTACCGGCCTTCGAGTTGGGGGCGCAGCCCTGCGAGCGAGCCGACATCTTGCTGCCCGACGGGTCGCCCGCCTGGATCGATGGCGGACCCCCCGACCTGGCGATGGCCGGTGGCTTTGCTGTTTTGCCAACCACCCACATCGAGCACGGTTCGCTGAAACCACACGTCATCGTCGAACCGACGGCGATGCTGGCCCCAGACCAACTCGAGGCCGTCAGCCACACGGGCGCGGCGGCACGCATCGTCGCTCCCGCCGGGTCGGGCAAGACCCGGGTCCTCACAGAACGCGCTCGCCACCTTCTCCGCGAGCGAAACGTGCCCTCGTCGTCGTTGCTGCTGGTCGCTTTCAACAAGCGCGCCCAACTCGAGATGAAGGAACGCACTTCCGATCTGCCAGACCTGAAGGTCAGCACCCTCAACGCCCTGGGCCTGGCGATCATTCGCGGCAGCGGGTCGTTCGCAGCGCCCAGTACGCGCCGGGGCACAGATGTCGTCGACGAACGCGCGGTCAGGCGAATTCTCGACGACCTCCTCGACCTGCGGCGCCGCGCCAACTCCGATCCTCTGGCGGTCTGGATCGAGGCCCTCACCGCCGTGCGACTGGGCCTCAGAGACCCCGTCGAGGTCGAGCGCAGCTTCGGCGGCGACGTCGACGGTTTGCCGGTGCTGGTCGAGCGCTATCGCGCCACCCTGTTCGAACACGGTCTCGTCGATTTCGACGAACAGATAGTTGCCGCTATCGAACTGCTATTGGCCGAGCCCGCTGTCCGCAAGACCGCCCGCCGCGCCTGCCGAACCCTCCTGGTAGACGAGTTCCAGGACCTCACGCCAGCCCACATGCTGCTGATCCGACTCCTGGCGGGCCCCGCCTCGAACGTGTTCGGCGTTGGCGATGACGACCAGACCATTTACGGGTTCACCGGCGCTTCCCCAGACTGGCTGGTCGACTATGGCCGCTGGTTTCCCGGTGCCACGACCCACCCGCTCGAGGTCAACTACCGGTGCCCGGCGCCCGTGGTCCAGGCGGCCTCGAACCTGCTGTCTTACAACGCCTCTCGGGTCGACAAGCAAATTCGCCCGGCCCAGCAACACGGTGGGCCAGACCAAGCCTTGTCCGTGCACATCGCCGAATCGCCGGTGCAACTAACGGCCGAACTGGCGGCAGACCTCGCAGCGACGGCCCCCCACGACGTCATCGTCTTGACTCGGGTCAACGCGTCTCTCGCCCCGGTTCAGATAGCGCTGCGAGCCGCAGGAGTGCCCGTCACCAAGGCCGTAGACCTCAGATTTGCCGAACGCACTGGGGTCAGGGCCGCACTCGCATGGCTGCGCCTGGCCACCTCGGATCGGCTCGAACCCACAGACATCGCCGAGGCCGCCCGCAGACCTGGCAGGGGGCTCAGCGCCCGGGTCATCGAGTGGATGTGCGAGCATCGCGGCACACAAGACCTTCGGCGCCTTGCCGACCGGGTGCGTGATCGAGACGCGGAAAAGGTCCTCGAGTTCGTCGACGACGTCGAACTCGTGCGCATCGCGGCCCAACGCGGCGACGACACGCGCACCCTTCTGGATCTGTTGCGTGACGAGGTCGGGCTGGGCGGATCGCTCGACCAACTCGACGGCAGTAGGCGCAGCGTCGACCGCTCGACGCACGGCGACGACTTGTCGGCGCTGTCGAGCCTGGCCGACTTCCACCCACAGCCTGCGACCTTCGAAACCTGGCTCAGAGCCGAGCTGGAGGCACCGGGGGATCCCGACGGCGTTCGGCTCTCAACCGTGCACAGGGTCAAGGGCCGTGAATGGCCCCACGTCATCGTCGCGGCGGCCGAAGAGGGACGCTTCCCGCACCGATTGTGCACCGACATCGAGGAAGAACGCCGGGTCTTCCACGTCGCAATCACCCGCGCATCGCTGACCTGCGATGTGGTCGCCGACCGAGCAGCGCCCAGCCGTTTCCTCGCCGAGATGGAGGCGGCTGGCTCCCCAGCCAAGGCCAGGCCCGTGTCGAGCGTGCCGGCATCCGTTGTTCCCACGCCCGCGCCCGGCGACGAAAGCCTCCGCGACGAACTCCGCGAGTGGCGCCGCACCCGCGCTTCTTCCGATGGCGTACCGGCCTTCGTCGTGTTCAACGACCGCACCCTCGACGAGCTGGTTCAGATCCGCCCAGCCGATGCCAAGGCCCTCAGACGCGTTCACGGTTTCGGCCCCGCGAAGGTCAGTCGCTATGGCGAAGACCTCCTGTCGATCGTCACGTCCCATGCCGACTGACAGCGCTTGCACAGCTCGCAAGCCGTCGAATCTGTGAACAGATCGTGTCAAACCGATGTCAAGTTCACTTTCTGTGGAACCGATACCACGTTTCAACGTTATGAATGGTCACAACAGGGTTTCTCGGGCGTGGCCCCTGGGTACGAGCATCAGGTGAGGAGGTTGCGATGCTCAGCATGACAGTCGTAGTTGCACTGCTCATCACGATGCTTGTGATGGGTCTCGCCCCTGGAGTTCTCTGGATACCTCCGGCCCGGCGAACCCGCCGTCCCGATATCGAACCGGTCCAGATAAGCCACAAGGGTTCGATGGACCTCACCGACGACGAGTGCCTCGCCGCTTGAGTTCACATCGTCGCAGTTGAACACAACGGTCGCCCGCATACCGCTGTTGGCGGCCTTGTTCGTTGTTGCATCGTGCACAGCCACGGCGACAACCCGGGACGTCGAGGCCGAAGCTTCCGTCCCACGCACAACCGCGACCACCACCGTCGTCAGCGTTGCCGAAGCCCAAACCACCAGCAGCCTCGCGCCGACGTCCACGGCCCAGGTCTCGACGACCACCGAGGCTAAAGCGCCTCCATCCGAGCCACCGCCCAGCTTCACCGCAACCGTCAGCTCGGTAGACGCAGACGACCTCGGTTCGTCGTGGCGGCCGGGATGCCCCGTCGACCCCGAGGACCTACGGCTGATCGAAGTAACCCACTGGAACAACTCGGGCCAACCGGTGACCGGCCAGCTCGTCGCTCACGAGTCGGCATCGGCCGACCTGGTGCAGGTGTTCCGCAGGCTGTTCGACGTCGGGTTCACCATCGAGCGCATGGAGCTGGTGCAGAACTACGACGGCGACGACGATCTGTCGATGGCGGCCAACAACACATCGGCCTTCAACTGTCGCGAGGTGGCCTGGCGGCCTGGGGTGTGGTCACTTCACGCCTATGGCCTTGCCATCGACATCAACCCATTGCTCAACCCCTACGTCTCGGCCACACGCCTGCTGCCGCCCGAAGGCGCTCAGTACGCCGACCGCGGCCTGCAGGTCGCGGGAATGATTCACGGCGATGGCCCTGTGGTAGAGGCCTTTGCGTCCGTGGGGTGGGGCTGGGGCGGCTACTGGGCGTCCGGCAAGGACTACCAGCACTTCGACAGGCGCTAGCCCCTGCTCTCGAACACGTTGCTGAGGCCGCCGATTACCGAGCCGCTGTCGTCGGAACGCGTGCCCACCTGGTTGGCGAGAATCCGATCGGCCAGCCGGCTGAAGGGCAGGCTCTGAAGCCACACCCGGCCATGACCGCTGAGGGTCGCGAGAAAGAGACCCTCACCGCCAAACACCATCGACTTGAGGTTGCCGGCTCGTTCGATCGTGTACTCGATCGTGGGGTCGAAAGCGACGATGCACCCGGTGTCGACTCGAAGGGTGCCGCCCTGCAGCAGCTTCCCGGTGACCGTTCCGCCTGCGTGCAGGAACACATTGCCGTCGCCCTGCAGCTTCTGGAGTATGAAGCCCTCGCCGCCGAACAGCCCGGTGCCGATCTTCTTTTGAAACGCGATGTCGATCTTGGTGCCCATTGCGGCACACAGGAACGCTTCCTTTTGGGCGATGATCTCGCCGCCCGACTGCCCCAGATCGACCGGAACGATCTTGCCTGGGTATGGCGCTGCGAAGGCGGCCTTGGCCTTGCCATCGGCGCCCGTGTTGGTGAAATGGGTGATGAAGATCGACTCGCCGGTTATCGCACGCTTGCCTGCCGACTTGAGCTTGCCCCACATGCCCTGATCGGGTTCGGCGCCGTCACCCATCTTGGTCTCGAAGGTGATGCCGTCCTCGATGTACATCATCGTGCCGGCCTCGCCTATGACCGTCTCGCCCGGGTCGAGTTCGACCTCTACGAACTGAAGGTCGTCGCCGGTGATTGTGTAATCGATCTCGTGGCTGCGCTGCATTGTTGCTCCCGGGCGAATCTGACTGACGGCTACCTCGACAAAGGTAGCCCCAGGCGCCGCTCAGATCGATCAGGATGCGCCGGCGTCTTCGACCAATCGCTGGAACAACGCCAGGTGTTGGGGCAGGTGTCGCAGGAGTTCGGGGTGCCATTGCACCGCAATGACTCGATCGGCCCCGTCGACCTCGATGCCCTCGACATGGCCGTCGCCGTTGATCGCCACCGCTCGGCAGCCCTCGCCCAGCCGCCCGATGGCTTGGTGATGAAGCGAGTTGACACCGAAGGATCCCGGGCCCACCAGCGCTGCGAGCCGCGACCCTGGGGCTATCTCGACTTCGTGTACCAACTGGTTGTGTCGATCCGAACACATGTGTCCGTCGACGTGCTGCACCAGCGTTCCGCCCATGGCGACGTTCAAAGACTGGGCACCGCGGCAGATGGCCAGCGTTGGTTTGTTGCGCTCGATCAGCCTGGTGATGAGGGCACGCTCGAAGGTGTCGCGGTCGGGCTGGGTCTCGCCCGTCATGGGGTCGCGTTCCGCGCCGTAGGCGGCCGGGTCGATGTCTACGCCTCCGGTCACGACTACACCGTCCACCCGATCGGCCAGAAGCGTCGCCGCCTCGGGGTCGGTGGTTATCGGCAGTATCACCGGGACCCCGCCGGCCTTGACCACCGCCTTCAGATAGGTGTTGGTCACCAGGTTCGAGGGCATCTTGGCGTCATGGATGTCGACGTCGGTAAATTCGGCCGAAACGCCGATCAGTGGTGCTGCCATCGTTGTTGATCCTCAGAGGGTTTCGAAGTACCGGTCGAGTTCCCACGGGGTTGGCCCGTCGGAGGTGATATCGCCGCCGGAGGTGTTGAAAGCCAACCATTCGAAACGTCGAACCCCTATCCAGTAGTCGACGAGTTCGTCTCCCAGCATCGCCCGCAGGCGTTGGTCCGAACCGAGCGCATCGCAGGCCGCCGTGACCGAAACCGGCAACCGATCTGGCATCGCTTCATCGTCTGGAAGGCCCCAAGCCATGCGCTCGAACGGGGGTGGCGGCTCGAGCTGTTCGTCGAGCCCTGCCATCCCGCCGGCGAGAATCGCGGCCGCGGCCATGTGTGGATGAAGGTCGCCGGCTCCCATTCGGTGTTCGATGCGGGCAGAGCTTGCCGACCCGCTCAGCACCCGCAACGCAGTCGACTTGTTGTCGACGTCCCAGGTCACGTGCGTGGGCACCGCCTTGAACGGCTCGACCCGCCTGAAGCTATTGGGGTTGAGGGCCATGAATGCCGCCGTAGCGGGCAGGCACTGCATAAGACCGCCCAACCAGTTTCTGGCCACCGTCGACAGGCCGTGCTGGGCGTGTGGGTCGTGTAGGACGGGCCGATCGTCGGCCAGCAGCGAGTGGTGAACGTGCAAACCGTTGTTGAAATCGCTGGTCACGCGGGCCATGAAGGTCACTGAGACGCCCTGCTCGTGGGCTACTTCCTTGCACACCTGCCTGACCCTGATGACGTGATCGGCGGCCGTCAGAGGGTCGGTAGGAGCGATATTGAGTTCGAACTGACCCGATGCGGCCTCGGCGTTCCACGCCTCCCATGGCACACCGAGGCCATCCAGGCGCCTGCAGACCTCGGACAGCAACGGTTCGAGGATGTGAGCGTCCTGAGACAAGTACGCGAGGTGGCTGCCAACCCCGATGGGCTGAAGATCGCGCCAGCCTCGGGCCCGGTTCTCCGAAGGGGTCCTGGTGAAGAACTGGCCTTCGATCTCGAATGCGAACAACGACTGATAGCCCCGGCCCTCGAGCTCACCGATCATTCGACGCAAGGTCGATCGACCGCACGCCGAGATCGGGTTTCCGCCGTGGTCGACTGCGTTTGCGAAACACGTGGCTGTACCCGCAGAGCCGGGCAGCATGCGCAACGTGTCGAGGTCTGGCACCAGGTGAACGTCTCCGACCACGGTCGAGCGCCATGGTGCAGTGAACCCGAACGCCGGGTCACCGGCCCGATCGGTGCCGAAGGTGTAATCGGCGAATCCGATACCCGACTCGAGCGACGACAGGAACTTCGTCGGGTGCAGCATCTTGCAGATCGCCAAGCCGTCCAACTGCACACCTTCGACCCGCACGCGCTGTATCGAGTGCTGCTCCAAGAACCGTTCTACGTCGAGCTTGTCCATCACACGAGCTCCCCGAAGAGGTGGTCTATGGCGTACTTGGTCAACAACGACAGATCCCTCAGATCGGCCACGACGAACAATCGGCCATTCAGGACTTCTTCGGCCACCACCGCCGACCCAGACATCGCCGCAGCCAGACGCGCTGCCTGACCGTGGATCTCGATGGCCGGGTCGCCCGCTCCGCCCCACTGTTGCTGCCGGCCATGCCCATCGACATCGGTGGCGACCAGCCTGACCGGTCTGGGGCAGTCGGCGTGCGCCATCGCGCGTTCGAAGAACCGGTCGGCCTCGGCTTGCCAATCGCCGACCGGCGGTTCGAGCAGCTTGGCGGCGGCAAGAGCCAGGACCGGATGCTTTGCCGCACCCTCCACCTTTGGTTTGGCATCGGCATCGGCGAGGTCCATGGTGATCGACACATCGGCGTCGGCGTCGGCGCCACGCCGGATCGAGATGCAATCGGCTCCGATGCGCAGGGTCACGGCCTGGGGATCGGTAGCCGAGGCCAGCACGATGACGCCGCGAGCACGCGCCAGCGGTCCGCCCCCTGACCATGCGGCCAGCGATCGGCGCACCAGCGACGCCGTGATACGCGCCAGGGGTACCGGGTCGGGCTCGAGTTCGACTCGCATGGAACCTCCAAAATGCGAACGCCTGCGCCCTTGGCTGGACGATGACACTCCCGCAAGGAGCCACACTATGGCGATGTCGACGAACGTGCCTCTCGTGTTGGCCTCGGGTTCAGCCCGCCGGGCAGAATTGCTGGCCTCGGCAGGCCTGCAGTACCAGCAGAGACCCGCCGACATAGACGAGACCCCCATCGAAGGCGAAGCGCCCGTCGACTATGTCAAGAGGCTGGCCACCACAAAGGCGTTGGCCGTGGCGCGACCTGGCGAGCTGGTGGTCGGGGCCGACACGTCGGTCGTCATCGACGCCAAGATTCTGGGCAAGCCGTCCGACGCAGGTGACGCCGCCGCGATGCTCGAGCTGCTGTCGGGCCGCAGCCACGAGGTCCTGACCGGCATGGCCCTGGTTCTCGACGATGTCGTCACAGCGCACGTCGAGCGAACGGTCGTGCGCATGACAGACGTGACCCGCGAACAGATCGACTGGTACGTGTCGACCGGCGAGCCCATGGACAAGGCCGGTTCGTATGCCATACAGGGGGGCGCGGCATGCTTTGTCGAGACCATCGAGGGCTCGGTCACCAACGTCATCGGGTTGCCCTTGACCCAGCTGATCGATCTCATCGTCGGGCTCGGAATCGACGTCACGTCGCTACGATCGGGCCCATGACCCTCACCGACGTGGGCACCGCCGCGCCGAGAAGCGACATCAACGCCGACGTCGAGCCCGCGCGGCCCGGCGAGTTCGCAACACCCTCCATAGGCCCCTTTCGCTTGGAGACCCCGGTGATCCTGGCCCCGATGGCCGGGGTCACCGATGTCCCGTTCCGCGAGCTGTGCCGTTCGTTCGGCGCAGGTATCTACGTGAACCAGATGATCACGGCCAGAGCTCTGATAGAGGGCAACGAGACGACTTGGAAGCTGGCCGAGTTCGGCCCAGACGAGAGCCCGCGCAGCATCCAGTTGTACGGCACCGAGGAGCGCAGCATCGGCGAGGCCGTGACCAGGCTGGTCGCCGAGGGACGTGTCGACCACATCGACATGAACTTCGGCTGCCCCGCCCCGAAGGTCACCCGCCTTGGCGGCGGCTCCGCGCTGCCGGTCAAACGCCGCCTGCTGCGCAAGATGATCGAAGCTGCGGTCAAAGCTGCGGGTGACGTGCCGGTGACCATCAAGTTCCGCAAGGGCATCGACGACGATCACCTGACCTTCCTCGACACCGGAGCCATGGCCGCCGAGTTGGGCTGCGCGGCCATTGCACTGCACGGACGAACCGCACGAGATCTCTACAGCGGTCATGCCGACTGGGACGCGATAGGCGAGCTGAAGTCCCATGTGACCGAAATCCCGGTGTTCGGCAACGGCGACATCTGGGAACCCTGGGATGCGCTTCGGATGATGCGCCACACCGGCTGCGATGGTGTCGTCATAGGTCGCGGCTGCCTGGGTAGGCCTTGGTTGTTCCGAGACCTCGCCGCAGTGTTCAGGGGCGAGGAACCCCCTATGCCTCCGAGCCTGCCGGATGTGGGTCGCATCATGATCGAGCACGCCAGCAAGCTGGTCGATTGGTACGGCGACTCGGCTCAGGTACGACAGTTCAGGAAACACGCGATCTGGTACGTGACGGGCTTCCCGGTCGGTGGCGCACGCCGGGCCCGGCTGGCCCAGATCGATTCGATCGCCGAACTCGAGTCGATCGTCGCTGACTTTCCTGCCGCCGAGTTCCCCGCAGAGGCACTGCGGGTCAAGCGGAGTCATACCGGAGGCCCCAAACGGGTCGTCCTACCCGATGGTTGGCTCGACGACATCGACGACGAGACGCCTCTTCCCGCCGAGGCCGGCGAGCACAACTCGGGGGGCTGACTGCCACCTCGGCCCGGCGGGCGTCCCACCAGGGCAATAGAGTGACGTCCCGATGTTTCGCCCCCGCGACCCCCGCCCACGCGCCGAGCGTCAGCCCGAGGATGTTGCCGTCACGTTCGTGACCGACGACCTGGTCGACCGGTTCGCAACCGCCCTCAGGTCGGCCGTTGCGTGTGCGATCGACACCGAGACCGTGTTCATTGAACCTGGCCCCGGGCCTCTTCGGGTGGTTTCGGCCGCGACGCGCGACGCATCGGGAGCCGAGCACGCGTGGGTCGTAGACGCCAACCTGGTCGACCACGTGGCGCTGGCCCAGGCCCTGTCGGGTGTCAACGCGGCGGCCTGGAACGCCGACTTCGACGCGCGGTCATCGAGCGCGACCTGATCGAGCCCGCTCAGCTGCGCGGCGCCGACGTGCGACCGGTCGAATGGTGGGACGCCCAGTTGGCCGACGCACTGTTGCATCAAGGGTCACGGGCTTCGGGTTCTACCACGGCCTGGCTTGGGCCGCCGAGTGGTATCTCGGACTGACCGTTCAGGGCAAAGGAACGACTCAGCTGTCCTATCGAGCAGACGGCGATCTGACCCCCGAACAGATCCGCTATGCCGCTGCCGACGCTGTCGAGACCCTGTGGGTCGCCGAGGTCATCGCGTCGAAGATCGACGCAGCAGGGCTGGGTGAGGTGTGTCGCCTCGAGCAGGCGGCGAGGCCGTTTCTGGACTCGATGGAGCGCGCCGGACTGCCCTTCGACTGGCAGGGCTGGAACGGTCACCTCGAACACGTCGAGCAACAGCTTCAATCGGTTTTGAGCCGCATCGCCGAGGTCACGGGCGGAGGCCAGGCGTCACTGTTCTCCGACACTCTCGAACCGTCCTGGAACCCCGGCAGTGAGTCTCAGACCAAAGAGGCACTCAATCGTTACTCGGCAGCCGAGGTTCGCCGTTGGGCCGAGATCCACACCGGCGAGGCCCGGCTGCTGAAGCCGACCGATCCGCTTCGCGCCGACACGCTGGCCGAGATCGGCGGCACCTTGTGCGAGCTTCTCCTCGCATACCGCGAACACACCAAGATCCTCACCACCTACGGCGACAGCATCCACGAACACATCGGGGACGACGGGCGCATCCACCCCGAGTACCTGCAGGTTGTCGGCACCAACACCGGCCGGCTGGCGTCGCGCAATCCGAACGCACAGAACCTGTCACCGCGGATGAAGCCCCACTTTCGCCCAGACGACGATCGTGTCTTCGTACACGCGGATCTGAGCCAGGCCGAGCTTCGGTTCGTGGCCCAGGTGTCGGGCGACACCAGCTTGCGCAAGGCGTTCGCCGACGGCGTCGACGTCCACGAGGCCACCGCCGAGCGGATGTTCAGAGTCGACATGACACTGCTCAAGTCGACCGATCCGGTTCGTCACGCCGAGCTGCGCGCCAAGGCCAAGCGCATCAACTTCGGAATCGTCTATGGACAGCGTGGCGGGGGCCTGGCCCGAAGCCTGTCGCAGTCGGGTGTGCAGACCACATCGGACGAGGGTCGCGAGCTGCTCGACGCGTATCTCGCGGCCTACCCGGGGGTGTCTTCGTGGTGCGACGAGCGCGACGATTTCATCGACAGACTCAGCACCTCCCCCGGCCAGATGGACTGGCAGGCCACACTGCGGCTACACGAACTGTTCCCGGCCATTCGCGAGATCCGTCGCGACCTGCGAGAGGCCCTGCGACGCTGGCCAAGCGTCGAGGAGGTGCACGAGCGCACCGGCCTCGACCTGGACGAGGTGGCTTGGGTGCTGTCGTTTCACGCCCCGGTGGTGTTGACCCACGCCGGCGATCCGTTCTGCTTCGACAGCCTCACCGTCGCCGGCCGCAGGCAGAGGTTCACCATTCACACCGAGGGCCTACTCGCCCGGGCCGCCGCTACCGTCGTCGGCTCGGTCAAACACGGTCCTGGTCTGGTGCGACAGAGGGTTGCGCGCCGCTTCAAGGTTCCGTTCGGCATCGACCCACCCGATCTGACCGACGCCGAGATCGACAAGGTGCTCGAAGAACGTGCGCTCCGCCGTGCCGTCATAGACGCGGTAGCCGACATCATGGGCCCAGAGGCGCTGGATCGTTTGATGAGCAACAGCCTTCAAGGACGCGTGGCCCGCATGGCCAATGCCTACCGAAACGCGCCTATCCAGGGTGGCGTTGCGGACGTGATGCTCGAGGCCTACGGATATCTCCACCACCGGCTGGCCGAGTTCCCCGACACCCGCGGTGTTCAGACAGTCCACGACAGCGTCGTGGTCGAGTGTCCCAGATCGATCGCCAAAGAAGTCGCTGTAGCGGTCAAGTCGTGCCTCGAGGACGCCATGTCCAAGTGGTGCCCTGACGTAACACCGCTGGCAGACACCGACGTTCGGACCTCGTTGAGCGACTCAGACATCGAGTTCACAATCCCCTGACCGTGCGGGCTGCACCGGCGGGCGACCGCCCTCGACCTCGGGTTGTCTGCGAGTAAGGTCAGTTGCCTGTGAGTACGGGAGTTGCGCGGTGGGCGAACTGAGCAAGAGAGTGCAGCGAGTAGCTGCCGCCACCGACGAGCGCGGCGCAGCGTTGTCGCCGCGTGCCGCAGCGCGCGCCGAGCGTCAGAGAGCCTCCCAGGCGGCGCAGGCCGAGCGCGCCGCGCGCATCGAAGCCGACCGGGTCGAGACCGACCGGCGATGCGACCTCGCGAAGATCCTCGATGGCTTCCGAAGTGCGGCAGACGACGCGGGCGATGTCGGGACGACGGGTTTTGCCCGCCTGAAGCGTTTCAAGCAGCGCCGCATCCGGTTGGGAAGGCGACCGCGAGGGTGGCAGGTGGGCGCACTGAGTGTGCCGATCCAGTTCGAGGACGGTGTGCGCACATCGGTGGCCCAGCTGGTGCTGTGTGTCGACGGCCGTCTCTACGCGGGCCTCGACGGAACCCTTGGCGACCGCTACCAGGTAGGCCAGACGTCGCCTCCCATAACCACCTGGATGCTGACTCCCAATATCTGGCGCATGGTCGAAGACACCATCCCCGACACCGTCGGGCGCCTCGTCGGCGCCCTAGATCTCAAATGGTCTGCCGACTGAGGCTGGCCAATCAGATGCGGGGGCCGCAGTGGCCATAGGTCGCTACGCACCGAGCCCTACCGGCGAACTTCACCTCGGCAACCTCAGAACCGCTGTCGTGGCGTGGCTATTGGCCCGCGAGGCGGGCTCTGATTTCTTGATGCGCATCGAAGATCTCGATCCGGCAAGCAGGTCGGGCCGCTTCATCGACGGCCAACTCGCCGACCTGCGGGCGCTGGGCCTCGACTGGGACGGCGAGCTGGTTTTCCAGTCGCAGCGTATGGACCTGTACCACCAAGCGCTCGATCGCCTGGTCGACAACGGTCTGACGTTCGAGTGCTTCTGCACCCGCAGCGAGATACGCGAGGCCACCCGGGCAGCCCACGATGCCGGGCGCACACCCGGCTACCCCGGAACCTGCAAGAACCTGACACGACACCAACGTTCGGCCAAGTTGGCGTCGGGTCGTCCGGCTGCGCTGCGCTTCAACAGCAGCGGAGAGACCCGTTCGTTCGTAGATCGCATCGCAGGTCCGTTCGAGGGTGTCGTCGACGATCTGGTCCTTCGCCGCAACGATGGCACGCCGGCCTACAACATCGCCGTGGTCGTCGACGATGCCCAGCAGGGCGTCGAGGAGGTGACGAGAGGCGACGATCTGTTGGCCGCTACGCCAGCTCAGCTGGCATTGTGCGACTCGCTCGGCCTGCCCGAGCCAACGCATGCCCATGTGCCGCTGGTGCTCGGGCCATCTGGCGATCGGTTGGCCAAGCGCGACGGGGCCGTGACCCTGGGCGATCTCGCCGCTTTGGGCCGCGACCCCAGCACGGTGTTGGCCTGGATCGGCCACTCGTTGGGCCTGTGCGAGCGCAACGAGCCTGTGTCGATATCCGACCTGCTCGACCGGTTCGATTCCGACGAGATCGAGTGGACTCCCTGGACCCTCGAGCAGGACGACATCTCGTGACGCTCGCCAACCCGCAGGCCGCCGGCCACAAACGCGCCTGGCGCAGTTGGGCGAAGCTAATCGTCAAGCCCCCGGCCGCCCACATCTCACAGCGGGTAGCCGGTCACATCGCGGACTTCGTCGACTCGATCGAGGGCCAGATCGTGCTGTACTCGCACCTGCCCGGCGAGATCGCCGTCGACCACCTGCTGAACCGGGCCGACAAAGAACGTTTCGTTCTGACCAGGTCCAACCCTGGTATGGCGTTGTCACTGCATCCCGCGGGCGCACCGCTGGAGCGGCACCGATTCGGCTTCTGGCAACCCGTCGCCCACGCCCCCCAAGTCGAACCGTCGTCCGTGGCGATGGTTCTGGTGCCCGCTCTGCTGTTCGACCGACACGGAACCCGGCTGGGCCGCGGGGCCGGCTACTACGACCGTTTCCTGGCAAAGATCCCTCAGGCGCTGGTGGTCGGCGTGACACGACGCTCGACCGTCGTCGGCGAGTTGCCGGTCGAGCCCCACGACATAGCCATGACCCACCTGGCGACCGAGGATGGCGTCCTATTGGTTTCGCCACGCGTTTCCTCGTCGTTCACCTGAGGCCTGTAGCTTCGAGCCGGCTCACGACATCTGGAGAGGTAAACCGCGTGCGGATCTTGGTCACCAACGACGACGGCATCGACTCGATCGGGCTCCACCACCTGGCGCGAGCGGCGGCACGGCACGGCGAGGTCGTTGTGGCCGCCCCAGACAGCGAGTACTCGGGTGCCTCGGCCGCCATCGGTGCCCTGCACTTGGCCAGGCCCGAGATCCACAAGGTGCACATCGATGGCATCGACGAGGCCTGGTCGGTAACCGGGGCCCCGGCGTTGTGTGTGATGTTCGCCCGGCTGGGTGTGTTCGGCGAGCCATTCGACCTCGTGGTGTCGGGCATCAATCCGGGCAGCAACGTGGGCCGATCGGTGTATCACTCGGGCACTGTCGGCGCCGCGGTGACCGGTCGAATCGGTGGCATCAGCGGAATCGCCTTCAGCCAGGCCGTCGAGATGTGGGGTGTCGAGGGTCAAGGTTGGGACGACGTGCTCGAGGCCCAGAAGTGGGAGACAGCGGCCCACGTCGCAGACGTCGTCATCGGGGCATTCGTCGAGTCGCCCACCGACGAGCCGTCGGTGCTGAACGTCAACGTGCCCAACTGCGAAATCGACGAACTCGGCAAGTGGCGGATGACTGAGGTGGCCACCATGCCTCCGAGAACCCTGTCGAAGGCAACGCTCGAACCCAAGGCCGGACACGATCACGCCTACCGGGTGGTCATGAACTGGGGCGACCCCATCGACTTACCGGTCGAGACCGACAGCGGTGCGGTAATGAAGGGCGAGGTATCTCTCACGTGGCTCAGCCGCTACACGGCAGATTCTCCTGCCGGCTGTGGCGGTGTCGAAAAGACGCTCGAACAGATGTGGGGTCCGGCCCAGGGCTGAGCTCAGCGGCTGGTCCAGCCACCGTCTACGACGATGGTCTGACCGGTGATGTAGCTGCCCAGTTCGGTCGCCAACAACAGCAGCGGCCCATCGAGTTCGCCCTCGACCCCGGCGCGGCGCAGGTAGGTTCCGCGCTCGATATAGCGCTGACCACCTTCGGCCGCGTCGCCGTGGAACATGGCGGCGGTCAGTTCGGTCTCGAAATAGCCCGGGGCAATGGCGTTCACCCGAATCGAGTGCCTGGCCCACTGAGCTGCGAGCTCCTTTGTGAGGGTCAAGATTGCACCCTTGGACGCGACGTAGGCGGCCTGATGGTTTGGTGCCGCCGAGACGAAGCTGTGAACCGAGCCGATGTTGATGATGCTGCCGCCCCTGCCCGACTCGATCATCTTCTGCGCGGCCAGACCGGCCAGCACGAAGCAGGCGTTGAGGTTGACGTCGACGACCTGGCGGAACAGCGCCGGGTCTTCCTCTTCGGCCTTGGTGACGGCGTCGGACAACCCGGCGTTGTTCACCAGCACCGACAGGTCGCCGTCGAGCGATGCCGCCACCGACACCAGCTCGCGAAGCTGGTCGTCGGAGCTGACGTCGCATTGGACCGCCACGACGTTGCCGACCTCGCCGGCCAGGGCCTCGAGGCGATCCAGACGCCTGGCCGCAGCGACAACCGTGGCGCCTGCTCCAGCCAGAACCCGAACGAATCGGTCGCCGAATCCGCTGGAGGCTCCGGTGACAATCGCGACCTTGCCATCCAACCGTGCACTCGGAGTAGGTACTTCGCTCAGTGATGCCATCGGGTCGTTGTAGCACGTCGCCGTACGGCGGCACGAAGGCCGCGGTCACGCGGCCCGGGCCGCCGGTATAGCGACCACGACCGCAGCACAAACGATGGCGATGACGACCGAAATGGCCGACACGCGGCCTGGCAACCACCCGGCCAGCGGTGGGCCGATGAGGCCACCGATGCCAAATGCGGCGTACAGCACCCCCATACGTCTGCCCAGACCGGCGGTGCCGTGGGTGACGATCATCAGCTCGGGACCGACGGCCACGAAGCCGCCGTAGGCCACGCCGAGAACAGCGCAGAACACCACCAACATCCAGTACGTGCCATCGGCGAACAACCACACGACGTAGCCGACGGGTTGCAGCGCCACAGAAGCCAGGAAGACCCGACCCGGACCCAAACGTGCCGTCAAGGTCGACAGCCCCAAGCGTCCGACGATGCTGGTGACGCCGACGATGGCGATGAGCCTGGCAGCTGCCTGGGCGGTGACACCCGCGTCCTTGGCGAAGGGGACGATGAAGGCGAACGCCACATACAACCCCACCGACATCAGCAGCGACGACAAGAACAACGACCGATACTCGAGGCTGTCGAAGAGCCTCACCGAAGAGTCCTGGGCAATCGGAGCCGGAACGCGTGAGCGCGAGCCGATCAGCGGCAGCGAAGCAGCGAAC
Source organism: Acidimicrobiales bacterium (assembly GCA_041394185.1). Taxonomy (NCBI): domain Bacteria; kingdom Bacillati; phylum Actinomycetota; class Acidimicrobiia; order Acidimicrobiales; species Acidimicrobiales bacterium. Next base: position 765,560 of record JAWKIQ010000003.1, read on the forward strand.
ACCAGCCCGGCGATGATCGCCAGCCACAGATAGGCCGAACGCCAGCCACGGCTTTCTATCAAGGCTGCCGACAACGGTGACATCACCAGCGTTCCGACGCCGTTGCCTGCGGCCAACGTCGCCAGCGCAACGGCGCGACTGCGTTCGAACAGCCTGCCCACCTGGGCGCTCAGCGGTGCGATGAAGGTTCCGGCGCCCACACCTACCCCGATGCCGTAGGTGAGGTAACCCAGGTACAGGTTCTCGACGCGCGATGTCACCGCCAGCCCTGTGACGAAGATGGTGGCTCCGACCGCGAACATCGTCTGGGCACCAAAGCGGTCGCCGAGCGGGCCGGCTATCGCTCCCCCACCAAAGAAGAACAGCAACGTCAGGGCAAAGATGATCGCCGTGGGTCCTCGGGCGGCGTTGAACTCTTCGGACATTGCGTCGAAGAAGTTGCCGAACGTGTAGGCGATGCCGAAGGCGGTTCCGTTTGCTGCGGCGCACGCGGCGGCGACCCACCAGGCTCGGCCCGAGTCGACGTCGATAGGGCGTCGAGCCGTGCCCGAATGGCCGTCCACCTAGGGCTCCAGCACCACGGTGTCGCCGACACCCACCGTGCCAGGCTCGAGCACCGTCGCGTAGATCCTGCTGAGCTGACCTTGTGAGTGGTGGATGCGATTGAACTCGCGGTCACTGAAGCACTCCGCGGTCTGGAAGCAGGGCACGGCGTAGGCCGAGATCTGGCACAGCACGTCGCCCATACGCAACCGCACACCTGGATGAACCAGCCCCCAGTCGATCCCGGCGATGGTGATGTTCTCGCCGGCCGACCCGGGACCGACAGGATGACCCTGCCCGACCAGATCCGCTATTACCTCCGAACTCCAAAGGCACAGCGCCTGCCACGGACGGCCGTGGTGCCTGCGGGTGGCCTGCCGGTCGCCCGCGGCGCCGCCGTGATCCACCTCGAACCGGTCTACCCCAAGCTTGGGCAACCCTCCGCGAGACACTGCCAGATGTGCAACCGTTCCATGTGTAGTGGCCGGCAGCAGGTCGCCCGCCACCAGATCGGCGCGGGCATCGAACAACTCGGGCCATACCCGACCAAGCAGGACCGCCCGCTCGTCGGGGCTCATCGACGAAGGGTTCCGACCGCCGATGGCGGTGTTGATTCGCTCGCGTCTGGCCGTCTGAAACGGTCGAACATCGTGGGGATAGCCGTCCAACAAATCAAACGTGTGCAGCAGCGTCTGCAAAACGTCTGTGTCGCTGAATGTGTAAGGCCCGATGGTTGTGGTCATGGCGTTATCACCAGCCGACCGCTGACCTCGCGACGCTGAATCCGGCCAAGCGCATCGAGCAGGTCGTCGAGTGCAACCGCCTCGACCTTGGGTGGGTCGATCTTGCCCGCCTTGTAGGCGGCGAGGATGTCGGCGTGAGCCTCATCGACTACGTGGCGACGCTCGGGCGTCAGATACGAACCCCAGTACAGCCCAATGATCGAGTAGTTCTTCACCAGGGCGTGGTTGGCGGGATACTGCGGCACGCCGCCGGCGGCAAATCCGATGATCAGCAACCGCCCCTCCCAAGCCATCAGTCGGCGGGTGAGGTCGCCAAGCTCGCCACCGACGGCATCGTAGGCAACGTCGACGCCGCTCCCGCCCGTCAGTTCCATGACCGTTTCGTAGACATCTTCGGAATGGGTGTCGATGACGTGATGGGCGCCCAACGAGGCGACGTAGGCACACTTGTCGGCGCCCCCCGCTGTGGCGATGACGATGGCTCCGGCGGCCGCACCGAGCTGCACCGCCGACGAACCGACTCCGCCCGACGCGCCGTGAACCAGCAGGGTTTCGCCGGCCTGCAGTGCCGCTCTGTGATGCAGCGCAACGTGCGATGTCTGATACGTCGTGAACAGAACCGTGGCGACGTCGGCCGACACCTCTGGCGGGATCACCAGCACCGAGCGCGACGCCAGCAAAGCCAGCTCGGCGTAGCCACCGGCACCCGACGACGTCATGCCCACCACCCGGTCGCCCACACGGCACACCCCCGATGACCCTGCATCGACGACGATTCCGCAGGTCTCGACACCGGGCGTGAAGGGCAGCTCGGGCTTCTCCTGGTATTTGCCCTGGCACTGCAGGATGTCGGCGAAGTTGACGTTTGTCGCTTCGACCGAGATCAGCACCTCGTGTTCGTTCGGCGCCGGATCGACCAGGTCGTCCAGAACCAGCACATCAGCGGGATCGCCGTTGGTTGCCAGTTGCCATCCCCTCAACGGAATCCCCCTAAGTCGCTTGCGCCGCGCGGTAACACCGGCGGGTCACAGGATCATCGCCAGCAGAGCCACGACAACCCCAACTGCCAGAGAACCGCCGGCGAGAAGCATCGCAAATGCCGACGCCGCAAGTCGAGTCGGAGCGAGGGTTCCGACGGCGGCGGCGAACGGGGCCAGCTCTTGGTCGAGCGACCCACGGGCCTCATCGACGATGCTCGCAGCTGCTCTCACTGCGCGAACCAGCCCTGCCTTGGCGGTCACAGAGTCTTTGACGGCTTCGACGCGCACCATCAGTTCGTCGTCGAGTTCGCCGATTCGCCGAAGTGCATCGGGCAGCTCGAGCACGCGACGCATGGCGGCACGGTTCAGCCACAGCAGCCAGGCAGGCACCGCCAGAACCAGCGATACCGCCAGGGCCACGACAAGCCAGAACCCCGAGGCCCCGAGGGTCAAGAACCCACCGAACGCCAGCAAGGCCCCGGCCACCGACAACAGCGCACCGACGAACATGGCAAACCGGGCCGCCTTGACGATCGGAAGTGCGCGCTCGAGCCAGTCGACAGCTCGCGCCGCCCGATCGCTCAACTGAACGCGCTGTGCCCGGTGATCGCTTGGCCCATCACCAGGGTGTGGATCTCGTTGGTGCCTTCGTAGGTGTAGACCGACTCGAGGTTGTTCATGTGACGGATCACGGGGTACTCGGTGGTGATACCGTTGGCACCGAGCACGCTGCGGGCCTCGCGGGCAACATCGATGGCCATCTGGACGTTGGCCTTCTTGCCGAAGCTGACCTGAGCCGGCGACAACACACCCTGGTCCTTGAGGCGACCGAGGTGGTAGGCGGTCAATGTGCCTTGCTGGACCGCAACCATGAAGTCGACCAGCTTCTTTTGGGTCAGCTGGAACCGAGCGATCGGGCCGCCGAACTGAACGCGGCTGGTGGCATAGTCCAACGCGGCCTCATAACAGGCCCGCGCCGCGCCGACGGCTCCGAACAAGATGCCGAAGCGGGCTTCGTTCAGACACGACAGGGGGCCCCGCAGCGACGCCACCCCAGGCAACACCGCGCCTGCCGGAAGCCGCACGTCGTCCATCACCAGCTCGGAGGTCACCGACGCACGAAGCGAGACCTTGCGGTGAATCTCGGGAGCCGAGAACCCGGGCGTGTCGGTCGGCACCACGAACCCACGAACACCTTCGTCGGTACGGGCCCACACCACGGCAACGTCTGCGATCGAACCGTTGGTGATCCACATCTTTGCGCCGTTGAGAATCCAGTCACCGCCCGGATCCTGCTTGGCGAAGGTGCGCATCGACGAGGGGTCAGAGCCAGAGTCGGGTTCGGTGAGGCCGAAACAACCGACGGCCTCTCCGGCTGCCATTCGCGGCAACCACTCTTCCTTTTGTTCTTCCGAGCCGTAGGCCCAGATCGGGAACATCGCCAGCGAGCCCTGAACGCTGACGAAGCTACGCAGGCCCGAGTCGCCTGCTTCGAGTTCCATGCAGGCGAGGCCGTACATCATCGCCGAGCTTCCGCTGCAGCCGTAGCCCTCGAGGTGCATCCCCAGCAGACCCAGCTTGCCTACCGCTGGCGCAACCTCCCTGACCGGGAAGGTGCCAGCGTCGAACCATTCGCCGACATTGTCGAGGATGTTGTCCGCGACGTACTTGCGGACGGTGTCGCGAAGCATGATCTCGTCGTCGTCGAGAAGGCCGTCGGTGGCCAGGAAGTCTTTGGGCGACTCTTCGCGGGGCCGCAGGGGGGTGGCCATGTGGTGTCTCCTCTTGGTCACGCCGGCCGATCAGGTTGCGATGGCTGGCTCTGGGCATCGTAATTGACCGCACCGGCCTCCATTGCAGAGTGTCCCACCTCGGTGCGAACATGTGTTCGATGTACCTGCACGCGGACCTCGATGCCTTCTACGCCTCGGTCGAGCAGCGTGACAATCCGCGCCTGCGCGGCAAGCCGGTCATCGTGGGCGGCGGCGTCGTGCTGGCGGCCAGCTACGAGGCCAAGCGCCGCGGGGTCAAGACGGCGATGAACGGCCGGGCCGCCCGCGCCGTGTGCCCAGACGCCATCGTCGTTCAGCCACGCATGGAGGCCTATACGGAGGCGTCGCGGGCGGTCTTCTCGATCTTCGACCAGACCTCGCCGTGGGTCGAGGGCATCTCCATCGACGAGGCGTTTCTCGATGTGTCCGGGTTGTGGCGAATCGCGGGCTCACCTGTCGAGGTCGCTCGAGGGCTTCGGCAGCGGGTGCGCGACGAAGTGGGGTTGGCAATCACGGTTGGCGTCGCCAACACCAAGTTCCTGGCCAAGGTTGCAAGCGGCGTCGGCAAGCCCGATGGCCTCTTGGCGGTAGAGCCGGGCCGCGAGCTCGAGTTCTTGCATCCGCTGGCGGTCGAGCGTCTGTGGGGTGTTGGGCCCGTCACCACCCGCAAGCTGAACGCAAAGGGCATCACAACGGTGGCCCAGGTCGCGTCTCTCGATGTCGAGGTTCTGGTGGGGTTGCTCGGCAAGGGCCAGGGACGTCACATCCATGCCCTCTCACACAACCTCGACCCGCGCCCCATCAGGGTGGGGCATCGTCGCGGCTCAATCGGCTCGCAACGGGCGCTGGGCCGCATGAACCCTTCGCACGACGAGGCGCGCGTCATGCTCATAGCGCTGGTCGATCGAATCTGCCGACGAATGAGGAGGGCCGAGCGGGTGGGTCGCACCGTCGTGCTGCGGCTGAGACACGACGACTTTTCGCGCTCGACCCGCAGCCACACGCTGGCCGAGGCGACCAACGACACCGGGCCGATCCTGGCCGCGGCAAAGATGCTGCTCGACCGCTCTTGGCCGATGATCGAGCAGCGGGGCACCACGCTCATCGGGCTGTCGGTCGCCCATCTCAGCAACGCCTCGGCCGTGCAGTTGGCCCTGCCGCTGGGACCCAGGGCCAGGCCATCGATCGATCAGACCCTCGACCGGATCAGCGAGCGGTTTGGTACCGATGCTCTGAAACGCGCCGCCCACCTCGGCGTCAACACCGGCCTGACCATGCCAATGCTGCCCGACTAGACGTCGGGCGTATGTGGCAGCTGCCCGACTAGACGTCGGGCGTATGTGACAGCTGCCCGACTAGACGTCGGGGGTGTCGGTCAGCCGAGGATCTCGCCGTACATCTCACCGAGGGGGTCGGCCAGCAGTTCCATACGTTCGCCGTCGGGGCCGTTGAAGTACAAGGAGGCGCCGCTCATCTCAACGGTCTCGACGCCGGCCGCTTCGAGCTTGCCGCGCAGGTGCTCCCAGCGTTCGCGGGTCACGGAGATGGCGAGGTGGTGATGGCCGCCCAGGACCTCGCTGTATTCACCCAACTCGAGGCCCGGAAAGTCGAAGAAGGCGAGGCAGTTGCCGTTTCCGATGTCGAAGAAGAAGTGTGTCGAGCCCTGGTAGTCGCGGTTCTCGAACAGCTCTATCAGCGGGAACTCGAGCACGCCTTGGTAGAACTCGATGGTCGCTTCGACGTCGCTCGACAGCAGGGCGATGTGGTGCGCTCCCCTGGCCGACGATTCGGGGCGCTGGTCTGCGGGCAACAGGTGCTTGCGTCGCAGCTCTTCCCACTCGGCTGTCCGGTCGATCTGGGCTCCGTGCTTCATGGTTGTCTACAACCGGCCGACCGCCCGTCGGATTCCCCGAACTGGCCACCATAATGAGCCCGCCCAATGGAACAAGCCGGCACCGGCGCATACTCAGGAGCACCCACATGGCACAGATCACCCTCGGCGGAAACCCGATCAACACCGGCGGCGACGTTCCCGCAGTCGGCTCGGCGGCGCCCGATTTCACGCTCACCGGCGGCGACTTGGCCCCGGTCACCAAGGGCGATTTCGCGGGCCAGAACCTGGTTCTGAACATCTTCCCCAGCATCGACACCCCCACTTGTGCCACCAGCGTTCGCACCTTCAACGAGCGCGCCGCCGGCATCGACAACACTGTCGTGCTGAACGTGTCGGCCGACCTGCCCTTCGCTCAGGGCCGCTTCTGCGGTGCAGAGGGCATCGAGAACGTGAAGAACGCCTCGACGTTCAAGAACCCCGAGTTCATGGCCGCGTACGGCGTGAACATGGTCGACGGCAAGCTTGCGGGCCTTTGCGCCCGTGCGGTCGTGGTCGTGGACGGCGACGGCAATGTGGTCCACAGCCAGCTGGTTCCCGAGATCGCCCAGGAGCCCGACTACGACGCCGCGCTGGGTTCGCTTTCCTGACGAAACCCTGACCGGCTGCCGGTCACTGGCAGTTTCGGCTCGTCAGCCGAGACCGGCCGAACGCATTTCGCCGATCAGATCGCGGAGTTGCTGCAAAGCGGCTCCGCGATCTTCGGCATACAGCAGAGTCGCCTCGGCTTGGCGCCAGGTCCAGTCAGGGTCGACGTCGACACCGACCCTGAATATCGAGCCCAACATTCCCTGCACTTCACAAACCAGGTTCCGGAACTCGGGATCGTTTGGGTAGCTCGACGCACTGCACGGATAGCTGGATACGAAGTCGCCCGCAGGCACCTCGACGGCGACCTCGCCAACTGCGGTGTCGGGCACGTCGGCGCCGGCGGTCGAGCTGCCGCAAGACGTTGCAGAAAGCGCCACCAACAAAACCGCCGCAATCACTCGAACCATCGCAGAACCTCCTGACGCGTCTTGTCGGCGAGGTTCGGGATCAGTTCAGCGTGTGTCCAGCCGTGCTCCCAGGGCCGCGGTGATGGCCACCAGACCAACCAGCCCAGAGCCGGCGAAGGCCATGGCCGGGTTGCGGGTGAACACGGGCAGCCAGATCAGCTGGCTGACACCTATGCCGGCAAACCGATAGGCCAACATCATCGACAGCCCACCGCCTCGATTTCCGGCGATGGCTCCGGCGCCTATCGCATGGAACGACAGCACGGCCAGGTTGGCGACGATCCACGTGGTCAGCCAGGCAACGGCCAGCACCAGGCCGTTCGTGTCGAACACCATCGCCAGTACAAGACATCCGATGGTCGCACCGGCCAGACCCACCGCCAAGCCGCGGCGCCCACCGACGCGGTCCATACCTCGGCCCATGAACGGACCAGTCACTGCGGCGGCAACCCCCGCGCTCAACAGAATGAACCCGGTGGTGCCACCGTCGAGGCCCAGTTCGTCACGTGCTGCCAACCCCACCAGCACCCCGGCGCCCAGGGGGCCGATGGAGCCCGCCATGAACCCCAGGCCCAGAAGATTGATGGGCTTGGTGAACAGGGGGCGAAGCGATGGCGGTTCGGCACTGCTAGTGGCCTGCTCGGGAGGGGCGAACGACGCTATTGCGACAGCCACCACGGCGGCGACCACGAACGCTGCCCGCCACTGCGTATCGGCAGCGAACCCTCCGACCAGCGGCGCGGCGGCGGTGCCAATGGCCTGGAAGCTCGAGTACATCCCGACGGCGCGCCCCAACAGCTCGGGTGGCGTTGCCTCGGCCAACGACGCGACCAGTAGCGGGGTGAAGAACGCGTTGGCCATGCCCTGGAGCCCTCGACCGGCCAGAAAGATCGCGAAGCTGGGCGCCAGCGCGCACAGCATCGACGCGACCGCGTACACAGCGCATGTGATTCGCACCGTCCGGATGCGGCCCCACCGCTCGCCGTAGGTGCCAGAGAACACCAACAGCACGGCCATCGGCATGACATAAGCGGTGAGGTTCAGGCCGGCCGCTTCGGTGCTGACCGAGAACTCGTCTCGCAGCTCTGGAAGCATGGGGATTGTCAGCAGCGTCCCGAACGGCCCCAGGAAGCCACCGAGGTAGAACGCAAGGCGGCGGTTCATCGGGGGCTAGTTGCCGTCTCCGAGTATGGAATCTGGAATCGGAACCACCCGAGATCTCAGCCACTCGCCCAGGGCCTTTGCCTGGCCATCCTGGCGCGTCGACGCCGCGACGCCTTCCTCCAGCAAGCCGTGCAGGACGAAGTTGAGCGAGCGCAGTTTCGGGAATCGGTGCCTCTCGATGTCGAGGGCGGCGGCCTCGGGCAGCAACTGCTTCAGCCGCTCGACGGTGAGGAAGTCGTCCAGCCAGGCCCACGCATCGTCAGAGCGGGTGAATACTCCCAGGTTTGCGTCTCCTCCCTTGTCGCCCGATCGTGTGCCGACAACCGTGCCGATCGGGGCGTCGGTGGTCGGGCCGGATGGGCTGGGGACTGGGGTGGCGACCTCGACCTGAATGGCCTCGCCGGTGGGTGCGACCGAGTCGATCATCCTGGTCTCGCCGCCCAGTATGTGCGAGTACTGGGGCACCAGATCTGAGGCCACGAGGGCCGGTCGGTAGACCCCGAACGGGGTACCTGCGGTGGGCCCGCCGCCGATGCCGTGGAAGCCGGGGATCGAGGCAAGGGCACAGTGGATCAGGGCGTCGTTGAAGGCGCGGCCGACCTTGCGCTCGTCTGGGTCTTTCACGGTCACCCGCCAGATGGCGGTGGCTTCCTCCTGGGTCGCCGGATCGGGCTTGCCGGTGTGAACCACGCGGCTCGAGATCGATTCGAAGTCTTCTGGTCCGAACGGGCACGCATCCCAGAAAGCCGCCTGCGCGAACTGGGCCTTGGCATCGACGTCGAGGCCGGTGAGGGCCAGCGTGAACGAGTTGCGATAGCCGCCCAGCTCGTTCATGGCGACCTTGAGGGTCGATGGTGGCGCCTGACCCTTGACCCCCGAGATGCGCACTCGGTCTCGTCCGACCTGCTCGAGTTCGATGGTGTCGAAGCGTGTGGTGACGTCCGGCCCGAGATACTCGGGGCCGCCGATTTCGTACAACAGCTGTGAGGTCACGGTGCCCACCGAGACCATCCCGCCGGTTGCGTCGTGTTTACCGATGATGCTGGAGCCGTCGGAGGCGACCTCGGCCCACGGGAACCCGAACCGTGCGCCGCCGGGCTGGTCCAGGCCCGGAATCTCCTGGAAGAACGAATAGTTGCCGCCGGTTGCCTGGGCCGAACACTCGATGACGTGACCCGCCACAACGGCACCCGCCAGTTCGTCGAAGTCGTCGCGAGCCCATCCGTGATGCCAGGCGGCGGGACCGCATACGACGGCCGCGTCGGTGACGCGCCCGGTGATCACGATGTCTGCGCCGCGGGTCAGCGCGTCGACTATTCCCCAACAACCCAGGTAAGCGTTGGCGCTGAGGTATTTGGTCGGGTCGCCCAGAGTCGAGTCGGCGAAGGGTTGCAGCGCTCCCGACTGCGCCAGCTCGACGGCGCCCGACAACAGGTTGTCACCGTCGACATAGGCGATGGTTGGTGACAGGCCCAGCTTCTGGGCCACCTCGGCTACGGCCTCGGCACACCCGTCGGGGTCGAGCCCCCCGGCGTTGGAGACGACCTTGATTCCCTTGTCGAGGCACGTTCCCATCACCTCTTCCATCTGGGTGACGAAGGTTCGTGCGTAACCGGCTCCGGGGCGCTTGGCCCTGATGCGGCTGAGGATCAGCATCGTCAGCTCGGCCAACCAGTCGCCGGTCAAGACGTCGAGGGGGCCGCCCTCGACCATCTCGCGCGCCGCGCTGGGTCGGTCTCCGAAGAACCCAGAGCAGTTGCCGATGCGAATGGGCGAGGTCGACGCTGGCGCGGCTTGGTCTGTCATCGGCCCAGCTTCTCAACATCGAGGGTCCGACACCAAAGCCCCACACGGTTTCGGCCTACGATCGGCACGCCGACGATCAGGAGCACGCCATGGACATCTCGACAGTGCTGCAGGACCTCCTCGACGAACAGAACGCTCTCGACGAGATCATCGCTGCGCTCGACGACGCCGATTGGGAACTACCGACCCCCAGCCCAGGCTGGACGGTCGGAGATCAGATAGGCCATCTGACCTACTTCGACGCCACTGCGGCCCAGGCCATCACCGATCCCGACGGATTCAAGGAAGGCGTCGCCCGCCTGTTCGGCCAAGGCCTCGACGTCGACGAGGTCACCCTCGGTGCCTATCGGCGAATGTCGGCGGCCGATCGCCTCGATGCTTGGCGCACCAATCGCCGACTGCTGGCCGAAGCGGCAGCGACCCTCTCCAACGACGATCGCGTTCCCTGGTACGGCCCTTCGATGGGATCCAAGTCGTTTCTCACCGCTCGGCTCATGGAGTGCTGGGCCCACGGCCAAGATGTCGTCGACACCGTCGGGGTCGACCGGCCCGGTTCCGACCGGCTCCGCCACGTCGCTCAGATCGGCTTCATCACCCGCGGGTGGTCCTATGCCAACCGTGGCGAGACCGCACCCGAGGCGCCCGTGCGCGTCGAGTTGACCTCGCCGACGGGCGAAGTCTGGACGTTCGGCCCACCGGAGGCAACCGAGACCGTCACCGGCGACGCCGTCGACTTTTGCCTGGTGGTCACCCAGCGCCGGCACGTCGACGACACCGGGCTGGAAGCAACGCCTGTGGCCCGCGAGTGGCTCGAGCGGGCTCAGGCGTTCGCCGGGCCTCCCACAGACGGGCCCAAAGCCTCCTAGGGGCGCCGTGCCGCACAACTGATGGCAGAAACAGTGGGATCTGTGTCATTGCGGCCAACGCCCGGCTGGGGCACGATCGTGGTGTGGTTCGCAGGGTCGTATTCGTGCTCTACAACGGAATCCAGGCCCTCGACCTAGTTGGCCCGCACGAGGTGTTCTTCGGCGCCAATCGTCTGCTGGACTCAACAGACTCGACCGAACCCCGGTACGAACTCATTTCGGCCTCGGTCGGCGGCGACGGGCCGATATGCACCGAGAGCGGATCCAGGCTGATGGCAGATCAGGCGCTGCCCGCCCCGGCCGGACCCTTCGACACCATCGTGGTGCCCGGCGGGTCTGGGTCACGCGCCACCACCTCTGCCGAGATGGGGCGCCTGACCTCGTGGCTGGAAGCCGCTGCGCCGAACGCTCATCGCGTCGCAACGGTGTGCACAGGGGCATTCGTCGCGGCAGCCGCAGGCATCTGCGACGGCCGAAGAGTCACCACCCACTGGGCCTATGCAGGGCAACTCGCCGGCACCTACCCGAGCATCGAGGTTGCTCCCGACTCGATCTACGTGGTCGACGAGTTCTTGTGGTCTTCGGCCGGGGTGACCGCCGGAATCGACCTGGCCCTGGCACTTGTTCAAAGCGACCTCGGCACCGACGTCGCCCAGACGATCGCCCGTCACCTCGTGGTGTACCTGCGACGCCCCGGAGGCCAAACCCAGTTCGGCGCGCCCGTGTGGTCTGATCAACCAACCAGCCCACCCATCGAGACCGCGCGCGACCTGATCCACAGCGATCCCGGCACCGACCTGTCGGTAAACCGGCTGGCCTCCGCTTGCGCCATGTCGCCGCGCAACTTCGCCAGGAGGTTCCGCGCCGAGGTGGGAGAGCCCCCGGCGCGATACATCGAGCGTGTACGGGTCGAGGCCGCTCGCCACCTGTTGGAACAAGGCGATGCCGGCCTCGAGTCGATCGCTGCGCGGTGCGGGTTCGGCACCGTCGAAACGATGCGTCGGGCGTTCCATCGCCGGCTGGGCACGTCGCCAGACGCCTACCGACGACAGGTCGGCGGGCGCTGACCCACTTCGGACAGATCACACACCCTCATCCAAATCATCTAGCCACCATCAAGGAGACCACCATGCAAATCGCCATCGCTTTGTTCGACCGGGTGACAGCTCTCGACGCCATCGGGCCATACGAGGTGCTTCAGCGCCTACCCGGAGCCAGCGTTGTGTTCGTCGGAGACCAGCCGGGCATGCTGCGCACCGACAACGGGTTCCTCGGTCTCAATGTCGACGCCGCCTATGACGACGTCAGCTCACCCGATGTGGTGCTGGTGCCAGGAGGGGTCGGGACGCGTGACCTGCTGAGCGACGACGCGGGGGTGGTCCAGTGGCTCAAGCGTGTCCACCCCGGCACCACCTTCACCACGTCGGTGTGCACCGGTTCGCTGGTGCTGGCTCAGGCGGGCTTGCTGAGCGGGCTGACCGCCACGACTCACTGGGGTGCGTACGGATTGCTCGAATCGCTGGGCGCCCACCCCACCGGCCAACGCGTGGTCGAACACCTTGACCAGCGAATCATCACCGCCGCCGGTGTTTCGTCTGGCATCGACATGGCGCTGCGGCTCAGCGAACTGCTGGTCGACGACCTGGCTGCCAAGGCCATGCAGCTGATGATCGAGTACGACCCCCAGCCGCCCTTCGATGCCGGCTCGGTCGACAAGGCGGGCGAGGCCGTAATGCAGCGGCTTCAGACATACATGGCAGACAAGCGCTGAACACATCAAAGGAGCCGCACATGGCTTCGATTGGTACCGGGGGCGGGCAGCGACTTAGCTTCGGTGCATGAAGTTCGGGATCTTCTACGAGCACCAGCTGCCCAAACCCTGGTCCGAGGACGACGAGTTCAACCTGCTGCAGGAAGCACTCGAGCAGGTGGTGCTGGCCGACCGGCTGGGTTTCGACTACGCCTGGGAGGTCGAGCACCACTTCCTCGACGAGTACTCGCACTCGTCTGCGCCAGAGGTGTTCCTGGCCGCTGCCGCAGCGCGCACGAACAACATCAGGCTCGGTCACGGAATTCGCCAGGTGATCCCCAACTACAACCATCCGGCACGCACCGCCGAGGGCCTGGCAACGCTCGACCTGATCTCCAACGGTCGTGTCGACTTTGGTATCGGCGAAGGCGCCACGCGCCTCGAGCTTCACGGCTTCAACATTCCAGCGCGCGAGAAGCGGGCCATGTCTCTCGAGGCAGCCGAGCAGATCGCCAACATGATGGTCCTGGACCCCTATCCAGGATTCGAATCGCAGTACTTCTCGATGCCGTGTCGCAACGTGTTGCCCAAGCCCAGGCAAAAGCCTCATCCGCCCATGTGGATTGCCTGCACGAACCGCGACACCATCAAGGTCGCGGCCCGCAACGGGCTGGGTGCTCTGGCTTTCAGCTTCGTCGACCCCGACGAGGCCCGCACGTGGGTCGAGATCTACTACGACATCATCAAGAGCGACGAGTGCGTACCCCTGGGGCACACCGTCAACCCCAACATCGCCATGGTCGCCGGCTTTTCGCTGCATGAAGATCGCGTCGAGGCCATTCGCCGCGGTCAGGAGGCGTTCGAGTTCTTCGGGTACGCACTGAACGCGCTCGTTGCCCACGACCAGGTTCCGGGCCGCACCGACCTGTGGGGTGAGTTCCAGGCCATCCGCGGCGAAGATCGCACCAACGAGCGCATCGCTGCCGCCGAAGCGGCCGGCGACTCATACGCCAGCTGCATCGGCACACCCGCCGACGCCCGGCGCTATTTGCTGGACATGCAGGATGTCGGCGTCGACCAGATCATCTTCCTGCAGCAGGTCGGCCGCAATCCACACTCGAACATCTGCGAGTCGCTCGAACTGTTCGGCAGCCAGATATTGCCCGAGTTCAAAGCCGCAGAGCCGGCGCGCCAGGCGGCAAAGGACGCCGAACTGGCTCCCTACGTCGAGGCCGCGCTGGCTCGCAAGCAGTGGATGAAGCCCCTGGCCGACGACGAGATCCCGGTGGTCAAGGCCTCCGTCAAGAAGGCGCAGACGAGCGGGGCGGTCTAGCCGTCCCAGTGAAGTCATCGCCGAAACTCACGTAGAGCAGTTCGCCCCGGGCATGGCATTGCCCGTCGCCCATATGGTTGGGCCATGGGCCACGGTGCGCTGCAGGCACTGGGCGGGATCGGCCTGTTCCTGCTCGGCATGCACGTGATGACCGACGGCCTCAAGCAGTTGGCAGGCGGCTCGCTGAAGGCCGCACTGCGCCGCTGGACCCGCAGCCCGACAAGCGGCGCCGCCGTCGGGGCGGTTTCGACCGCGGTGATCCAATCGTCGAGCGCCACCACCGTCACCGCCATCGGCTTCGTCGGAGCGGGGCTGATCACCTTCGCCGAGGCACTGGGCATCATCTTCGGTGCCAACATCGGCACGACCATCACCGGCTGGCTGGTCGCCCTGTTCGGGTTCAAAGTTCCGCTCGGCACCGTCGCCCTCGCATTGGCCTTCGCCGGTGCGATGATCACGACGTTCACCCGTGGATGGCTGGCAGGGGCCGGGACCGCCATCGCCGGTTTCGCATTGGTGTTCATAGGCATCGATTTCCTGCAGGCGGGCCTGGGAAGCCTGCAAGACACGATCTCGCCCGACTCGTTTCCGGCCAACACGATGTGGGGGCGGGTCCAGCTGGTCGGCATCGGCATCGTCGTCACCCTGGTGACTCAGTCGTCCAGCGCGGGCGTGGCGATGGCCATCACGGCAGTGAACGCGGGCACCATCAGCTTCCCCCAGGCCGCAGCAGTGGTCATCGGAATGGATGTAGGCACGACATCCACCGCCGCGTTCGCCACCATCGGCGGCTCTACCCAGGTCAGGCGCACCGGCCTGGCACACGTGATCTACAACCTGCTGACAGCGGTGTTCGCATACTTCCTTCTGATCCCCTATGTGGGGATGGTCGAACGGCTGGGAAGTGACACCACAGACGACCCCGAGCTCTTGCTGGTGGGGTTCCACACCCTCTTCAACGGGCTGGGCGTATTGGCCGTGCTGCCCTTTGCCCGCCAATTCGCCGCACTGGTCGAGCGGATTGTTCCGGTACCAGACGACGACCTCGCCCACAGGTTGGAACCGCGCCTGTTGAACGATCCAGAGCTAGCGCTGTCGGTGGCCGAACAGACCTTGAAGGAGATCGCTGCTGCGGGTGCAGCCCTGTTCCTCGATCAGGTCGACCATCCCAGACAAAGCCACTCCGGTGAATACAGCGCTCTCCTCGATGCCCTGGCATCTACGCGCACCTACCTCGCCAGGGTCGACTCGAGATCACAGGGCGACAACGCCATCGCCCACCACACCGCGCTGATGCACGCGGCCGACCACATCGAGCGGCTGATCGACCGCCTCGACAGGGCCAACATGATCGCCGTGGTAGCCACCGACGAAACCCTCACCGACGCCACACGGGTTGTGCGCGGACAGGTGGGCAGGTTCGCCACATGGCTCGGCGGCGGTGCCGAACTGGCCCCAGATGACGTGGAGGTGGTTGCCAGAGGGTTGGATGCACACCGACGGCTCTATCGCAACCGCCAGATATCTGAGGCCATAACCAACCAGACGTCGGCCGAGCAGGTGGACGAACGCCTGGACGCCATGCGCTGGCTGGTCCGGGTGGCCGCTCACGTGTGGCGTGTCAACATCTACCTGTCGCCCCCGTGGACCGCGCCCGTTGCGCATTCGCCGCTGGCCCAGAGGCTGGAGACCGGCGACTAGCAAACCGGCCTAGACCGCCTTGTACAGGCCGGGCTCGACCTCGGTCGCCTCGCCTCTCTCGAGCATCCGCGCCACATGCAACTCGGCTGTTCGAAGCTCGACCTTGGTGGCGAACGACAATTCGACGGTGGGCCTGTAAACGAACCGGCGCCGAGCCATCTCGGCCAGCGTGCGAGGCTCGGCGAGGAACTCGAGCATCTCGGAGTGCCGTTTGTCGATCACTGCGTGGAAGCCGTCGATCATCTCGATGTAGGCGGCGCGTCCCTCGATGACACCCTTGTGGTGAAAGGTGACGTACCAGTCAGCCTCGACCTCGCGGGCCTTCTGGAGGCTGTCGTCGAACTGTTCGAGGCTGGACCAGGCATCGCCGTAATAGGGCCCGAACCCGGTCAGGTCGATGTCGCTCAGGAAGAAAACGCCGCCATCGATGTAGAAACCGCTGTGACCGCGGGTGTGGCCGGGCAGATGCATCGCCTCGACGGCGATCTCGCCCAGGTCGAACCTGTGCCCGTCACCGAACCCGGTTGCGTCGGGTCGGGGTGCGTAGTGATACTCCTCGACGAACTTGATGGCGTTCTCCTGACGCAGCTCGTCTTCCTCGTAACCGAAGACATCGAGCAGCCCGTCGAGGCTCTGCACACCGACGAGGTCGTCGTGATGGGCCATCACCCTGGCGCTGGCGAAGGTCCCGTTTCCGGCCACGTGGTCTTCGTGGGCGTGGGAGTTGACCACGACATCGACGCTGACCGGAGCACCCCCTCGATCCACAACACACACCGATGGATCGATCAGCATGGTCTCGGCCCGACCGCGGACCACTATCGAGTTGCCGCTGGGGTATTTCCCATTCTCGGCTCCGACCAGCACGCTGACCCGGTCGGTCAGCTTCAACTCGTCGTCGCCCCAGGATGCGATGGGCGTACTCATGCGTCGACCATGGCCCGCTGGACCAGCCAGGTGAAACACGGGTCGTTGGGTCGGGTGTTCATCATCTCGGGGTGCCACTGGACGGCAAAGACCGAATCGCCGCTCTCGACGACCTCGACCACGCCGTCGTCGCTGCGGCCAGACACCACCAGCCCGTTGCCGACGTCGCCAACCGTTTGGTGGTGAAGGCTGTTCACCTCGATGCCCTGGCCGTACAGGTCGAAGCCCCTGGTGCCTTCGACCAGTTCGACGCGGTGCACCGGTACCTCGGGAAGCTGCTCGTAGCGGCTGTGTTGCGGCACGTGCTGTTCCAACGTGCCGCCGTGGGCCACGTTGATCAGCTGGAGGCCACGACATATACCCAGAACCGGGATACCCCGCCGAACGGCGGCCTCGTACAGGGCCAACTCGAGCGAATCGCGTTCGCCCTCGACCACGCTGACCTCGGGGTGACGCTCGGCGCCGTAGCGGTCGGGGGCGATGTCTGCACCACCCGTCAACAACAGACCGTCGAGGCGGTCGACGATGGCGTCGGCATCGACGTCGACGGGCAGGTGGACAGGAAGCCCGCCGGCCTCGATGACCCCGCGGGCGTAGTCGGTGACATAGAGGTCGAGCGAAAGCCCCTCGAGGGGCCCCTCGAACCCCTGGACCTGGCGGCCGTATTTCCTTCTGCCTGGTAGCCCGATGAGCGGAGACCCCAACAGTCGACCTTCCTGTCTTGTCCGGCCGCCGCGACCGGATGCACTCCAGCGAGGCTAGCGATTGAGGCACGACTACTGTTTGCCCGAATGGCCATACCTTCGGACCACGTCGACCACGAGATTGCCTGGCGCGAGGCGGGCAACGGCGACCCGATCGTTTTCCTGCACGGGCTCGGCGGCACGCGTATGGCGTGGGAGGCCCAACTGACCGACCTGGGCGACCACTACCGATGCCTGGCCTGGGACATGCCCGGTTACGGAGGCTCGAGGCCGGTGGTGCCGTTGACGTTCGAGGCCATAGCCGATGCGGTGGCACGCCTCCTCGACCTGGTCGAGATCGACAAGGCCCATCTGTGCGGCCTGTCGTTCGGCGGGCAGCATGCCCAGCATGTGGCGTTGCGCCACCCGGACAGGGTCAACGGTCTGATCCTGGTCGACACCAGCCCGGCGTTTGGCCTCGACGGCACCGACCCGGACGAATGGCGGGCGTCGCGCCTGGACGCAATCGACGCCGGGCTCACCCCGGCCCAAATCGCTGCTGACGTGATCTCTTCGATAGCCGCGCCCGGGTTCTCGGGGCCCGAGTACGACAGGGCCGTCGCCGCCTTCGCCAGCATCGACCCGGCCGGTTTCAGGGCCGCGTGCGACTGTCTGGTCACCCACGACGTGCGCGACCGTCTCAGACACATCGAGGTTCCCGCGCTGGTGGTGTTCGGCGAACTCGACTTCGAGACCCCCGCCGCATACAGCCGTCTGATCGCCGACCTGATCGGCGAGTCCGAGTTGTTCGAAATCGCCGGAGCCGGCCACCTGGTGCCGTCGGAAGCCCCCGAGATACTGAACGCCCTGATCCGTCGGTTCATGGCCACGACTACTGTTCTCGGCTGAGGGCCCAGCCCGACGCATCCGCCTCACGACCACGAGGAGCAAGATGACCGGATACGACCGAATCAGGGTCATGTGGCCCGACCACCTCGGCCTGCCCCGCGGCAAATATCTTCCGGCCCGGCTGGCCGACCGGGGCACCGCTCACTGCGTGACCACCTTCGCCCTCGGCTACGACCGCAGCATGATCCCCGCCCCGGGGTCTTACCTGCTGGAGGGGCTGCGAGATGTGCTGTCGACCTTCGACCCGTTGGCCGTGCGCCCTGGGTGGGAAGACGACCGGACAGGGGTGGCGGTCGGCCACCTGACCTTCGAGGGCGAGCCCTACACCTACTCAGCGCGTTACGCGCTGCAGCAGGCCATCAGCGCCTGGGAAGACCTGGGATACCGCCCCAAGGTCGGTATCGAGCTTGAGGCCTACGTTCTCCAACCCGACGGCGAGGGCGGCTGGGAACGCTGGCAGACCCCGCGCTCGATGGTCTACGGAACCGGAAAGGCCGCAGACCCCGACGGCCTGATAGACGACATCATGCGCACCGCTTGGGCCAGCGGGTTCAAACTCGAGTCGATCAACGCCGAGTTCGACGAGTCGCAGTTCGAGCTGACCCTCGAGTACGACGACGCTCTCAAGGCCGCAGACGACGCGTTCTTGTTCAGGGTGCTGGCCCGCGAGGTCGCGCTGGACCACGGCCTCGACCTGACGTTCCTGGGCAAGCCGTTCGTGGGGCTCGCCGGCAGCGGCGTACACGTCAATTTCTCGCTCCAGGACACCCACGAGAACAACGCGTTCTACGACGCCGACACGGCCGATGGCCTGTCGTCGCTGGCCAAACAGTGCATCGCCGGGCTGGTCCGCCACCACCGCGCCCTCGGTGCGCTGTGCGCGCCGACCGTCAACGCCTATCGCAGGCTGCAACCCGGCGCCCTCAACGGATACTGGGCCAACTGGGGCTACGAACACCGCTGTGCGGCCAACCGCATCCCAGACGGTCGCGGATCATCGACGCGTATCGAGAACCGAATCGCCGACGGTGCGGTGAACGTGCATCTCGGAATCGCAGCGGTGCTGCAGGCGGCCCGGCTGGGCGTGGTCAACGAGCTCGAATGCCCCGAACCCCTCACCACCGACGGGTTCGAAGAGGTCAACACCGACGTGTGCGTGGCATCCAGCCTCAACGCCGCGCTCGACGACCTCGAGGCCGACCCGACATTCGTCGAAGCCGTTGGCGCCGACGTCTGCGCAAACTATGTGGCCAACAAGCGCCACGAGTGGGAGCGCTACATCGAGGTGGTCGGCACCGACGAACTGGGCGAGAACGTCACGTCCTGGGAACTCGACCAGTACCTGATGTTCCACTGACCTGCTCTTTCGAGCCTCAGGTGGCGTTGGGGCGGGGAACGAAATCGCTGGAGGCAACCTCGTCGACGAACCAGTCGACCAGCGCATGACATTGTTCGATGTTGCGCTGCTCGTGCTGCAGCATGTCGGCGATCATCGCATCGTGGTCGAGCCCGTTCTCGGCCATGTACTCGTCGCTGGCCATCGCCAGGAACCCGGTCATGTGGTCGTGGTCGACCTCGGGGTGGAACTGGGTGCCGAGGGTCCGGCCCAACCTGATGAGCTGAACCGAGTTCGCGTTCTGGGCGAGCACTTCGACGCCGGCAGGTGGAATGAACCGATCGTGATGCCACTCGAACCAGGGGCCGGGCCCGATCGGGTTCGAGCCTTCGACCGCCTCGATCTCGAACCAGCCGATGGCGGCGCTAGGCATCTCCTCGACCCTTCCACCGAAGGCATCGGCGATGATCTGGCCCCCGAAGCAAACACCCAGCACCGGCGTGCCGCTGTCGTGGCTTTGCCTCACCAGCTCGAGCTCGCGATGGATCCATGAGCCGATCTCGTCTTTGCGGGTGAGCGACCGAACCGAACCCATCACCACCAGCATGTCGTAGCCCGCTATGTCGGGGAACGGCTCTGCTGCGTCGGGCTGGTCATAGTCGAGGGTCACAAAGTGGGTGTCGACTTCGTAGCCACGCTGGCGGAGACGCACCTCGACCTGCGACGCGGGCCCATCTGGTTCGTGGGCGAACACCAGCGCCCTGGGGTTAGACGACATTCGCCAGACCCTAGACGGTCCGCAACACAACGCGTCAGGTGTCGAGACCCCATCGGCGACGGAGGGCCGGCGACAGATGTCGGCCATACGACATCAGATCGTTTGCCAGCAAACGACCTCTTCTCTAGTCTGCGCAGGTACATCAAGGAGGGACCCTCACCATGAACCGCAAGCTCTTGTTTGCGCTGTTGGCGGTACTGGCGATTTTCGCCGCCGCTTGCGGCGACAGCGACACCGATTCGTCCGACACCACCGAAGCATCTTCTGACACCACCGAGGCCTCGGGCGGCTCGGGTGGCGAGTCGATGGCAGGCCTCGACATCGACGCCATCCTGGCGGCCGACCTCGACAACTGCGCCGAGGCTCCCACCGGTGAGCCGATCAAGGCCGGCATGGCCATGGACTTCTCCGACGTCGTCGGCTTCGTCGACATCCCGGGCTCGAAGCTGGTCCCCTTCGTAGCCGAGAAGATCAACTGCGCAGGTGGCATCGACGGCCGTCCGGTCGAGGTCGAGGTGCGCGAGGTCGGTGACGACGCCGCCCTTGCGACCCAAGAGCTGCTCGACTGGGGCGCCCAGTTCCTGATCGGCCCGCCGTTCGCCGACTTCGCCCTGCCGATCCTGCAGACCACCGGCGGCGAGGTTCCGCTGTTCGTGGCCGCATCGACCGAGCCGACCCTGGCCGATGCCAGCATCAACTCGTACCTGGTCACCTTCGACGACTACGGCCAGGCCGAAGCTGCCGCCCAGTGGGCCTACGACCAGGGCATCACCAGGGCGATCCTGTTCACCGAAGGCGCAGGCATCCCCTACACCGGTGTCAACCCAGACGCATTCGCAGCCAAGTTCACCGAACTCGGCGGCGAGGTCGTCAGCACCCAGACCTACATCTGGGGCGCCGACACCGACTTCTCCAGCCAGGTGAACGAGATCGCTGGCATCTCCGAGAACAATGAGGTCGTCTACTCGGCCGCCCTCGCATTCCAGGTGACGGCACTTCGTGGCCAGCTCGAGGGCCAGGGCCTCGACGGCCTCACCTACATCGGCACCGACGCCATGGACGCCACCGGCATCCAGTTCGAGGCCAACAACGAGGGCATCGCCCACACCCCGCACACCTCGATCACCCCAGGCGATCGCATCGACACCCTGCTGGCCGACTACGAGGCGGCCAACGGCGAAGCGCTCGAGAGCCGTGGGTTCATGGCTCTGTACGTCGACTCGTTGTTCCTGGGCATCCAGGGCATGCTCGACTGTGGCTGCGACGACCCGGTTGGCATCGGTGAGGCCGTCAAGCAGATCTCGGGCTTCCAGGGTCTGTCCGGCGAGATCACCTACGCAGGCACCAACGGCATCCCGCCCAAGGCCGTGCCGATCAACCGCATCGTCGACGGTGTCGACACCCTCGTCGCCACGATCGGCTGACAAATGCTCGAAGTGTCGGGGCTCACAACCAAATACGGAGCCATCTCGGCACTGCGCGAAGTAAGCCTGCGCGTTGGGTCCGGTGAGGTCGTCGGCCTCATCGGACCCAACGGCGCCGGCAAGACCACCCTGCTGAACACCGTCGCCGGCCTACTTTCGCCCAGCGCGGGCTCGGTCAGGCTCGACGGCGCCGACATCACAGGCGCGGCACCCGAATCACTGCTGCGCTCGGGACTGGCACTGGTACCCGAGCACCGACGAATCTTCGTCGACCTCACGGTCGAGGAGAACCTGAAGATCGGCGGGGCAACCGTCAACGCCAAAGAGCGTTCGGCCCTGCTCGACGAGATGGCCGAACAGTTCCCTGTGCTGAGAGCCAAGTGGACCACCTCGGCCGGGTACCTGTCTGGTGGCGAAGCCCAGCAACTGGCCATCGCCAGAGCCTTGATGTCCAAACCCAGGCTGTTGATGATGGACGAACCATCCCTGGGGTTGGCACCGGTGCTGGTCGATGTGGTCTTCGAGCTGATCGAATCGCTGCGGGCACAGGGCCGCACCCTGCTGGTGGTAGAGCAGAATGCCACCCGCATGCTTCAGGTGGCCGACCGTGCATACGTTCTGCGCAGCGGCGAGGTGGCCGCCGAGGGCACCGGTGCCGAGCTGCGTGAACGAGAAGACCTGTTCGACACCTTCGTCGGGTCCTAGCCAGAAACTCAAAGCCAGACAGGCCTGAATCCCCAAATGGTAGAGCTCACCCAGAACCTGATCGACGGCCTAGGCAGGGGAAGCATCTACGCCCTCTTGGCCCTCGGTGTAGCCGTGATCTTCGGCGTCATGCACCTGCTCAACTTCGCACACGGAGAGCTCATAACCGTCGCCGGATACGCCAGCTATGCCGTGTTTCAACAGGGTTGGTCGTGGTACCTGGCGGTGCCGCTGATCATCGTCGTGTCGATCCTCACCGCCCTCGCCATCGAATGGGTTGCCTTCAGCCGGGTGCGAGGCGGGTCCGATTTCACCTTGCTGTTGACATCGTTTGGCGTGCACTTCGTGGTGTCGGCCATCTTCTTGATGTACGTGTCGGCCTCGGTGAAGACCTTCGAACGCCCCGGTTGGGTGACCAACACCTACTCGGTCGGTTCGCTCAACATCGAGGTGTTCGACACGGTCGTGATCGTGGTGACCATCTTGACCCTGGTCGGAACCACGCTGTTGCTGCAACGCACGATGTTCGGCCTGGCCCTGCGCGCCGCGGCCGCCGACTTCGACACGGCCCGGCTGATGGGTGTGAAGTCGAACTCGGTCATCCGGGGTGCATTTGCTCTGTCTGGCCTGCTCGCCGGAATCGCCGGCGTCTTCTGGCTCATGAGGGCCGGCAGCACCACACCCACCGCCGGTATCGACCCGATGCTGAAGGGTGTGCTGGCCGCGCTCATCGGCGGGCTCGGCAGTCTCAGGGGCGCGGTGATAGGTGGGCTGGCACTGGGGCTGGCCGAGGTTCTGTTGCGGTCGCGTTTGCCCGACGGCATCGCCAGCCTGACCGAGGGCTTCGTGTTCCTCCTCATAGCTCTGCTGTTCATATTCCGACCCCAAGGCATCATCTCGGTGTCGCACGCCGCGAGGGTCTGATGTTTCCCGACCTGAAACGAGACGTCGCTTTCCCAGTAATGGGTGCGGTGATCCTGTTCGCCTTCCTGGTGCTGGGTGCGCTGACTTATCAGTCGTTCATGAGCGGCTCGGCCGAGCGGCTGATGACGACCATGCTCATCGACGCCATCGTCGTCGTCGGCATACAGATCTACATCGGCAACACCGGCATCATGTCGTTCGGCCACATCGGCTTCGGCGCCATCGCCGGCTATGCGTTTGCGGTCTTTGCCATCAGCCCCGAGGAGAAGGCCAAGCGCATTCCCGACGCACCCTTCGGCCTGGCCGATGTGAGCATGAGCCCGTGGGCGGCCATGGCCTTGGCGATCGTCGTGGCTGTGCTCGTGGCCTTCATCGTCGGCATAGGCCTGGCGCGTTCTGGCGCCGAGTCGGGTGCAGTTTCGGCAACCGTCATCACCCTGGCGCTGCTGTTCGTCACACACAACGTCGCCCGCAACTGGCCCGAACTCACCGGGGGCGATCGCGCTGGCCTGTCGTTCAAGATCGGCGGCGATCTCGACAGCCGCATACCCATCTATCTGGCCTTGTTGGTCAGCCTGATAGCGGCAAGGCTGTTCGCCCAGAGCCGCGCAGGCCGCCTGGCTCAAGCTGCCCGCGAAGACGACCTGGCAGCCCGGGCCATGGGCGTCAACCCGCTGATACAGCAGATGATCGGCCTGCTCTTATCGGTGGCTGTGGTCAGCGTGGGCGCAAGCCTGGCCGTGTACGAGACCGGCTCGATCCTGCCCGACCGCTTCTTCTTCAGCTACACACTGCTGACACTCGTGATGTTGATCGTCGGCGGCCGCAACGGCGTCACGGGCGCAGTGGTTGGTGTGGCGGTGATGACGGCGGGTCGCGAACTCGCACGGCGGCTGGGCCAAGACGGCTTCGAGGTGTTCGGCATCGGCCTCGACGGTGCACCGCTCGATTGGGTGTTCCGCGAGAACCTGCAGACGGTGTTCCTAGGCCTGTCGATGCTGGGCTTCATGATCTGGCGCCCGGCGGGCTTGCTGGGAGACTGGGAACTCGACCGCTGGCTTCATTCGCGTTTCACCAGGCGCAAACCCGCCGACGCCCAAGCCGAGTCTTCGGCTCCGGCGGCACCGCAGGCGATCGAGCCGCAGACCCTCACCGCCACCTCGGTGGCGGTTGCATTCGGCGGCTTCCGGGCACTCGACGGCGCCGACCTGGCTGCCGCCAACAACGAGATCGTTGGGATAATCGGGCCCAACGGCGCCGGCAAGACCACCCTGGTGAACGTCATCACAGGTCTGGTCGAGCCCACCTCGGGACGCGTTGCGTTGGGTGCAGAAGACCTCACCCACGCGCCGTCGTACGAGATCTCGCGAAAAGGCCTCGTGCGCACGTTCCAGAACCTCAGGCTGTTCTCGTCGTTGACCGTCGAAGAGAACGTCGAGATCAGCACGCTGGTTGCCAAGCGTCATCGCTCTGGGCACGAGATTCCGTCGGTGGATCAACTGATCGAGGCGGCCGGCATCTCCGAGCACCGCAATCGCAGGGCCAGCGAACTCGACTATGGCAACTCTCGGCGCCTCGAGCTGGCCCGAGCCGCCGGCATGGCCCCGACCTTCCTGTTGCTCGACGAGCCGACATCGGGAATGAGCGACGCCGAATCGGTGTCGATGATCGATCAGGTCCGCAACATGGCGGCCCTGGTAGGCGCAGGTGTGATCGTCATCGACCACGACCTCAACTTCATCACCGGCATTTGCGACCGCATCTACTGTCTCGATCAGGGGTCGGTGATCGCTGTCGGAACACCGGCCGAGATACAGGCCCACCCGGCGGTTCAGGCTGCCTACCTGGGCTCGTCGGCCACCAACCAGAGTTGACAGACATCCCAGGGGGAAGCTGCACATGAACGAGACCATGAGCGCCGAGTCGTTTCACGCCCGCTGCCGCGAAGCCGGCGTGCACACGGTTGAGGTGGCCGCGCCCGACACGCAAGGCCACCTGCGTGGCAAGCGTGTGCCGGTTGATCGGTTCTTCGCCCACACGGTCGAGAACGGCGTCAACATCGCCGACGCGATGTTCGTATTCGACATGCAGAACGACCTGCCCGACAACCCCTACGTGAACATGGACTCGGGTTTCCTCGACTGCAACCTGAAGCCAGACATGACGACCGGCCGGCTGCTGACCCACCGCCCCGGGTACGCGATCGTGTTCGCCGATACCTACGACATGCACGGCCACCGCCACCCCCTGGCTCCACGCAACGTGCTGGCGAACCAGATCGAACGGTGCCGCGAAGCGGGCCTCGACCCGGTCGTCGCCACCGAACTCGAGTTCTACCTCTGCCATCCCGACTGGACCCCGATCCAGAGCCACATCCAGTATTCGTCGCTCACCGATGCGCTGGAGGTCGAGGAAGTGCTGGAGGCCATGCGGCGGGCCTTGGCCGGAGCCGGTCTCGAGGTCGAGTCATCCAATGCCGAGTACGGCCCCGGGCAGTTCGAGATCAACATCGGCCATGCCAACGCAATGACCTGCGCCGACAACACCGTGCTGTTCAAGAGCATCGTCAAGCAGGTGGCCGTCCAGAACGGGTTGCGTGCCACGTTCATGCCAAAGCCCTGGGCCGACCAGTCGGGCTCTGGCATGCACGTCCACACCAGCCTCCTGTCTGCAGGCGCCAACGCGTTCGCCGACTCTGACGGCACCCCCAACCAGCTGATGTCCAACTGGATCGCCGGGCTCATCGAACACGCCGAGGCGATGACCCTGCTCGGCGCACCCACGGCCAACGGCCCCAAGCGCATCCGGCCCTACACATTTGCTCCTACGCACATCAACTGGGGCCTCGACAATCGAACGGTCATGTGCCGAAGCATCTGCGAAGCGGGCTCGCGGGCCAATAGGGTCGAGTTCCGCTCGGCCGGCGCCGACGCCAACCCATACGTGGTTATCGCCGGAATCATCGCGGCCGGCACCGACGGCGTCGAGCGCTCGCTGCAGCCACCGGCCATGAGCGAGGGCGACATGTACACCAACCCCGGCGACTGCGTTGCGCTTCCCGCCGACCTGCGCTCTTGTGTTGACGCCTTCGTCGGCAGCCAGCTGGCGGGGCGGTTGGGCGAGGAGTTCTCGACCGTCTACGCGTGCATCGCCGAACACGAGATCGCCCTGGCCGCCGACAACTCGCCCGACGAGGACGACGTCAACGACTGGGACCGCGCCCGCTACGCCGAGCACTGCTGAGCGGCTGGCACATTGCCAGAGTTCAGTCGGAGTTGGCGTTGTTTGTGACCACGCGCAACAGGCGGGCCAGCTCTCTCTGATCGTCGGCGTCGAGCCCCACCAGCATCTTGGCCTCGAAGTCGTTGAACGCCGGATAGGTCTGCTCGATGGTGGCTCGACCGGCGTCGGTCAGCACCACAGACACCCGACGACGGTCGGTGTCGAGACGCGAGCGCTGCACGAAACCCTGGCGCTCGAGGGTGTTGAGCATGCCCGTCAGGGTTCCCTTGGCCAGGTCGCACTCGGCTGCCAGGTCGGCGGTCTCCTTTTCGCCCCAAACCCACAAGACCCACAAGATCGTGAATCCGCCCCACGAGAGCTGGTGATCAGCCAGCACCTCGCGCTCGGCACGGCGACGCACCCCGGCGGCAGCCCGATAGATGTTGGAGATCGCGTGCAGTGCGTCGAGGTCGAACTGGCCTGCCTGCAGGCGGCTGAGAACCAGCCTCTCCGCGGCCAGCAATGGCGACGCGCCAATGTCTTGTTCCACCGGGTCGTCGCTATCGGCCACACGGCGAGACTAGTCGGCCGATCATCGTGCAACTCCCTAAGGGTTGGCCGCAAACCTCCCGAAGGAAATTGGACCGATCGATGGGAGAGTGGGAAATGCGACGCCTGATCAAACCGCTGACAGTGGCGGTTGTCTTGTCGTTGGCCGCCGGCGGATGTGGCTCTGGTGGATCAAATGGGGCGGCGCACGGCACGACCCCAGGTTCTGGCCCTGTTGCGACTTCCGTACCCGCGCCCACGACCACGACGACCACCATCGAGGTGACCTCGACCACCCAAGCGGCCCCACCGCCGACGATCGCCGCGCCGTCGACAACTACGACGACGCAGGCAGGGAGCGCGGCCCGCAACGGCGGCGGGCCGGCTGCAACGGCCGCCGAACCACTGCTGCTGGCCGCCGTCGAACGCAGCGATGTCCAGACCCTGCGCATGGCCATGTTCATGGAGATGGCCATGACCGCCGACGGCGAGTCGTTCTACATGGGCGGCCAACGACCTCTGATGGAGGGCGTTCAGAGCGGCGATGCGTTCGACTTGCGCATGGACATGGGCGCGATGCTCGACGACAGCATGCTCGCCGAGCTCGGCGAAATCGATCCGTCTGACCTGGTGATGGAGATGAAGGGCGACGCCACGGTGGCATACCTGCGGTCTCCCCTGTTCGCCCACCCCGATGTGGCGGCGGGTCTGGCCAATCCGAGCCTGCCGCAGCTCGGCGATGGGTGGCTCGAGATCAGGACCGAAGAGGTTGTCGAGATGGCGGGCGACCTGTTGCCCGAAGACGTGATGAGCCAGATCTCGGGTCAGCAAATGACGTCGGTGGACCAATGGTTCGATCTGGCCCTGATGGCCGACCTCATCGAAGGCACCGCGACGCCGTCTGAGGTTCGCGGAGTTCCGACGACGCACTACGAGGGCACGGTGACGCTGCGGAACCTGCTGGCGGCCGAGGGACTCGAATCGTTCACAGCCATCGCCGGACTCGAAGACGACCCGATGATGGCATCGGTGATGGAAGAGATGCTCGACTTGGAGATCATGCTGGGCTTCGACGTCGACGACGAGGGCCTTCTGCGCTCCGAGTCGATGCTGTTCGACATGACCGCGATGCTGCGCAACATCGCCGAGGAGTCGGGCGAAACGGTGCCAGAAGATCTCGAGTTCACCATGTACACACGGATAGAACTGTTCGACTTCAGCCCCGACCTGATCGAGATCGAGTTCCCGGACCCATCCGAGATCACCGGCGATCTGACCGAGTGGGTCCTGGCTGCGCTAGAACTCGTCGGGTGACCTCATCATCTACCAACCACGACGACAAACCTCGCGACCCATTATTGGTCGAGGCCACCACCGCCGACCGCAACTCGGATCTGGCCGACTGGCGTGGGCGCTTCGTTCATCACGACCCCGACGAGATCTACCTGCTGGGCAACTCGCTGGGTCGGCTTCCGGTAGACGCCGCCACCCGCATCGACCACGCCGTTCACAACCAATGGGCGAACAGGCTGATCCGCTCCTGGAACGAGGGCTGGTGGGACCTACAGCTTCGGGTGGGCGAAACCATCGCCCAGATAATCGGCGCCGAGTCGGGCGAAGTGATCGTCTCGGACAGCACCTCCGTGAACCTCCACAAGCTGGCCTTGGCCGCGGTGAGGGCCAGACCCGGTCGCACCAAGATCGTCACCGACGACCTCAACTTCGGCACCGACTATTACGTACTCGACTCGGTGGCAGAACCGTGTGGCTGTGACGTCGAGATCATCGCGTCCGATGGCATCCACGGGCCCGTCGAGGCTCTCTGCGCCGCTTTCGACGACAACACAGCATTGGTCAGCTTGTCGCACACGACCTTCAAGTCGGGCTTCACATATGACCTCGAGACCATCACCTCGGCCGCGCATCGGGCCGGCGCCATCGTCTTGTGGGACCTGAGCCACTCGGTTGGTTCGGTCGACTTCAGCGTCGAGACGGCCGGTGTCGACCTGGCCGTCGGGTGCACATACAAGTATCTGAACGGCGGGCCGGGTGCTCCCGCGTTCATCTACGTCAACCGGAGCCTGCAGAAGGTCCTGAGCAACCCGGTTCGTGGCTGGTGGGGCCACGCAGCACCCTTCGACTTCGAGACGGCCTACCGACCGACCGAAAGCATCCGAAGCTTCCACGCGGGCACCATGCCGATCCTGTCGCTGGCAGCGGCCGAGCCAGGAATCGAGATGGTCGCCGAAGTTGGCATGGCCAGCATCAGGCAGGTGTCGGTCTCGTTGATGGCGCTGGCCGAGCGGCTCTACGACCGCGACCTGGCCCCACTGGGTTTCCAGTGGAAAACGCCACGGGACCCAGCGGTCAGGGGATCACACGTTGCGCTCGCCCACCCAAATGCGTGGCAGCTGAGCCAGGCACTCATAGACCGGGGCAAGGTACTGCTCGACTTCAGAGCCCCCGACAACCTGAGGCTGGGGCTCGCACCGCTCTATATCGGCCACGTCGACGTCTACGAGGCCGTGGCCAGGATCAGGCGCATCGTCGAGTCCGGGGTGTGGCAGCAGTATCCCGAAGAGCGGTCGGTGGTCACCTGAGTGCAGCCGGCCTGGGAAAGCCGTTGACCGTGCGCAACACCAGCCTGGTGTTCGTTTCGACGGCCCCCAGTTCGTCCTTCAGCGTCGTCAAGAGTTCGTCTAGTTCGGCGATGTCGGCCGTCGCCACCCTCAGCTGCATGTCGAACGAGCCGGTCATGTGGGCTGCGTTGACTATCGATTCGAGATCGGCCAAGCGCTCCTCCAGGTGAGCTAGGTCCACATCCGGAGGCAGGCGTAGGTCGATGACGGCTTCGATCGGCCGGCCGGCGGCAGAGGGCTCGATGTCGATGGTGAACCTGCGCACCAGCCCCGAGCCCGTCAGGCGGCGCAATCTGTCCGAGGTAGCCGAGACGCTCAGGTGCACGCGTGCCGCCAGATCGGTGACGGAGATCCTTGCATCCGATATCAGCTCACCGATGATCTTGCGGTCTATAGCGTCCATAGCCATAAATCATACGGCGTGCATAGCGTTCGAGCCGCCGACACGAGCGCATCTTTGGTGTTGGACCGTTCATCATCTCCGCATGACTTTGTTGACGCTCGGACTGCTCCTGGGACTGGTGACCGTGGCCGCGCCAGGCCCGATATCGGTCGCCATCGTTCAAGTCGGCACCAAGGGCGGACCCACCGCCGGCGTGAAGGCCGGAATGGGGGTCGTCGGCGCTGACGTATTGACCGGCCTGGCCGCGATCGCGCTGGTTACAACCGGAGCCGCGATCGGCGCCTCGACCTTCGAGGTACTCGATCGATTGGCTGCGGCGGTTCTGGCGTGTATGGGAGCGGCTCTGGTGTTGCGCCCCGCCGAGCTGGGCCGATTGGCCGGCGAGCTGAAGCGGCCAGCTCGTGCGATGTTCGCCCTCACCTCGTTCAACCCCGCGACCCTTGTGTCGTGGATTGCCCTGATCGTGGCCGCGCCGGTGTCACCCGATTCGGCCCTGACCGACCGCCTCGCGTTGGCCTGCGGCGTCGTGTTGGTGAGCCTGGCGTGGCACGCTTCGCTCGGTGCGCTGGCCGGCCGCCTGGGTCGACGCCTGTCGCCGCAGGCCCACATTCGAATGGGTCGCGCCAGCGGCGCCGTACTGGTCTTTGTGGCCTTGGGCTTGTCGATCTGGTGAGCGACCCCACAGCCCCCCGCCATTAGCCTCGGCCGGATGAATCGTTCTTTCGTCGCCGAGCTCCGGTCACTGCTCGATCCTGCCGGATACCTCGACGGCCAAGACGCGGCGTCGTACCTGGAAGACCCTCGCCACGCTTACGTGTGGGCCGATGCTGCGGTGGTACGACCCACCACGGTCGCCCAGGTGGCAGCCGTGGTCGACACGTGTGCTCGACATGGGGTGAAGGTGGTGCCCCAGGGAGGCAATACGGGCCTGTCGGGCGGCACGGTGGTGGGCCCAGATCACGAGTCGATCGTGCTTTCGACCGCCAGGCTCGATCGGATCGAATCGATCGACCCCGACGGAGCCACCATGACAGTGCAGGCGGGTGTCACTATCGAGGCGATCCAAACTGCTGCGGCCGAGCACGGCCTTCAGTTCGCCCCCGACTGGGGGGCGCGCGGCACGGCCACCATCGGTGGCGGCATCTCGACCAACGCCGGCGGCAACAACGTGTTGCGCTACGGCCCGATGCGCAGCCACGTCCTGGGACTCGAAGTGGTGCTGGCCGACGGAACCGTCTGGGACGGCCTGAGATCGCTGCGCAAAGACGTCTCGGGGTACGACCTCAAACAGCTGTTCATCGGAGCCGAGGGCACTCTCGGCGTGGTCACGCGAGCAGTCCTGTCCCTGGTGCCCGCCACCCCGCACACACAATCGGCCTTCGCCGCAATCGACGGGCTGGGCCGCTTGCGCGACCTGACCCAACTGGTCAGGCGCCTGACCGGCAGCGAACTGACCGCATACGAACTGGTTCCCGACATCGGCGTCGAACTCGTGTGCAGGCACTATTCGGTCGCGAGACCCATCGCCATCCGCGCCGAGTACTACGTGCTGCTGAAGCTGGCCTCCACCAGGCCGGTGCAAGAAGATCTCCTCACCGTGTTGGACCAGGCGGCTACACAGGGGCTGATCCTCGACGCCGTGGTGGCCGAGTCGGCCGCCCACAACGACGCCCTCTGGTTCATCCGCGACGAACTGCCGCCCGAGCGCTACGACGCCCACCAGAAGCACGCGATCAAGCTCGACACGGTGGTTCCGGTGGACAAGATCGGCGAGTTCATCCAACTGGTTCAAGAGGTCACCGACGAGCTGACCCCAGGTGCGGTCTGCTACGGCTTCGGCCACGTCGGCGACGGCAACATCCACATGCGGGTGCTGCCGGTGGCCGACAGCGCCGTCGACCACTTCGTCGCCAACCGGTCTCTACTGCGACGACGAATAGACGAAGCAACATGGTCACTGCGTGGCAGCCTCAGCGCCGAACACGGCATCGGCATCGAGTTGATAGACCGAATCGGCCCCCAGAAGCCCGAAATCGAATGGGAGCTGATGCGCGCCATCAAACGGGCCCTCGACCCCAACGACCTGATGAACCCAGGCAAAGTGGTGCCAATGACAGGTGTCCCACCCCACCAGTAACGTTCGCCTGGACGCCAACAAAGGCCAAGAAGCGAGGATCCAATGCCACAGTTCACCTCATACCAACCGGGCACACCCTGCTGGGTCGACCTCATGAGCCCAGACACCGACGCATCTGGCGCGTTCTACAGCAAGCTCTTCGGCTGGGACGTCGAGGCATTGTTCGACGACCAGGGCAACAAGATCTACGCCCAGTTCCGGCTGGGCGGCAAGATCGTCGCCGGTTTGGGCGGTCAACCGCCGGGCATGGAGGGCGTGCCAGCGATCTGGAACACCTACATCGCGGTCGACGACTGTTCGGCGGCTGCCGAGCGGGTCGCCGCAGCCGGCGGTTCGGTGTTCATGGCGCCAATGCAGGTCATGCAGGCCGGCCACATGGCGGTTTTCGCCGACACCACCGGAGCCGCCTTCTCGGTATGGCAAGCGGGCGATCACTTCGGCTCCGAGGTCGCCAACGACCCCAACACCTGGTCCTGGAATGAGCTGATGAGCAGCGATGTCGAAGCGGCCAAGGCCTTCTACAGCGCCGTGTTCGGCTGGACCTATGAAGACCAGGACATGGGCGACGCAGGCACCTACACCGTGATCGCCGGGGGCGACAACGGTGGTCTGGGCGGCATCATGTCGCGCATGCCAGACATGCCGGTCGAGGTTCCCGACAACTGGTCGGTGTACTTCACCGTGCAAGACGCCGCCGCCGTGGCCGCCATGGTCGGCGAACTCGGCGGACACGCAGCCGTGCCGCCGTTCCCCATCCCTGGCGTTGGCACCTGCGCCGTGCTGGCTGACCCGCACGGTGGCATCTTCAGCGTGCTCGAGCCCGCCGCCCAATAGGCGCTGCCCCGACGCCTACAGCATGCCCCTCATCATGAAGTTCCAGTAGAGGAAGGGCAGGCCGTACTTCTTCAGCAGCCACATGTCAGAGCGCGGCTTGGTCAGGTCGATGATCGGGAACGACGGCGTGTGCTCGAGGGTGTAGTCGAACTCGGCCAGCAGCATCTTGCCGTAGGCGGTGGTCAGCGGGCACGATGCATAACCCTTGTACTGAGCGTCGAGCTGCTTGCCGTCGAGTTTCGCCAGCACGTTCTTGGCCACTACCGGAGCCTGCTTTCGGGCCGCGGCTCCGGTCTTGGAGTTCGGCGACGAGCCTGCATCGCCCAAGGCAAAGACGTTGGGGTACTTCACGTGCTGCATCGAGTACTGGTCGATGTCGACATAGCCCGCGGGTGTGTCGTTCGACAGCGGGCTGGCCTTGATCCAGTCGGGAGCCGACTGGTGCGGCACGACGTGCATCATGTCGTACGGAAGCGAGAAGCCGGCCTCCCCCTCCTTCATCGACTTGAACTCGGCTTTGCGACTGGACGGGTCCACAGATGCCAGTTCGGCCTCGAAGTGAACCTGGATGCCGTAACCCTCGGCAACCTTGGCCAGCTCCTTGGAGAACACCGGCACCCCGAACATGCCCGGCGTTGGCAGGACCAGGTGCACATCGATGTTGTCGAGAACACCTTCCTTGCGCCAGTGGTCGGCTGCCAGGTAGGCGATCTTCTGCGGAGCACCCGCACACTTGATGGGCCCGCTCGGCATGGTGAACACAGCGGTTCCCGACTTGGTGTTCTGGATGAACTCCCACGTCTTGGGTGCCAGGTGGGGCAGATAGTTCGAGCTGACCCCATCGGAACCCAACGTGTCTTCGACGCCGGGGATCTTGCCCCAGTCGAGCTGAATACCAGGGCACACGACCAGAACCTCATAACCAACCGTGCGCCCCTGGTCGGTGGTCAACTGGTTGTTGTCGGGATCGAACGAAACGACGGTTTCTTTGATCCATGTCGCCTTCTTGGGCATGACCGATGCCTGCGAGCGTTCGGCCTTCTCGAGAGGCGCCGCCCCACCGCCGACAAGGGTGAAATAGGCCTGATACCAGTGCTTGTCGGCCGGATCGATGATGGCGATGTCGTCGGTCTTTCGCGCCAGGCGCGCAGCCACGGATATTCCGGCTGCACCTCCGCCGACGATGACGACCCTGTGATTGGTTGAGCTGGTCATTCCCCCATACCCCTGTTTCGGGCCGCTCCAGCACTCGTGTCTGTGGCTGGGCGACAAACTGATTGTGCAAATGTACGGTCATTCGTACTGGCTGGTCAAGCGCGGCGCTGTCAATATCATCGAGGCGATGCAAACCCATCCCCTGAGCGGCCTGTTGGTCGTGTCGGTCGAACAGGCCGTAGCGGCACCCCTTTGCACGGCCCGACTGGCAGATGCCGGTGCCAGGGTCATAAAGATCGAGCGCCCAGGCGGTGACTTCGCCCGCGGCTACGACGCGGCCGTCGGGGGCGACAGCACGTACTTCGCGTGGGCCAACCACGGCAAGGAGTCGGTGGTGCTCGACTTCGACAGCGACGACGACATGGCCGTGGTCGAGTCGATGCTCGAAGCGGCCGATGTGTTCGTGCAGAACCTCGCCCCAGGAGCCCTGGCCCGAAGGGGACTGGGGTCGGCCCAGCTCCGCGAGCGACATCCCCGGCTGATCACGGTCGACATCTCCGGCTATGGCGAGGAACCGCCCCTTGACTCCAAGCGAGCCTACGACCTGTTGGTCCAGGCCGAGAGCGGTGTGATCTCGGTATCGGGCCCACCTGGCGAGCTGGGCAGGATCGGTATCTCGTTGTGCGACATCGGCACCGGGGTCACCGCTCACGCCGCCGTTCTGGAGGCGCTGGTGGCGCGCTCGATCACCGGGCTCGGCACCGGCATCGCAATCTCGTTGTTCGATGTGATGGCCGAGTGGATGACCGTGCCGTTGGCATTGCACGAAGCGGGCGCGCCACCTCGGCGCGTTGGCCTGAAGCACCCCTCAATTGCGCCCTACGGCGCATTCGCCACGAGCGAGGGCACGCTGACCTTGATCTCCATCCAGAACGAGCGCGAGTGGGTTCGGCTCTGTAACGAGGTCTTGGAGGCGCCCGACATGGCGGTCGACCCCCGCTTTGACTCGAATCTGGTTCGCGTCCAGAACCGGGCCGAGCTGGAATCTCGTCTGGGCGAGATCATCTCTTCCCTGTCACGCGACGAGTTTCAGAGGCGCTTGCAGTCTGCGTCCATCGCCTTCGGCACGGTCAGCGACCTCGACGACCTCTCGTCGCACGCAGCCCTGCGCAGACGCGAAGTAATCAGCAGCTCAGGAATCGCGGCCGCGTTGCCCGCGCATCCCGTGCGATTTGTGGGCATGACTCACGGCTCGGCCCCCCAAGTGCCCGCTGTCGGACAGCACTCCGAGGAGATACGCGCCGAGTTCGCCCCGGCGGCCACGGGCACCTAGGCAGGCGCCAGCACCCGAGCACCTGCACCTCGTGGCAAGAGGGCCGACCTGCCCGACAAGTAACCGGCAGCGACATGGGCCACCACGATTGCGTCGAGTACGTCATCGACAGGGCAGTCGGCGACCTCGGGCAACTCGGCCGCGCTCAAGTCGATTCCGGCAGCGTCAAGGATCTCGAAACGGCGGCGCTGCCCTGCCCAAGTGCGCTTGCGATGCGACAGCGCGCTGCCCGACAAACGGGCGAAGCAGACCTCGGGATGACATTCGAACACACGCCCAGGCCGCGCCAAGGCCAGTGCCCTGACCTCACGAATCTTGGGAATGAGTCCCCATGTCTGGCGCGAGATACCTGGCCATGACGGGTCGAGTGCCGCGGACCTCGTCGTAGGTGTGCAGTGAGCTATCGGTGACGATCCGGCGGGGCGGCGCATTGAACACAGACGACGACAGCTTGCCGACCTCGCGCCGGCACCACCGGTCGACCTGGCGGGGACCAGATCGGCCGAGGGCCACGAACATGTCGACCCCGACTATCTGTGCAGTGGGAAGCTCGTCGAGCCGCTCGACGACCCAGACATCGGCCAGCTGGTCACCGTCGACGGCCGCGACGACCCATCTCGCCCCGAAGCCGTCGACGCCCAGGGCGAGGGTCACGCCAGCATGCTTCGCAACATCCAGGCGGTCTTCTCGTGGATCTGCATACGTTGCGTCAACAGATCAGCGGTCACCTCGTCGCCGGCCGATTCGACAACCGGGAAGACCGAGCGTGCGGTGCGCACCACGGCCTCTTGGCCTGCTACCAGATTGGCGATCATGTCGGTGGCCGCCGGCACCCCATCGTCTTCGGCTATCGACGACAGTCGGGCGTACTGCGCGTAGGTTCCGGGAGCCGGGGCGCCCAGCGCACGAATACGTTCGGCGATCAGATCGACCGCCAGCGCCAGCTCGTTGTACTGCTGTTCGAACATCAGGTGCAGGGTGTTGAACATGGGGCCCACGACGTTCCAGTGATAGTTGTGGGTCTTCAGGTACAGCGTGTAGGTGTCGGCCAGCAGGCGTGACAGCCCCTCGACGATTTCGAGCCGGTCGTCTTGCTCGATTCCGATGTTGATCTCGGTTGTTTGGGTCATTTCCTTTGCTCCTGCTTCGTGATTCGGGTGGATGTGAACTTGGTAGGCCGCTTGTCAGGACCAGAAACTCTCGACGCGTTCTACAAAGCGGTGGGGGTACACGAGGTGGGGGTAGTGGCCGAGGTCGGGCCATACCTCGACGACAGCACCGTCGATGTAGCGCCTCAGCCAGCCCTCGTAGTCGGGGCCGGGGTCTGCGCCGAACAGGGAAAGGTAGGGCACATCGCGGCCGGCGAATCCGGCCAGAGCACCCTCAACGACGGCGTCGATCTCGGAGGCCGACATGGTGAAGATGAGCTCCCAGACGCCCAGCACCACTTCTTGCACCGGACGCCGGGCTGAGTTGACTGCGGCCATCACGTCGGGGTCGATGGCGTCGCCGGCCAACTGGGCGAACAGGGCCTCGATGACTGCCGGGAAGGTTGCGGGGTCGCGCAGCATGGGCTCGACCGGCATCAGCTGGTCTTTGAACGATCCAAGGCTCAACATCTGGTCGACGTTCACGACCGACGAGACCGGCATCACCGAGGCAACCGCGCTGACGACCGCCCCGCCGAGCGAGTGGCCGACCAGGTGGGGAGCCTCCAGCCCAGCGTCTGCACACACGGCGGCGACATCGCCCGCCATGGCCTCGAGGTCGTACCGGTCTGCCATGCCCGATTGTCCATGTCCTCTGAGGTCGAGGGTGACCACCCGGCGCGACTCTGCAAGAAGGCCTGTGATCGGCCCCCAGGTGGCCGAGCTCTCGGTGATGCCGTGGACCAGCACTGCTGCGGGGCCCTCACCTCCGCCGAACTCTTCGTAGAAGATCGAGACACCGTCAGCGCTGTTGACTTTGACCATGGCGCCGATGCTAGATGGCCGCCGACGAGACGCACCGACCCGTGACATCGTCAGACCTGCAATTCGTGTGGCGTTCGATCATCGCCGGACCCCTCGGGGGCATTGGCACACGGGGCCGCCCTCTCATCGATGCCCCGCACCCTCTGGTCGGCACCCATCGCCGAACCGACGGTGATAGCGGCAACAGCGTCGTGCGTCGACGTATGAACACGATCCCCGAGCCGCGACCACACGCCGGCCCGATGAAGAACATCGCGCACCGGGCCCTTGACATCGGTCAGGTGCATGTCGACGCCCATCGCCTGGACCTCTTGGAGCACCTCGGACAACATCTCGACACCGGTCGCGTCGATGTCGTTGACGCCCGAAGCATCCAGCACCAAGGCCCGCGGTGCGATCTCGAGTTGAGCCGCACGCCCCAACAAAAGCTTCTTGACCTGGGTTGCGTTCACAAACGACAACGCCGCGTCGACGCGCACGATGTCGATGCCGTCGATGGTCTTGGCCTCGGGAAAACGGGCGACGTTCCGGTAGCTGGTGGTGCCGTCCACATGCCCCACCACGGCGGTGTGAGGCATGGACATGCGGGCGAATACGACGAGCATCGAGGCGACCACCGCCACGCCGATTCCGATTTCGATGCCCACCACCAGCGTGGCAACAAAAGCCACGCCCAGGCCGATGAGGTCAGAGCGCTTCACCTTCGCGATGTGGCGCATCTCGCCGACGTCGATGAGGCCGAGCACTGCCATCACGATGATCGCACCCAATGCGGCCTGCGGCAGAGATTCGAGAAGGGGCGTGAAGAAGGCGATGGTGGCCAGCACAATCGCCGCAGTGATCAGCGACGCCAGCGGGGTGCGTGCTCCTGCTGTGGCATTGACAGCAGTGCGCGAGAAGCCGCCGGTGACCGGGTAGCCGCCGAACAGCCCTGACGCGACGTTCGCAGCACCCAACCCCACCAGTTCACTGTTGGGCTCGACCTCATAGCGGTTGCGCTTGGCGTAGACCTTCGCCACGGCAATCGACTCCATGAACCCGACCATGGTTATGACCAGCGCGGTGACAAACAGGTTGGCGATCAGCGATCCCTCGAACTCGGGAAGCGCAAAGGCCGGAAGCCCGCCGGGAATGTCGCCGACGACCTTCACCCCTCTGGACTGGAGGTCGAACACTTGCACCGCCAGAGTCGATGCAACGACCACCACCAGGGCGCCCGGAATCCGCT
Organism: Acidimicrobiales bacterium; assembly: GCA_041394185.1. Lineage (NCBI taxonomy): Bacteria > Bacillati > Actinomycetota > Acidimicrobiia > Acidimicrobiales > Acidimicrobiales bacterium. The sequence continues at coordinate 804,266 of JAWKIQ010000003.1, forward strand.
TCGCGTAACGCTTGATTCCCCACAACACCAGGATCGAACCCAGGCCCAGGGCCAGCGTGGTGCTGTTGGTGTTGCCAGCGTTGGACACCACCTCGCCAACCGTCTCGTGGAAGTGATCGGTGCGGTCGATCGAGATACCAAGGATGTGTTTGGCCTGCGAGAACCCGATGATGATGGCCGCCGCCGCAGTGAAGCCGACCAAGACCGAGTGCGACAAGAAGTTGACCACATAGCCCAGACGCCCCACACCCAACACGATGTGAATCAGCCCCACCATCAGGGCCAGGAGCGAGGCCGCAGCCACGTAGCCCGAGGTGCCCTCCTCGACCAAGGGCGCCAACGCCGACGCGGTCAACAACGACACGATTGCGACGGGGCCCACGGCAAGCTGCCGAGAGGTGCCGAACAGCGCATAGACGATCACCGGAATGGTCGCCGCGTACAGCCCGACCTCGGGCGGCAGGCCCGCCAACAGCGCATAGGCCATGGCCTGGGGAACCAGCATCGCACCAACGGTCACACCCGCCGACAGGTCCGAACGCAGGTCGGCGCGCTGATACGAGGACAACCATCCTGCGGCCGGAACGATGCGGCTCAATCGATTCATAAGAGCAAATATACGTACATTCGTACTGAAGGACAATAGCTGTACACTGCCCCACCATGAGCAAGACGTCTCGCAACAACTCCACAAGAACCCGCCAACCGCTTGGGCGAGGCCGAATCGCAGCCATCGCCGTGGCGCCCTTGCTGATCCTCGCGGCCTGTTCGTCCGATGCGGGCGACGGCGACGCAACAGCGGCCCAGATCGGCCAGGACGGCTCGGCGACGACGCAGGCCTCGATACGTGTCGTGAGCCCGGACGAAGCATCGGGCATCGTCTCGTCGCCACCCGAAGGGCTGGTGATTCTGGACGTCCGCACGGCCGAGGAGTTCGCCGAGGGCCACGTTGAGGGCGCTGTCCAGTTGGACTTCTACGCTTCTGACTTCGTCGACCGGCTGGGCGAACTCGATCGCGACACCCCGTACCTCATCTATTGCCGATCGGGTAATCGCAGCGGCCAGACCAGATCGATCATGTCCGAACTCGGCTTCGAAGACGTTGCCGATGTCGACGGCGGAATCGTTTCCTGGGCCGGCGCGGGCCAACAACTGGTCGGCGGTTGACGACGATGTGGGACCAGCGCTATTCGGTCGACGAGTACGTCTACGGGACCGCACCCAACGACTTCCTGCGCCAGCAGGCGGATTCGTTGAGGCCGGGCTCGGCGCTGTGCCTGGCCGACGGCGAGGGACGCAATGGCGTGTATCTGGCCGAACTGGGCCACGCGGTGACCTCGGTCGACCTCAGCACGGTCGCGATGGCGAAGGCCACAGCACTGGCCGATCAACGCGGCGTCACCTTGAGCACCCACGTAGCCGATCTGGCGGCCTTCGACCTCGGTGAAGCCCGCTGGGACCTCGTCGTGTCGATCTTCGCCCACACCCCGCCAACTATCCGACGCGACGTACACAGGCGCGTCACCCATGCCTTGCGCCCTGGCGGCACGCTGGTGCTCGAGGCCTATACGCCCGACCAGATCGGGCGTGGCACGGGCGGCCCACCGGTGGCAGAGATGACCATGACCCTGCAGGGCCTGATCGACGAACTCGAAGGGCTCGATATCGTGCACGGTGTCGAGCTGGTTCGGCCCGTCGTGGAGGGTGCCGGTCACACCGGCGACGGTGCGGTCGTACAGGTCGTGGCCGTCAAGCCGAGCTGACGAGGGCGTCGATCGATCGGTGGTAGTGCTGCAAAGCAGGCTCGTTGCGACCGAACACGAACTCTTGTTGGGCACCGCTGTGCGACCCGCGCTGAATACCAGCGGCGGCGGCGAAGTCTTCGCTGTCGGTGACGCTGACGAGCAGGTCGAAGTTTCTCTGCCAGTGAGAATCTGAGCGCCCCGAATCCGGCGGCACATAGAGGTTGACGCTGAGGTGAGCCTCGTCTGGGGTCTTGCCCGGTCGGCTCTGGTAGAGCTGCACGTGGTCCTGTTGATAGATCAGGACCGTGTTCGGCACCAGGAAATAGAGAATCGTCGCGTGGGGTATCAACGAGCGCTCGGCGTCGTCGAGACCGTCGAGGTCGCTTATCGATCGTCTGACGGCGATCATCCGCCCGTGTGACCCAAACGGATCGAACAACGCGAAGTCGTCGTGGATCATCGGAGCAAGCGTCGCCTTGTGCAGGCTCGAGAGGTGGTAGGCCTCGCAGAAGGTGTCGACAGCGAGCTTCCAGTTGAGCGGCCGGGTGAAGCTGGTCGACGCGAACAGCTGGAAACGTTCGAGCCCGAATGGCGCGAGTTCGACGCCGGCGCCGTGCGAAGGGTCGGGTCCTATCGCGCCACCCGGTTCGGGGTTGACCCAGATCAGCCCGTCGGACTCGACCGAGGCCAGCTTGACCAGCGACTCGACATCGCCGTCGAAATACTCGTCGCGACGGCGCGAGATTCCCGAGCCGTCGAGGTCGTACACCCAACCGTGGTAGGGGCAGCTCAGCCGCTGAGCGGTGCCGCAACCATGGGCGACCTCGGCCCCGCGATGGCGACATACATTCGCCAGAGCGTGCACGTCGCCACGGCGATCGCGCGTGACCACTACAGAACGATCCCCGATGTCGACCGTGGCATAAGAACCTGGCTCGGGCACCAGACCAGACAACCCGACCAGGGCAGGTGACGAGTGCAGCACCTTCTTCTCGAGGTCGAGGCGCACCGCAGACGTGTAGTGATCGACCGGCACCCTCATGACGGCATCGGCGGTGTCGGTGCCGCGACCAGCCTTGCGATGAGCATCGATTCTGGCCAAAAGGGCCAGCTGTGTGGTCGCGTCCATCGCAGACGAAGGTAGCCACGACTCGTCCCGCGAAAAAATCGGCCGACGGCAACGCCGAGGTCACCTAGCCTCACCTGGTGACCGAGCCCGCCGTAGGCAACCGACTTCTGTTCAGCTTCAGTGCCCTGTCGGCTTGCCTATCGGCTGGGTATGGCGTCTTGTTCACGGTGGTCGCCGACTATCGCGACAACTATGGAATCTCCGAGAGCGCCATCGGCTGGATAATCGGCATCGGCTTCCTCGCCGGATTCGTCTCGCAGATGACCATCGCCCCCATCGGCGACCGAGGTCATGCCCGCACCCTGGTGCTAGCCGGTGTCGCCCTCAATGCAGTGGGCCTCCTGATGATGGGATTCGGTCAAGATCTGACGACCATCCTGGCCGGACGCGTGGTATCGGGATTGGCGATCGGCGCAGCGAACCCTGCTGTCAGGCGCATCGTCGTGCTGGCCGACCCGGCGAACCTCGGCAGGAATCTGGGTCGGTTGCTATCGGCCGACGTGTTCGGCTTCGCCCTGGGCCCCGCAGTGTCGGCGGTGCTGGTCGGACCCTTCGGGCTGGCCGCTCCGTTCATCGCAATCGCCGCGGCCTCGGTGGCGGTAGTGGCACTGACGTTCGGCGCCAAGGTCGACGAGGTGGCCGAACCCACCGGCAACCGGCTCGCGCTCGACCTGCTGGCCATCAAACCCTTCGCTGGGGCAGTCGTACTGGGGGCCACGGCGTTCTTGATGATCGGAACATTCGACGCCTTGTGGGATGTCGTACACAGCGACCTCGGAACCGCTGACTGGATGGCCAACCTGGGAATCTCGCTGTTTGCCATTCCCCTCATCGTCCTCGGACCCACCGGGGGCCGGCTGGCCCAGGAGCTGGGACCTTTCCGGCTGGGCGCCGCCGGCCTGCTGTTCGCCGCCGGGTTCATGGGTTCGTACGGACTGTTGCCGTCGGGCGGTTGGATCTTCACGTTCGCGATGGTGCATGCGGTGACCGACGGCATAACCATCGCCACCAGCGGGGTCGCGGTGGCCCTGACGGTGCCGCCGGAACGGCAGGCGGGCGCCCAGGGCGTGCTGGGCGCGGCACAGGCGCTGGCCGCTGGGGCCATGGCCGCCGTGGCCGGAGGCTTGTATCAATCCGCCGGTCGGGCGGTTGTGTACCTGACGACCGCCGCAGTGATGGTCGCGATGGTCGTCATCGGCATGGCCTTGGCCCGCTCGGTGTGGCGGGTTCACCCAAGACTGCGCACCGCCGGCCGGTCTGCACCGCGGCCCTAGCCCTTCCGGTCCGGGGTTCGAGGTGGCAGATGGGCTCTGTGGTTGGTGGTCATGCTGCCTGGTTGGTTCGGTGGTTGTCGAGGATGTCGATGGGGCGTCGGCCGGCCATGTAGTGGCTGTGGTTGCGGCGGCGGGTGTTGTAGCGGGTGAGCCAGGTGTCGGCTTCGGCTTGGAGCTGGCGCAGTGAGGTGAATCGGCGGCGGTGGAAGGCGGGGCGCCAGCATTCTTGGAGCATGGTGCCTTGGAAGCGTTCCACGACGGCGTTGTGGTTGGGTGAGCGTGGTGGGATCCGGACATGGCCGATCCCTACTTCGGCGAGGTGGTCCTGGAAGGCTCGGGCCACGTATTCGGGCCCGTTATCGCTCAGTACGTTCCGTAGCGGGATGCCCAATCGGCGCATGACCTTGCGGAGGTGGTCGATGAAGGCGATGGTGTGGGCTGCGGTGACCGGTCCGATGATCAATTTCACGATGGCCCACCGGGTGCAGGTGTCCACAGCGGTGAGTTGGTAGACCTTGCCGACGCCTTTGAGGTTCCCGATGTAGAAGCTGTCCACAGCAACCAGATCGCCTGGTTGGGCGGCCCAGTGGCAGAACCCGAACGGCTCAGCGGCCTGCTCGGTGACGGGTTCGGTGATCAGCCCAGCCAACGTGGCGACCGCTGCGGCTCGGGCAACACGTTGGTGGCGTTGGCCGAGTCCGTGGGCCACCAGGATCCGCTGGACGGTGGACTTGGAGATCTCATAGCCCAGCTCGTCGAGGCGGTCTGCGAGCTGGCGGCACCCGATGGTGGGCTCGACCACCACGACCGCCAACAAGTCCGCGACCACATGGGTCGGTGTCTCATTCGGTTGTTGGGGACGGCGGCGCTGTTTGGGCATCAACGCCTCGAGCCCGTACGCGTCGGCGATCCTCTTCCACTGGTAGTAGCGGGTCCGGGAGATCCCCATCGTCCGGCACGCCTCAGAGACGTTGCCGAACTCGTCGGCGAGTTCCAACAAACGCACGCGGCGAGCGAAGATGATGTCGGTCGGGGTGGCCATGGTGATGTGACTCCTGTGTTCTCTGGAAGGAACCACAGAGTCCATCACCAGACCCCTCGACTGAGGGACCTGCAACCTCAACCCCCGGACAGCAAGCCCTAGCCTCGACGCATGCGCTCTTCTCGGTCTTCTGGCATCCCATAGGGCCGCACGCGCTCGTGACCCAGCGCATCGGTGCGGGTTCGCTGTTGACGGTCCGAGATCAACTGTTTGACGATGCGGTTGGTGCCCCACGAGTTGGCCGTGATCTCGCCGGCCAGTTCGGCTGTGAACCGCTCGATCTCGTCGTCGGGGACACAGAAGTCGACGAGGCCCATGGCCAACGCCTCACGCCCGTCGACACGCCGGCCGGTGAACATCAAACGTTTTGCTGCGCTGATGCCAACACGCTCGGGAAGTCGCACAGTCATTCCCCACACGGGCACCAGGCCCCACTTCCCGTGGGTATCTGCGATCTGCGCCGATTCGGCCGCCACCAAGAGGTCGCAGCCCAACGCCAGTTCGAGACCGCCCGTGAAGCAATGCCCGTGGATCATGGCGATGGTCGGCTGGGGCAGGTGCTCGAGGGCCTCGACGGTCAGCGACTCGAAATTGGCCGATGGGCCTCGCTCGCCTCGGGCGATGGCATCGAGATCGTTTCCGGCACAAAACGATCGGCCCGCGCCCTTGAGCAACACACAACCAACCGTTCGGTCGCCTGCGATGTCCGACAGGTGGTCGCGCAACTCGACGAACGAGTCCGGCGTCAGCGCGTTGAGCTTGTCGGGCCGATTGAGGGTGAGCGTCGCCACCCCGTCCGCGTCGGCTCGAATGACCAGCTGGTTTGGCGCCATTGTGCGTCCTCTTCCGCTCTAGCAATGCGACGCCAGCCTCGCCGATCGAGGGCGCCGGCGCCAAGTGGCGGCTCGGGGACCCGCTAGATTCGCCGTCAGTTCAAGAGAGGTATGTGGTGACAGAGTTCGTGCGCCCGGTAGAGCTGATGACACCAGACAAGATCGTCCTCACCGGCTTCATGGGCACGGGCAAATCCACGGTGGGACGCCTGGTCGCCGAACGACTGGGATACGAATTCGTCGATACCGACCAGATGATCGAAGCCCTCCACGGGCCCATCACCGACATCTTCGAGCAGCGCGGCGAAGCCACATTTCGCAAGATCGAGCAACAGGTTGCATCCGAACTGGCCAAGCGATCGCGGCTGGTGGTGGCCACCGGAGGTCGCCTGATGCTCGACCCGCTGAACGTTGCGGCCTTGGCTCCGACATCGCGGATCTATTGCCTGAGCGCTTCGCCAGACGCCATCGCGGCCAGGGTCGCAGCCGACGGCTCCACCAGGCCACTTCTCTCGGGGACCGATTACGAAGCCCGCATCGCTCAACTGCTGACCGAAAGGGGCCCTCACTATCGGCGCTTCATCCAGATCGAAACGACCGGCCGGTCGGTCGAGCAGGTTTGCCAGTCGATCGTGGAGCTGGCCGCCGGGCCTTCGGCCGACCGTCTGATGATCAGGCCCGCAGGTCCCGCTGATGCCGAGGTGATTCACCAGTTCATCGTGGGCCTGGCCGTGTACGAACGCGAACCAGACGCCGTCGAAGCCACACCGGCGAGCCTGAGGACACAACTCGAGTCGCCCAGACCTCCATTCGAGTGCCTCATCGCCGAGTTCGGCACCGAGGCCCGCTCGACGCCCATCGGGTTTGCGCTGTTCTACCCGAGCTACTCGACCTGGAAGGGCAGGCCCGGGATATACCTCGAGGACCTGTTCGTCCTGCCCGAACATCGAGGCACCGGCGCAGGCAAGGCCTTGCTGTCGGCATTGGCCGAGATCACCGTCGAGCGCGACTACGGCCGACTCGAGTGGCAGGTGCTCGACTGGAACGAGCCATCGATCCGCTTCTACGAAGCTCTGGGCGCCGAGGTGATGCGCGAGTGGCTGCCATGCCGTGTTTCTGGGGGCCAGCTTCGTTCGCTGGCCGGGTACGACGAAAAAATCTGAGAAATCGGGTATCGCTGGGCATCGTCGGATCGTCTATTGGACATCGAGTCGTCGACACCCCGTCGAGGACGATCGAGGAGGATTGAGATGAAGGTCAATGAAGGCAGCGCAGATCGCATCGCTCGGGTGGTACTGGGAATCGTCCTGGCGATAGTCGGCTTCGCCGTTATCGGCGGCACGGGCGGAACGATCCTCGGAATCGTGGGCCTCGTTCCGTTGGCCACGGGTCTCGTAGGTTTCTGCCCGCTGTACACGATGCTGGGAATCAACACCGCCAAGGGCTCTTCCCAGTCCTGATGTCTACGTCGAGCGAACCGTCTGGCCAGCTCGACGACGGCCCTGTGGTCGTGTCGGCCTGGGCGCCGTGGTGCAACAACTGCAAGGCCATCGAACCCCTTGTGGCCGAGGTAGAACGTGACCACGCGGCCAGGCTGGTTCGGGTGCGCGTAGACGAATCGCCCGACCTGGTCGACCGATTCGGGCTGAAGTCGGTGCCGGTGCTGATCGCGCTGAACGACGGCCAAGAGACGGGTCGGCTGGTGGGGGTTCACACCACAAGCGCCATAGCGAGCCTCTTCGAGGCGGCAGCCGACCCCGCAAGCAAGGTCGACACTTCGCCGCCCGGGTCACTCACCGCCATTCGCGGCGCGGCAGGCGCCGCGCTGCTGGGCGCCGGAATCATCATGTCGACCGTGCCGCTGGTGGCCATCGGCGGCGCACTGTGTCTATGGGCACTGTCGGGCTTTGCCAGAGGCTGGCTGGGTTCTCGCCGGTGACTTTCGAAGCGCCAGAGCTGAGCGAGCATCTCGAGCCGTTGTACAGATATGCCCTCGGGGTGACGCGCGACCCCGATCTGGCCGCCGATGTCGTCCAAGACACCATCGTCAGAGCTCTCGAACGCCGGGCGCAGTATCGCTCGGACGCCCCCTTGGGCCATTGGCTGATGCGCATAGCCCACAACCTCATCATCGACAAGGGACGCAGGGCCGGCCGCGAGGTGCCCGCCGACGAGCTGTCGATCGAGTCGATCGAGCGGTCGTGGTCAGACGATGCGTACACGGTCGATGCGGCCGAAGTGGTCGAACGAGCCGCCACCAGAGCCGAGTTGCTGGACGCTTTGGTCCGGTTGCCGTTCATCTATCGCTCGGCCGTGGTACTTCACGACATCGAGGGGCTGCGCGTGGCCGACATAGCCGAGATCCAAGACGTGTCGCTACCAGCAGCAAAACAGAGGCTCAGACGCGGGCGTATGGCCATGGTGAGTGCTCTGGCCGCAGGCGCCGACCGCGACGCCGCCACCCGAGGAGTGCCCATGAACTGCTGGGACGCCAGAACCCACGTCAGCGACTACATGAACGGTGACCTCGACGCTGTCACCGCTGATCTGATCGAGTCGCACCTGAGGGTGTGCCCCACGTGTCCGCCCCTTTATGCGGCCTTGGTGGGCTTGCAGTCCGCCGTCGGCAAGCTCCGCGACCCCGACACCGTCATCGACCCTCAGACCGAAGAACGGATACGCACCCGGCTCCACGGCAAGGCCTGACCCTTGGCCTAGGCTCGCTGCCGATGACAGCAGTGACCAAGATCATGACCGTCGACCCGACCACGATCGAGCGCTCCGACCCGCTCTCCGATGCCATCCGAGCGCTCGAGTCGGCCCCGTATCACCACCTCGTCGTCACCGAGAACGACAAGCCCATCGGGATGCTGTCGACCACCGACATCGTCCGGTTGTTGCACGAGCTCGACATCGAATTCGATGGGCCGCTGCGCAACTCGATCGACGACTTCTACTCGATCGACGATGCCATGACCTCGAAGCTGCGATCGATCCCCTCGACGGCAACGGTCAAGGACGCTGCTGAAGTGTTGGCCCAGGGAGGTTTCCACTCCGTGGTTGTCCTCGATGGGGACGAGCTGGCAGGAATCGTCACCACAACCGATCTGGCGCGCTTCATCGTCTCCAGTTCCTAGCCCCGGCGACCCGCGGCTCGGGCCCGACCCCGATCCGCTGTGAGCGTCCCCTATGGTCGCGGCCCCTCCCCCCCTAATCCCCTAGGGGATCGCGCAGTGGCATCTGGGGTGCTCGAACGTGGATCGTCCCCGATGTACGGCTCCTCACTTCTTCATACGTTTATGTCACACACCACGAAGTGTTGGTGTGAACAACAAACGACACGGCGAACAGGGCCGGGAAAGAAGAAAGAGGAAGGAAAATGGCGGTTGACACCATGATCTTCGACAAGCTTTACAACATCATCTTCGGTGACCAGCAGCAGGCGTGGGCAGAGGCTGACGACGCAGGACGTCAGCAGATGCTCGAGGACGAGGGCCTCGACCAGCTGACCCCCGAGGACCTCCACGAGGCGGTCACCCTGATGAGCGAAGAGCTTCCTCCTGAGCAGGTGAGCCTGCTGGCTCCCTCCACGACCAGCGCCACCGCACAGGCTGCGGCCACCACGGCCCTGGCCGACCAGGACGTTTCCAACGCCGACACCACGGTGCAATCCGGCCCGGTCATCAACCAGGAGGTCGCCGGAGACACCACGGTCGCCGGCGGCAACGTGGGCGGCGTCAGCCAGGTCGATGCCAGCACAGCGGCTTCGCCGGTGACCAGCGGCCCTGTCTCTGCCCCAGCCCCAGCCCCGGCTCCGGCCCCGGCTGCGGCAGCCCCGACGCCTCCCCCCGCCCCACCTGTCGTCGAGGCGGCGACGCCGATCGAGGCGGTCACGCAGACCATCAACTACTACGTCACCAACGTCACGAACAACGTCGACCAGAGCACCACCAACAACATCGACGACCGCGACACCGAGATCGACAACAGCGTCGAGATCGAGGGTGACGTGTTCGCCGAAGAGTTCGAGATCGAGAACACCACCCAAACCGCAGGTGACGGATCGGTTCAGCTCGGCGAGGATGCCAATGTCACCGACTCTCAGATCGCCACGGACGGCGCAATCGCCGCCGACGGCTCGGTCGAGGGTGCGATCACCGGCGAGGTGACGGACTCGACTGTGGTCCAGGGCGATGTCAGCGGCGGCACCGTCACCGGCGACGTCGAGGGTGCCGTGCTGGGCGAGGGTGCCGAGGCAACTGGTCTGAACACTGGTGAGGTCGGCGGTGACATGATCACCAACACCGGCAGCGATGCCAACTTCGCCACAAACGGTTCGGAGATCAACGACCTCGACTCGGGCGGCGGCGACCTGGCCTTCGCCGACGACGGATCGGAGCTGACGCAGGTAGAGACCAGCGGTAGCGGCCCCACCACCGTGGGCGACGGCAACATCGTCGCCAATGGCGAGGGCGCTCAGGCAGCCGGCGGCGACGCCATCGACTCAGAGGGCAACGTCAACACCGGTGCCGGCAGCCAGACCAACCTGTCGATCGGCGACATCTCGAGCGGTGACGATCTGAACCTGAACCTTCAGGGCGATCAGACGGTGACCGATGTCGAAACGACCAACGAGGACAACGACACCACCACCACCACCATCGAGGACAACGACACCACCACGACCACCCTCGAAGACAACGACACCACCACGACCACCATCGAGGACAACGACACGATCATCGACACTGACACCGATATCTCGACAGATATCGAGACCGATATCGACACCACCGTCATCGAAGACTCGACCTTCGCAGACGACGGATCGGCGGTGTCTGACGACTTCGGCACCTCGACGGCACTCGAGGAATCCGAGATGGTCATCGACGACAGCGTCGACATCAGCGAAGACATGGACATGGACTGAGCTGGAATTAATCCCTAGCGAGGTACAGACTCGGGTCCTGGCCGCAAGGCCGGGGCCCGAGTCGGTTCATTGAACGGACCGGGTCCTCCTAGCAAGCCACCAAACGGACAGCCCAGTGAACACTCCACAGAAATCGACAAAGCGCAAGAGGGCCGAGGAGATCGTCGAGGCCGCCAAAGGGGCCGCATCGCGACTCGAGCGGGCCGACCTGCTGGCCCGGCTCGAGACCACTTCGGCACGGCTGGCCGAACCCGAGGTGACCGTTCTGGTCATCGGCGAGTTCAAGCAGGGCAAGTCCAGCTTGGTCAACGCCCTGATAAAGGCGCCGGTGTGCCCGGTCGACGACGACGTCGCCACGGCGGTGGCCACCGTCATCGGATACGCAGACCACTCGAGGGCGTCGATCTCGTGCGAACCGCTCGACGATTCCGGCGAAGAGCAGCACTATGAGATCAAGGTCGCCGACGCCGGCGGCTTCGTGGTCTCGGGGCGCATCGCAGGCACCAACCAGAAGGTGAACACCGTCGAGGTCAGGATTCCCCGCAAGATTTTGAGGGCCGGCCTCAGGGTCGTCGACACCCCAGGCGTCGGGGGCCTCGAATCCGCTCACGGCAAGGCCACCATGGGCGCCCTGTCGATGACCGATGCGGTCATCTTCGTCACCGACAGTTCGCAGGAGCTGACGGCCAGCGAACTCGAGTTCTTGAAGACCGCCCACCAGAGGTGCCCAAACGTCATCTGTGCCATGAGCAAGATCGACATCTACCCCCGCTGGTCGAAGATCATGGAACTGAACCAGGGCCACCTGGCCGACGCCGGCCTCGAGATCGAGATATTCCCGATCGCTTCGCCACTGCGTACCCGGGCCCTCGAGCTCAACGACGCCGCGCTGCACGACGAGAGCGGCTTTCCGGCCCTGATGGAGCGCATCGAACAAGAGATCCTGTCCTCGGCCGAGGCCATCCACGTGGGCATGGCGATGAAGGACGTGCGAGCGGTCGCCGACCAGCTCCTCGAGACCGAAACCACCAAACGCGAAGCCATTGCCGACCCTGCCACCAGAGAGGCACTGCTGGCCCGAGCCCACGAGGCCAGAGACCGCGCTGAGGGCATGAAGTTGGCGGCGACTCGGTGGCAGGTCGTACTGAACGACGGCTTCGCCGACCTGACCTCCAACACCGACCACGACCTCAAGCAACGCACTCGGGCCCTGATAGCCGAGGTAGAGGACCTGATCGACGAGAACGACCCCGCAAAGATCGGAGACGAACTGTTTCCGATGGTCGAAGAACGGCTGATGGCCGACATCGCCGAGAACTACTACCTGCTGCGCCAAGACGCCGTAGACCTGTCGAAGCGGGTTCTCGAGGTCTTCGAGATCGACTCCAACCTGGCCGACATCCAGGTGGCTTCGCCATCGGATTTGCTGGAAGACCGCCAGCGACTCGATGTCGAGCTGAGCGAAGCCCCGTCGTACGCCCAGTCGCTCCTCACCGGCATGCGCGGAAGCTACGGCGGCATGCTGATGTTCGGCATGCTCGGCGGGCTGGTGGGCCTGGCCACCTTCGGGCCCGTCACCTTGGCCATCGGTGGCTTCATGGGCCGCAAAGCGGCCAAAGAGGAACGACAACGCCAGCTGACACTTCGCCGCCAACAGGCCAAGATCGGCATCAAGAAGTACATCGACGAGGTCGTGTTCAGCGTCTCGAAGCACAGCCGGGACACGCTGCGCCAGATTCAGCGAGACCTGCGCGACAGCAACCTCGAGCGGGCCAAGGAGTTGTCGACGACCGCCGCCGAATCGATGAAGGCGGCTCAGGTTGCGCTGAAGACCGACGAGGCAGAGCGCAACGCCGAGGTCAAGACACTCGATGCTTCGATCGACCAGCTCCAGCGAATACTGAAGGCCTCGGTGGAGGTGATGGACCAGTGACTCCACTCGACCATCAGATCGAGCATCTGTCGCAGCTCGCTTCCCAGGCTCTGGCCGGAACGTCAGCGCAGGCTTCTGTCGATGAAGCGCGCCGGCGTCTATACGAGCCCCTGCGCGTCGCCATCGCCGGCAAGGTGAAGGCTGGCAAGTCGACGCTGTTGAACGCCCTGGTCAGCGAGCGATTGGCCCCGACCGACGCCGGCGAGTGCACAAAGATCGTCACGTGGTACCGCGACGGCTCGACCTATCGGGTCACCATGCATCCGCGTGCCGGCGACCCGCGACAGCTGCCATTCGCCCGCGAGGAAGGCTCGCTGAACATCGACCTCAAGGGCATGCCGACCGCAGACGTCGATCACCTCGAGGTCGAGTGGCCATCGTCGGCGTTGGCAGACATGACGCTGATCGACACGCCAGGCATCGACTCGATCAGCACCCATCTGTCCGATCGCACCCACGAGTTCTTGAACCCCGACGACGGATCGAGCCCCACCGACGCAGTGCTGTATTTGATGCGGCACCTGCACGCCAGCGACGTGCGGTTCCTCGAGTCGTTCCATGACCAGGAGGCGTCGCGACCCAGCGCGATCAACTCGATCGGCATCTTGTCGCGGGCCGACGAGATCGGTGTCGGGCGCATCGACGCCCTCGGCTCGGCCCGGCGCATCGCCCAGAGATACGGCTCGGATCCGAAGATCCGCCGCCTGTGTCAGACAGTGCTGCCCGTAGCGGGTCTGCTCGCCGAGACGGCCACGACGCTGCGCCAGGACGAATTCAGGCTGTTGCGCATCCTGGCCGAGGCCGAGCGTGCCGAGGTCGATGCCCTGACGCTCACCGTCGACCGGTTTGCCAACGCAGAGACCGACCTGTCGATTGCGCCAATCGAAAGGGCCGAGCTGCTCGATCGGTTCGGCATCTTCGGTATCCGCTTGTCCAACGCACTGCTTCGCCAGGGTCGCGCCACGACCAGCACCGAACTGGCGAAGGTGCTCATCGACCGAAGCGGCCTGGGCGAGCTGAGAGCAACACTTCACAGCCACCTTGCAGCCCGCAGCGACATTCTGAGGGCCAGGTCGGCCCTTCTGGCACTGGACCGCATCGTCTCGGGGGTCGACGGTATCGACACGAGAGATTTCGACGTCGAACTCGAGCGCATCACGTCGAGTGTTCACGAGTTCGCAGAGGTGCAGCTGCTCAACGGGTTGCGGTCTGGATACGTCACGCTCTCGGAGTCCGATGTGCAGCGCGCCGAGCGGCTGTTGGGCGCGGCGGGTGGTCTTGCCCACCAGCGCCTCGATGCCGATGAGTCGACCACCGCGGCCGAGCTGGGTCGTTTGGCGTTGGATCAACACAGCTACTGGCAGCGCCTCTCCGAGAACCCGCTGATGTCGCGCGACGCCGCTGACGCCGCCAGGGTGCTGACCCGCACCTGTGAAGGCCTCATAGCCGCCAGCCACGCTGCCCGGGTGTAGCCCGACCGGCTAGGCCGGCGCTGGTTCGAGTTCGGCTCTGATCAGCTCGAGCATCTCCGCCCTGGAGTCGACCCCCAGGCGCTGCCGTATCCGCGCCACGTGATGCTCGACCGTTTTGGGCGAGATGAACAACTTGGCGCCCACCTGTTTGTAGGTCTGACCATCGCTGATCAACTGGGCCACCTCGAGCTCGCGCTCGGAGAGCTTGGCCGACAGCGGTGCATGACCGACCTCGCTGACCTTCAGATCGGCCCTCATCTCCCGCGCCGCTGCCAGCAGGCTCTTGGCCGCCACCTGGTCGTCGATGTGCATGGCTGCCGCGCCGACGATGCGGGTGGCCTCCCATCGAAACCCCAGAGACCGCAACTTCTGTCCGGCAACGGTGACCGCTTCTGCGTCGACATCGCGTGCCAGCGATCGACACCATGCCTGCATAGCCGAGACAAGGTCGCCCAAGCGTCCGCCCACGTCGGCGAACTCGGCGATGCGGCTCGACAGCGACTCGGCTTCATGCCTGCGGTCGGCTGCGACGGCGACCTGCAGGTCGATCCAAGCCGTGAGGATCCGAACCGGTCGCTGCACACAAAGCGCCAGCGAACGATCGCGAGCCACACGTGCCGAATCGACCACGTCGGCATCTCCGAGCCGGGAGGCGCACACCATCGCCTCGCCATAGGCGACCAACCCCAAGAGGTCTGGAGGCTGCAACAACACCTCGTGCAGGTAAGGACGCAGCTGGTGAAGCCTGCCCAGGTCGTTTGCGCGCCTTGCAGCACCAGACGCGGCCGCCACCGCCACGAGGCGGTCGCTCGGCCCCAGGCTGTCCCAGTCGGCATGAGGGTCGACGGAGGTCTCGATCGAGCCCGACAACACAGAGATCAGCTCGCTTCGCAACACCCTGCTGCGGCGAACGGCATCGGTGCGAGACGGTGCGGCCAGCGCGCGGTCGCAGACCAGACGGGCGAATCCCAGATCGGCCAGGTACACGCCCAGCCAGGTGGTGAAGCACGTGGCCGAGAACGGAAGCCTCTGATCGCGCAGTACCGCCAACTCGAGCGAGCTGGCATCGGATGCCGACGCCAGCGACGCGACGAGATCGTCCACTCCCAGCAGGCACAGTGACACCGCTACCAGCCGTGCCACCTCAGACTGAGGGTCGGCCTTGGGACGAGACTGCATCCCCTCGGTGACTATGTCGCAGTCGTCGTCGAGCAGGCCTGCAATCACCCGACACAAACCTGCCGACATGCGAGCCACCTCGCGCGTTTCAGGGTCGTCGCCGCTGGATACGATCTGTTCGAGGGCCCCTATGGCCTGCGACGGACGCCTGGCATCGACGTATGCGCCAGCCACCGCAAAGAGCTGATCAACCATGCCCGGCTGTCCGAGCACCGGCTCGGCGGCGCGGATTGCGTCGAGCGGGCGGCCCAGCCTTGCGCTGACGATGATACGTCTGGCGGCAACAGCACTGCGGTGGGCACCCGCCGATTCGGCTCGCTCGAGCCAGCCATCGGCCAAATCAGGAGCCACGTCGGCCAAATCATCACACGCGGCCAGATAGACCCGGATGGCCTCGTCCGAGTGGTCACCGCCGGCGAGCAAGTGTTCGGCCCTGCCGACGACGGCGTCGGCGCGGTCGGCGAGTGCCGCAGCGACGGCCAGGTGATAGCGGCTGCGCTCGGTGGGAGCCTGCAACTCGGGTACGACCTCGGCCACCAGCGGCACCGGCTCGGCGCTGTCGCCGTCGAGCAGGCCCTCGTCGTCGATCTCGTGCATGGCCTGGCCCAGGGCGCGGTGGTCTGTTACCGACTCGAGCTGGGCCACGAGCGGCTCGTCGGGTGAAGCACCAAAGCACATCGCCAGCAACACCTCGCGGGCCGCCGCCGGCAACAGGGCAACCCGCGACCGGACACCCTCGACCACATGCGGAGGTGGCGCCGACCCGGCGACCCAAGCCTCATAGGCGCTGCGCTCCACCGAGCACGAGTCGGCCAACAGGTCGATCAGACCAACCACGCCACCACACATCGCAGTGGCGTGATCTATGGCTATCGGTCCCAGCTCTCCGATCGGCCCGACGCCCACCCGACTGCGTGACGATTCCTCGTCGAGATGGCCCAACACCACCGCGGGATGGTCGAAGGTGAGGATCGAGTCGAGGTGGGCCAGGTGTTCGCGGTCCAAACGGGGCCGGTGACCCACCAACATTCGCAGCCCGAACGATTCACGTGCGTCTGCCACCGCGGCCAACAGTTCCAACGAGGCTGTGTCGAGCCACTGCGCGTCGTCGATCACCAGCAGACCACCGTCTTGGAGCCCCTCGAGCAGCGCCCGCCGAGCCTTCAGCTTCACCAGCCGGGTGGCGTCGACGAGCAGTTCCTCGAGCACATCATCGGACAGCAACGACTCGATGGACGAGAAGGGTTCACTGGATCCGAGACGGCGACCCCTGATCCATCGGGTGGCGCTCACATCTGCGAGACCCGACGCAATGGTCGCCAGGGCAGCCGTCTTTCCGGCTCCCCCCTTGCCAACCACGACCCAGCCGCTGCGGCCGGGTGCATGCAGGCGCTCTTGGTCGAGCAATTCACGCATCGTGGCGATCTTCGCGCACAACCATTAACTCCGCACGCGCAAAGTGGCGGTGCGGAGTCTCAGCGTCATCCGCGAAGCAGGTCGTCTGGGATGTCGAGGCAGTCGAAATGCTCTGGGTCGAGCACGCCATGCGCCGAGTCTGTGGGCGTCACGCAAAGCTGAGTCGCGTCCGCCGGCAGGCTGGCCATCGCCACCGGAGTGCCCGCCGTTCGGAACGGAATGTCCTGGGTGAGCTGCCAGAAGCCCTGAACGCTCTCGCCCCACTGGGCGAAGTTGGTGCCGACCTGAGCAGCATCGAACACGTTGTAATAGAAGTGCACGTGGATGTTGCTGGTGTCTGGGGTGAAGTTGTGGGCCGTCCATTCGACCACCAACTCACCATCGACCACTTCGAAGTCGTCGATGGTGGCACAAAAGCCGTTGCACACGAACGGTGGCTCGGTCGTGGTCGAGGTGGTGGGCCTTGCGGTCGTGGTGGTCGCCTCGGTGGTGGTCGAGGCTTGCGTAGTTGTGGTTGCCGGTTCCTCGGTAGTGGTCGTGGCATCGGCCTCGGTCGTCGATGACTCTTCTGTGGTGGAGGCGCCACCCGCGACGATGTCGGGGTCGTCGTCGCCACCACCGCCGAACACGACGATTGCACCCACGATCAGCAACACGACAGCGGCCGCGATGCCGACGAGGAGACCCTTGTTCATACCCCCACCACCCGACGATGCCGCCTGCACACCCAACGGCTGGGGCGCCGGTTCGCGGTCGGGGCCAGGCGTCGGCGGCTGGGCCGGTGGCGGCGTGCCACCCGTCGAGCCGCCAGCAGCGGACGCCTCGGTAGGCGCGATGGTCTCTCGGATGGGTGCCGGGGCGGCCTGCGAGGTCTGGGCTGCAGGCGCGGCTTCGACAACGGCAGCTGCAGATGCAGCCGACTGCGCCGCGCCCGACTCCTCTGGAGTATCGAGCGCCTTGGCTGCCGACGCTGCCGCCTCGGTGACGGGGTGAGTGGCGCCTTCTTCGGCCGCGGCCATCGATGCGCCCAGAGCGATCGAGTGTTTGGGGTGCGCATCGACCGCGACCGGTCGGCCCAATTCGCCTCCGACCATCTGGCCGATCAGCGGGATGCGGCTGCTGCCGCCCACGAGCAGGACCATGTCGACCTGATCCATCTCGAGGTCAGCGCTGCGTACGGCACGGCGCATAGCCGCGATCGCATCGGCCAGACTGGGCCGGATCAGCTGCTCGAACTCGGATCGGGTGATGCGGATGTCGGTCTGGATGTTTGGCAGCACCACCGGGATGGTGGCCTCGGTGTCGCCAGACAGGGCTTCCTTTGCGTCGACACACTCGGCTCGCAAGCGCGCCACCGCGGCAACCGCTGCGGGGTCGGACGGGTCGAGATCTTGCATCGCCCCACCCAGCGAGCGGGTTACGAACCCGAACACCGCCTCGTCGAAGTCGATGCCGCCAAGACGTTCGATGCCTTCGGGGCGACCGAGGAACTCGAACCCGGTCTGGTTCTTGCGGAGGGTGGCAGCGTCGAAAGTGCCGCCGCCCAGATCGAAAACGGCCACGACCATGCCGGGCTCGATGCGCTCGAGGGTGGCGTAATGAACTGCGGCTGCCTCGGGTTCGGTGAGCGTCACGACGTCTTCGAGGTTTGCCATGCGCACGGCCTGCTGGAGCAGGTCGAGCTTGTACGGACCCCAGTTGGCGGGGTGGGTCACCGCGACCCTGCTGGGATGTGACCCTTCGCGCTCGCTGACCCGCTCGATCACCCAGCTCAGCAGCTTGGCCGAAAGGGCCTCGGCTGAATAGGGCGAACCGCCGAGCAGGATGGGCGTTGGATCACCGATGCGACGCTTGAACTCGCGGGCTACCCGGTTGGGCTCGGTAACGCCGCGTCGGTTGGCCGCCTCGCCGGTGAGGATCGTTCCGTCTTCTCCCAGGAAGATCACGGAAGGAATCGTCGAACTGCGATTCCCGAGCTCGAAAATGTCTGTGCGGCCGTCCCTGTGGATGGCGGCAGCCGTATACGTCGTGCCCAGATCGACACCCAGTTGGTACGTCACCGAACGCTCCTTGCCAAACACACCACGTGGCGACACTACTTGCTCAGGGCCTGAATCGGTCCAATAGGGCGTACTCTCTTAGCGGTGTCGGGCCAATCCAGCAGACGAGTAGCGGGAATCTTGCTGCCAGCTTTCTCGGCGCGCCGAGACGGCGACCTCGGCATAGGCGACACACGCGCTCTGCTCGAGTGGATCGATCTGCTGGCAGACCACCAGGTGGGGCTTCTTCAGCTCCTGCCGATCAACGAGCTGGGCTCGGTCGACAGTCCCTACGACGCAATCTCCAGTGTGGCGCTCGAGCCGCTCTACCTCTCGATGGAGGACGTTCCGGGCATCGACCTCGGCGAACTAGATCGTGCTGCGACCGAGGTTGGCGAGGGTTCGGTCGACTACGGGCGCTCCAGAGCCACGAAGCTCGCGCTGTTGGAGGCCGCCTGGCAGCGCTGGACAGACGCGTCACCAGACCTGCAGAAGCGCTTCGCCGAATTCCGCGAGCGCGAGGCCCGCTGGCTCGATGACTATTGCTCGTTTCGGGTGCTGGTCGAAAAGGCGGATTCGGCGGTTTGGGACGACTGGCCAAACGAATGGCAGGAAGTCGATGCGGCCCGGAGCGTCGCGGCCGAGCACCCAGAGCGCATCTCGTTCTTCGCCTGGCTTCAGTGGTTGGGGTTCGAGCAGTGGGGAAAGGTCAGGCGGCACGCCGACCAGCGCGGCGTGAAACTGATGGGCGACATACCCATAGGGGTCAGTCGGTACTCGGCCGACGTCTTCTTCGGCAGGGACGACTTCGACCTCGACTGGTGCGGGGGTGCACCGCCAGAGACGATGTTCAAGCACGACGCGTTCATTCGCAAGTGGGGCCAGAACTGGGGCATCCCGCTGTATCGATGGGACAAGATGCGCTCCGAGGACTACCCGTGGTGGCGCCAGCGGATCGAGAAGTTGACGTCGGTCTTCCACGTGTTCCGCATCGACCACGTGCTCGGCTTCTACCGCATCTATGCGTTTCCGTGGCTGCCCCAACGAAACGAAGAGTTCCTCGAGATGGACGGGGCTCAGGCCGCCGAGGCCACCGGCGGCATCTTGCCCCGTTGGGTACCTCGCCCCGACGACTACGTCACCAACAAGCAGGCGAACCTCGCAGACGGCGACCGACGTCTGCGGGTGGTGCTGGACGCCGCCGGCCCGGGTGAGGTCGTGGGCGAAGACCTCGGCACGGTCCCCGACTATGTCAGGCCGCACCTCGCCGAACTCGACATAGCGGGCTTTCGTATTCCGCACTGGGACGCCGACCCGCAGGGCGCGGTGGTGAAACCCGAGGATATGGACGAGTGCGCCTTCGCGACCTTTGCGACTCACGACCACGACCCGATCTCGGCCCAGTGGAAGGACATCGCTGCCCGCGCTGCGTCCGACGACCCCGAAGACGCTGCCGAGGCCACCGCGCTGTGGAAGCGATTGGCCGACTTCGCCGGAGTGAGGCCGAGGGGTAGCTACACCAGCAGGGTCAGGTGGTCGCTGATCGACGCGTTGATGCGCAGCCATTCACGTTATGCCGCCATCATGGTCAACGATCTGTTCATGATCGACGATCGCATCAATCAGCCAGGAACCATCGGGCCTCACAACTGGTCGTTTCGCCTAGAGAGCACCGTCGACCAGCTTCGCGGCCGTCCCGAATGGGCTCGTTTGGCCGAATCGATCGTTGCCGCCGAGCGGGGCATCAGTCGATGACGACCTCGGCCTCGATCTCGACCGGAATCTGCCACGGCAGCGAGGCCATGCCGACAGCCGAACGAGAGTGACGACCGACCTCGGGGCCAAAGACCTCGATGATCAGGTCGGAGAATCCGTTGATGACGGCAGGGTGGTCGGCGAAGTCGTGGGTTGCATTGACCATCCCGAGGGCCTTAACCCAACCTGAGACCCGATCGAGGGTGCCCAGTTCGCGCTGCAGCGACCCGAGGATGGACAACCCGACGAGCCTGGCCGCCCGATACCCCTGCTCGACGCTCAGGTCGTCGCCGACCTTGCCGAACGGACCTGCGATCTTGCCGTCGGCGGCCTGAGGGCCATGCCCAGAGATGATGGCCCGGTTGCCCAGGACGTTCACGAAGGCGAATGGCAGAACCACCCCGGGGGGTGTGATGACGGCTGGCGGCAACTCGATGCCCAGGTCGGCCAGCCGGTTCTCGATGATTCCCATTGTCCGAGAGCCCATTGCTTAAGAGTAGGTGCAAACGCCGGAGCGCTGACCGAAGTGCCGTCCTCGCAGAAGAGGCCGTTGGGCCCTTGTGGGCACGCGCCAGGCCCCCGAAGCTCAGATCGTGCACATGCAAGAGTTTCAGACGCGGGTTGCTTCGGTGATCTCGGCGACCCATCTCGCATACGACCAGAAACTGCGCCAGCTTGCGGCCCTCGCCCTGGAGGCGATGCCCTATCCCGAGCTGTCGCCCGAGTGCGCCGAAGCACTCGACAAACGCATCATCTGCGACATGTACGAGGGCAACACGCCATACACGGCGCGCTACATCCTGCCCGACTACGAAAAGGCCATGGGTCAGGGTCTGCGGTACCTCGAACTCGACGCCCCGACCACTCTGTCCGACGCAGTTGCGTTCCTGCAGGTGATGTACGCCAACGTCCCTTCGGTGACCACCTACCCGGTCTATCTGGGCGATCTCGACAAACTGCTCGAGCCCTTCGTCGACGACTCGATCACCGATGCCGAGCTAGACGCAACGTTGCGCCGGCTCTGGGTTGGCATAGACCGGATGCAGCCCGATGCGTTCGTTCACACCGATCTGGGCCCTCACGACAGCAGGATCACCAGGTCGATCCTCAGGGTCGAACGCTCGCTGCGCCAAGCGGTGCCCAACATCACCCTCAAGGTCGATCCGGACCTCACCCCAGACTCGTTGCTGCTCGACGCCATCGAGACCGTGTTCCAGACGGCGAAGCCCCACTTCGTGAACCACCCGATGATGGTGAACGACCACGGCGAGCATTACGCATCGGTCAGCTGCTACAACTCATTGAAGATCGGGGGCGGCTCGTACTCGCTGGTTCGCCTGAACCTGAAAGAAGCCGCCCTTCGCCACGAGGGTTCCGCCCGCTCGTTCCTGGACACCACCCTTGCCCGATACGTCGAGCTGACATCTGAGCTGCTGGAGGCCAGGATCCGCTCACTGGTCGAGGATCAGAAGTTCTTCGAGTCGAGCTGGCTGGCGCGAGAAGGCCTGATTGCACCCGAGCGATTCTCGGCGATGTTCGGCATCTTCGGCTTGGCCGAGTGCGTCAACGTACTGATGGCACATGACGGAGCCGCCGACGAACGCTATGGGCACAGCAAGCGGGCCAACCGGTTTGGGGTCGAGGTCATCGAGCGAGTCGCCGAGCTGGTGGCCCAGCGTCCTCAGCCCTACTGCGAAGGCGGGGGCGGCTTTGCGTACCTGCACTCACAGAGTGGCATCGACCTCGACGATGGGGTGACCGCTGGCACCAGGATTCCCGTCGGTGAGGAGCCCGACCTGCTGAGTCACATCGAGACGTGTGCACCTCATCATCGACACTTCGCATCGGGTGTCAGCGACATCTTCCACTTCGACGACACCGCCACCCGAAATCCCGAGGCGATAGTCGACATCATCCGAGGCGCGTTCGGTTCGGGGATGCGCGACTTCACCTTCAACCTCGATTCGAACGAGTTCATCCGCATCACCGGCTATCTGGTTCGCAAATGCGACCTGGTTGGCATCGACGACCGGGGCGCCCGCCACACCAGCGACTTCCTGGCCGCCGGAAGCGAGAACGCCTATCACCTGACCGAGCGGGCCTCCAAGCGCATTGTCTGCAATGAACGAGACCCGCGGCCTGGTAACTGACACCATCGCGTTCTCGAACGTCGATGGGCCAGGGAATCGATTCGCGATCTTCTTGCAGGGATGCAACCTCGACTGTCTGGCATGCCACAACCCGTACACCATCGGGGTGTGCAACGACTGCGGTGACTGTGTCGAGCCTTGCCCGTCGGAGGCGCTCAGCATCACCGCCCAGGGCGTGGTCTGGGACGCCGACAGCTGCGAGCAGTGCGACACCTGCATCGACGTGTGCCCCATCGATGCCACGCCGAAGGCGACGCGACGCACCGTCGAGTCACTTCTGGCCGACATAGGACGCGCTGCCCCTTTCCTGTCGGGCATAACCGTCTCGGGCGGCGAGGCGACCCTGCAGGTCGAGTTCGTACACGCTCTCTTCTCGGCCGTGAAGCAACATCGCGACCCACGCATCTCACGTCTTACGTGCATGGTCGACACCAACGGCATGGCCGAGCCAAAGACATGGACACACCTCGCACCGGTTACCGACGGCGTCATGGTCGACCTCAAGGCCTTCGACCCCGAGCTGCACACCCAGATGACCGGCTCACCCAACGACGAAGTGCTGGCCTCGATAGCGCAGCTGTCGCAGATGGGGCTGCTGCACGAGGTCAGGATGCTGATAGTTGCGGGGATGAACGACGACGAGGAGCTCATTCGCCGGTCTGGGCAGTGGCTGGCCGGCATCGACCCGTCGATGAGGCTGAAGGTGATGGGCTACAGGGCCTATGGAGTGCGACCGCACGACCCACCTCTGGTAGAACCCTCTCGAAACGACACGGAGAAGGTCGCGGCGGTACTGGCGCAAGAGTCGCCGACGTTCGACATCGTCGTGGTCTGAAGCCGGGTCGAGCAACGGCGGCGTACAGTCGCCTCATGGACGAACAGCGCCCGGTCACCGCAACCCGTCGGCTGGTGGTGTCGGATGCCGACACCGCCCTCGCCCTGGGAAGCGGCGATGTCGCAGTTCTGGGAACCCCTCGAGTGGTGGCCCTGCTGGAAGAAGCGGCCGTCGCCGCCGTAGGGGGTTCGCTCGAGCCGACAGACACCACCGTCGGCACCCAGATATCTATCGAGCACCTGGCACCCAGCCCAATCGGCAGCGAGATCGATGCGACGGCCGAGCTGGTCTCGGCCGAGGGGCGGTTGTATCGGTTCGAGGTCCAAGCGGTAATGGGCGACACCGTGGTGGCCCGCGGCACCCATACCCGGGTACGTGTGCGCCGCGAGGGCTTCGGCCAGCCGCGAGACGGAGCTTGAGATGCCCTACACCGATTATCTGAAGCGAACTCTGAACGCCAGGGTCTACGAAGTGGCCCAGGAAACGCCCATCGACGAGGCTCCCCTGCTCTCGAAACGACTGGGCAACCGGGTTCTGATCAAGCGTGAAGACCTGCAACCGGTCTTTTCGTTCAAGATCCGCGGGGCATACAACAAGATGGCCAACCTGAGCCCCGACCAACTGGCACGGGGTGTCATCGCTTCGTCGGCGGGTAATCATGCTCAGGGTGTGGCCATGGCAGCCCAGAAGCTCGGGTGCCGCGCCGTGATCGTCATGCCGGTGACCACACCGGCGCTGAAGGTCGACGCGGTCAGAGAGCGTGGCGCCGAAGTGATCTTGGCAGGCGACTCGTACAACGAGGCAAACGCCGCAGCACAGGAGATCGCGGCCCAGCAGGGCCTGACCTTCGTTCACCCCTTCGACGACCCGGACGTCATCGCCGGTCAGGGCACCATCGGCATGGAGATCCTCCGTCAGGTGACCGGACCGCTCGATGCCGTGTTCGTCGCCATCGGCGGCGGCGGAATGATCGCCGGCATCAGTGCCTTCATAAAGCAGTTGCGGCCCGAAACGCGCATCATCGGCGTTCAGGCCAGCGACAGCGATGCGATGGCCTTGTCGCTCGAGCGCGGCGAGCGCATCGAGTTGAGCGAGGTGGGCCTGTTTTGTGACGGAACGGCTGTGAAGCTGGTCGGCGAGGAGACCTTTCGAGTTGCATCCGAGTTCGTCGACGAGGTCATCAGGGTCGACACCGACCAGGTGTGTGCCGCGATAAAGGACATGTTCACCGACACTCGCGCCATCCTCGAGCCCTCGGGAGCTCTGGCCATCGCCGGGTTGAAGTCATACGTCGACCGAGACGATGTGTCGGGTCAGACCCTGGTGGCGGTGGCGTGCGGGGCCAACATGAACTTCGACCGTTTGCGTTTCGTTGCGGAACGGGCCGAAATCGGCGAACGGCGAGAAGCCGTGTTCGCTGTGACGATCCCTGAGACCCCGGGCAGCTTCCGCCGATTCATCGAGGTCCTGGGCGACCGCAACGTGACCGAGTTCAACTATCGGATGGGAGACCCTGACCAGGCCCACGTCTTCGTCGGTGTCGAGATAACCAACCGCAAGGCTGCGGCCGAACTGGCCCAGGCCTTCGAAGGCGCAGGGTTGTCGGCGATCGATCTGACAGACGACGAGCTGGCGAAGGTGCATCTGCGACACCTGGTTGGTGGACGGTCCGACCTGGCGGTCAACGAACAGCTGTATCGCTTCGAGTTTCCCGAGCGCCCCGGAGCCTTGCTGCGGTTCTTGAACGCCATGGCCCCCGACTGGAACATCTCGCTGTTCCACTACCGCAATCACGGCGCCGACTATGGGCGAGTGCTCGTGGGTATCCAGGTGCCGCCAGAAGAGCAGTCCGAGTTCCAGGACTTCTTGTCCACGGTCGGCTACCGATACTGGGACGAGTCTCACAACCCGGCCTACAAGCTCTTTCTGGCCTGACCTGCGGAAGGCCGCATCTCTCGGGCCGATGGTGCGGTCGGACGGGTGACGATCCACACCGACACAGCTGCCAACACTGCCACCATGGCAGAGCGAGCCCAAAGCGGCTCGACAATCCAGAACGCCGAACCTCCTCCCACGATGGCGATGCTGGCGACAGCCGATGTCTTCGCTCGCTTCGAGAACGACCTGCTCTCGTCCCAGTTGCGGATCAGGGGACCGAACAGACGAGTGTTCAGCAGCCAGGCGTGAAACCGCGGAGAAGAGCGGGCGAAGCAGACAGACGCCAACAGCACAAACGGTGTGGTCGGAAGCACCGGAAGCACGAGCCCTACGATTCCGAGACCCAGCGAGACGAAGCCGACGGCCATCAAGACCAGCCTTACCGGCAGCGGTGCCAGCGGCCTCGGCTCGGAACCTTTCACAGTCGCCGGTCGCCCAGCGTCGAAGCACCCTCGGATGCGGTCATCTGTTTGGGACCGAGGAGCTTGCCAGCGAGGTGATCGGCCACCGATACGGGCCCATATCGACGAGGCTCTTCGTCGGAAGTGAAACGCTGCAAAGGTTCGACCATGACGTCGAGATCGGGATAGTGGAAGTACGCGACAGATCGTCGCAGGGGCGCATCGGTTCCGTCGCCGCGCAGCGGAACCCGATGAAGCGTCGATGGCCATCGGTCGTTGGTCCATATCGCCAGCAGATCGCCCGTGTTGACCATCAGAGCCCCCGGCTCGGGCACCACCGGAACCCAACGGCCTCCGATGAAGATCTCCAGCCCAGGGACCGGGTCTGCGCGCAGAACGGTGAAGGTCGTGTAGTCGCTGTGGGCGCCCATACGCGAACTGCCCGACTCGGCCTCGTCGGCGCCCGCCTGATACCGGATGCACGCCATCGTGTCAGGACCGGCGTTCGAGCGAACGGCTAGGTCGGTGATTCCCAGCAGGTCGCCGATCAGGCCGTCGAGCATCCTGCTGATGGCCTCCATCTCGTCGAGGTAGGCCTCCGCCGCCTGCCGGAAGTGGGGTACGGCATCAGGCCACAGTGGGGGCGCCAGCAGCCGATGTTGGTTTGCCGCGCGACGCCGGCCACGTCCGACGTTGAAAGACTCGAACAGATCGGGTGGGGCCTCGCGTCCCAGCGAGTACGACAGCGATTCGCTTCCACGCCCCCGATATCCGCGGTTGGCCAGTGGGTCATCGACGATCAACTCGAGCTTGCGTTCCAGCGGCAGGGCGAACAGGTCGTCCATCGCCGTCCACAGCGAGTCGGCGACAACGCTATCGAGCCCGTGACCCACGATCTGGACGAAACCCGTCGAAGCCAGGGCCCGGGCCAGCGCATCGGGCGCCCCCTGGGACGACACATCTACGACGTCGATCATGACTAGCAACCCTTCGGTTCGGGCTATCCGACGGACCAAAGCGGCAGGTCCGTAGCACCATCATGGCCCTACAAAGCGAGGGGTGGGGGAACGAAGCCCCCCAAGGTCTTCTCGACGGCTCGGGCGAACGCAAGCGAGGTCTGATCGTGCAGGAACGGGGCCACGACCTGAACACCCACGGGCAAACCCTGGGGCGTACGCCCAACCGGCGGCACGGTCGCGGGCAGGTATGCAGACCCGATCAGGGCGGTCCAGCCGACCAGATCCGCGTACGGACGATCGCCGTGATCGGCCAGTGTGCTGTGAAGGAAATTCGACCCTTGCTGCGAAATCGTGTGCCGGATCGGCTCGGTGGGAGCAACCGGGCACAACAACACGTCGAAGGACTCGAAGAACTCGGCCCACGACGCTCGCACCGCGGCTCGTTCGCGGTTCATCCGATCCCAGTCGCGGTGACTCACAGCTGCGCCGGCGTCGGCCTTGGCCGCGAACTCTTCGTCGGTCGACGAGATGTCGGTAGCGGCGCCGATCAACCTCAGCCCCTGACGAGACGCACGGCCTGCGTCTAGCGCCGGCCGGGCCGAGCGGTCGACGACACAACCGTTTCGCTCCAACTCGTCGACGAATGCGCCAAGCACCCCGGCCACTGCGTCGCTGACCGGGCAGAACGGGTCGTCGAGCCACGCGGCGACCCTGAAGTCACCCAGATCGGTGGCCCGCGACGTCGGCAACTCGAGCCTCCAGCCGGCTGCATGGGCATCGTCGGGTCCGGCCAGCAGATCGAACACGAACTGCAGATCGTCGACCGAACGGGCAAAGGGACCGAACACGTTGACATCGGCGTCGACGATGCTTTGTGCCTTGTTGTCGAGATAGCCGTGGGTCGGTATCAGCCCGTAGCTGGGTTTGTGGCCATAGACGCCGCAGTTCGATGCCGGAATTCGCACGCTGCCGCCAATGTCAGTGCCCACCTCGAAAGGTGAGAACCCCATGGCCACCGACGTCGCAGCTCCGCCCGACGACCCACCAGGAGTGTGATCGAGACTCCAGGGGTTGTTGGTCACGCCGAACATCTCGTTGTAGGTCTGGACATCACCCGACCAGCGCGGAACGTTCGTCTTGGCGACCACGATGGCGCCCGCCGCCTTCAGCCGGCTCACCACGGTGGCGTCGACCGAAGGCACGTTGTCGATCAACTCGACGGCGCCACCGGTCGAGCGAATACCTTCGGTGGCGATCGCGTCCTTGATGGTGATCGACACCCCGGCCAGTGGACCCATGCGGTCGCCCCGCACCCTGGCGGCGTCGACAGCCTGGGCGGTGGCCAGCGCCCGCTCGGCATCCAGGGTCACCACCGCGTTGACCTGGGGGTTCAGCGACTCGATTCGCTGAAGCTGAGCCGTTACGACATCGACGGCCGAAACCTCCCTCGCCTCGAGGGCAGCCACGACGTCTGACAGTGTTCCAAGCGGATCGACCATGCCCCATTGCACCCCATCGAAGGGTGGCGCACCTACTTCGGCCCGGTATCGAACAGCGCTATCAGCTCGTCACTGCTGCGAACGTCGCCAAACGATCGGTAGACGGTGCGAAGCGTCGCATTCAGAATCTCGATCGAGGGTGCTGCGACGCCGTCTGCCACCACAATTGGGCGATAACCCAGCGTGAAGGCGTCACGAACGGTCGACTCGACGCACACGTTCGCAACGGTTCCGGCGATCACGAGGGTGTCGATTCCGCGCCTCGTCAACTCGGCCTCGAGGCCACAACGCCCAGGGAACAGTGCGCTCGGCGCCGCCTTCTCGAAGAACAGATCGCGCGGGCTGAACCCCAGGCCCGGCCACAGCCTCTGCTCGACCGGCCCCTCGCCCCCGGAGAGTGCGTACGTGGTCGCCACGTCTCGGCCGTAGAACTCGATGTCGCGTTCGTTGGGTTTGGTGACGGCCGGGACGATCCAGGCCACTGCTGCTCCGGCCGACCTCATCGACGCGGCGAGCCGCGAGATCGGTTCGACGGTCGCTCGCGCCGCTGTCGACTCTTCGACGAAGAACGAGATCATGTCGACCACGACCAACGCCGATCGCTTGGCTGGCAGCGGTTCGAATGCGTGGCGACGGCCGCGGCGAGCTTCGTGGCGTCGATATTCGGCCGCTTCGATCTGCCACATCGGCTGATTGGAGGGAGCTGATGTCATCGCCACTCAGTATCGCTCACGCCGATCTATCGCTCCCGATGATGACTGGCGCGCTGATCCTCGCTATCGTGGACAAATCCATTTGCATCGCGTCATGTCTCGCGTAGCGCTAAAGACCCGGTGTGGTGGATCGATGACATAGCGAGCGACAACGACGTCGGAGCGAACCATGAGCACCCCCACCTCGGCCGTTGCCGAGCAGCTGAAACAGCAGCTCGGTCTGGAGTCAGTCACACTCAACTACGGGTTGAGTCAAGACGACCTGTTCAACGCAGCCATCGCGAACGACCGGGGGCGCATCCGCCCCGACGGTCCAGACGATGAGCAGAAGGCCTACCCGACCGCCCTGGGAATCGACGGCCCGCTGGTCTATTACACCGACCCGTCGTGCACCGGCCGCCCGGTCAGCGACACCTTCGCCGTCGCCCGCCCCGAGGTCGAAGACACCGTCTGGTGGAAGGACGGCTTCTCCAAGTTCGATCCCGCCAAGTTCGACGCCCTGCTCGAGCGCGTGGTGGCCCACCTCAACGAAAGGCAGGCCAGCCTGTACGTCACCGACGTGTTCTGTGGCTGGGACCCAGAGTTTGCAGAGCCATACCGGTTCATCGGCGAGTACGCCACCCACGCCTACTTCGTGAACATCATGTTCCCGGCAGGCGTTCGCGATGACGCCGATTATCCGGGCGAAGGCTGGACGATGATCAACGTCCCCTCGTTCCGTTGCGACCCCGAACGAGACGGCACCCGCTCCGAGCGCGTCGTCGTGATCGACATCGTCAATCGAATCGCCCTCGTCTGTGGACGCGCCGACTACTGCGGCGTCAACAAGAAGACGATGTTCACCGCGATGAACTATGTGCTGCCCGCCAAGGGACAGCTGTCGATGCACTGCTCGGCCAACATCGGCGACCGTGGCGACACGGCGATCCTTTTCGGCCTCTCTGGCACCGGAAAGACCACGCTGTCGGCCGACCCCGACCGTCTCCTGATCGGTGACGACGAGCACGTCTGGACCGACTCTGGTGTGTCCAACTTCGAAGACGGCTGCTACGCAAAGCTCATCGACCTCAGCAAGGAGAACGAGCCCGTCATCGCGGCGGCCATGAGCATGAAGGGCACTCTCATCGAGAACGTGCCACCTCTGCCGGGCAAGGCTGTCGAGGACACCGACCCCCAAGAGTTCGACCTCACCGACGGTTCCATCACCGAGAACACGCGCTTCGCGTATCCCCTCACCTGCAACCCGGGTGTGGCCGAGGGTGCCAAGGGCGGGCATCCCGAGACCATCGTGTTGCTCACAGCCGATGCCTTCGGCGTGTTGCCTCCCGTCTCGATCCTCGACACCGACGAGGTCATGTACCACTTCGTCACGGGTTTCACCTCCAAGCTGGCCGGCACCGAGGTCGGTGTCACCGAGCCGGAAGCGACGTTCTCGGCCTGCTTCGGCGGCCCGTTCATGTCGCAGAAGGCGTCGGTTTATGCCGAGCTGTTGGCCGACCGGATGAGCCAGCACAAGGCTCGCTGCATCCTGCTGAACACCGGCTGGACCGGAGGCCCATACGGCAAGGGCGAACGCATGTCGCTCAAGTACACCAGGGCCCTCCTGAATGCCGCCCTGGCCGGCGAGTTCGATGGTGCCGAACTGTCGACCCAGCCGACGCTTGGCCTGAAGATGCCAGCCAGCTGCCCCGGCGTTCCTGACGAGATCCTCGACCCCCGCCAGACCTGGGACGATCCTGCGGCCTACGACGCCCAGGCCGAGAAGCTGCGCGACATGTTCCGCGCCAACTACGAGAAGAAGGGCTTCGCCGATCTGGGCATCAAGTCTGTGATGTAGCCCGATCGCCAGCTATCGCCTCGCCAACGCGGGCGGCCACACCCGCATGGGGTGGCCGCCCGTTGCGCGCCTAACCCCGGCCGGGCGCCAGACGTCTCAGCTGTGAAGCTATGTAGGGCCGCGCCCGGCGTTGTCCCCCACGGGCAGCGATTGCGTCCTGTAACGCAAGCAAGGCGCCCACCACCGCATCGACGTCGGGCTCCCACCCGCGCTCTCGACATTCTTCGATCCAGTCGGCGGGGGTGCGGTGGCCTCTTTGACCGTTGCAGCGCTTGCAGGCCGCCAGCTCATTCTCGATCCAGCTGGGCCCGCCCTTGATGCGAGGGACGAGGTGTTCGGTGGTCGCCACCACCAGGCCGACCTCGAGCGGCCTGCGACACCAGACACATGCCGCGCCGTCTCGGTCGAGGATCAACTCCATGCGTTCGCGCCGGTTCGGCTGACCCGCCGTGCCCATGACAGCCCAGGTTATTGACCACGACGATGGTCGCCAGCGGCAGGCTGGTTGATGCAGACCCGGCATGCCATCATCGGCGGCTGTGAACAACGAAATCAGGTTCGACTGGACGGTGGCAGAGGCCGAGCAGATCATGGCAATGCCGTTTCATGACCTGCTGTTCGAGGCCCACAAGCTGCACCGCGACCGCCACGAACCACACGTGGTCGAAGCTGCGATGTTGCTTTCGATCAAGACAGGCGCCTGCCCAGAGGATTGCGCCTACTGCTCACAATCGGCGCGAAACGACGCCGATCTGGGGCCCGAGCCGCTCATGAAGGTCGACGACATCGTCGAACGCGCCATCGCTGCCAAGGCCGCCGGAGCCACCCGATTCTGCATGGGCGCGGCGTGGAGATCACCGAGCGACCGCCAAGTAGCCCAGGTCGCCCGGGCGGTCACGGCGGTCGGCGATCTGGGTATGGAAACCTGCGTGACGCTGGGCATGCTCAGCGCGTCCCAGGCCGAGGAGCTTGCTGCGGCCGGCCTCGACTACTACAACCACAACCTCGACACCTCCCCCGAGTACTACCCGCAGATCATCACAACCCGCACCTACGACGATCGACTGGAAACCCTGGACAACGTCCGAGCGGCGGGGGTCCGACTGTGCACGGGCGGCATCGTTGGTTTGGGCGAGTCCCGCACCGACCGTGCCAGTCTGCTGGCCCAGTTGGCACGCTTGGAGCCTCACCCTGAAACAGTTCCGATCAACCTGCTGGTTCAGATTCCGGGCACTGCGCTGTTCGGTACCGACAAGCTCGATCCGCTCGAGCTGGTTCGCACGATCGCAGCGGCACGTTTGATGATGCCCGAGACCGTGATCCGGCTGTCGGCCGGACGCAACGAGATGTCGGACGAGTTGCAGGCGCTGTGCCTACACGCCGGAGCCAGCAGCATCTTCTTGGGCGATCGACTGTTGACCACCGACAACGCCGGACAGAGCCGCGACGAGTCGCTCCTAGAACGCCTCGACACAGCGGCCCGTAGCTAGCCGGGCCAACAGTCAGGCAAAGCGCTGCGCTACCTCGGTGTCGATCTTGCCGGGGTCGGTCGACGTCTTGGAGCACACCCAACGCCAAGCGCCGGCGTCGACGGTTCGATAAATCCTGGCGGCCAGTTGGAAAGCCTCGGCCCCGATCCACGGGCTGGGCAGCAGGCCTGCGGGCAGGTCAGGATCGCGCAGCCGCAGGCGTCTCAGCTCGTGCACCACCATCGTTCGAACGGCAAAAGCATCGGCCGAGCCGAGCTTCTCGAGAGCAGGCGCCTCGAGCGTCGAGTACTGCTGCACGAACCGCTCGTAGCCGGCAACCAGGTCGGCGAACTCGGGACTCGCAGAGATGCGCCCGCCGGCGCCCAGAACCTCGAGGTTGGAAAAGCGAGCGGTTGCCACCGGGTATCGCTTGCTCACGTCGTGGCTGTCGAGGATGGTACCGGCCCGGCCCGAGCCGTCGTCTGGCATTGCCACCACGGCACGCGCCAGCCGGGCGAAGCCGTGCCATTGAAGCCGGGTGGACATGGCGTCGTCGTCTTCGACGAAGACCACGGTCCATTCGCCTGAACAATCGTGATCCGAGCGCGAGTAGATGAGCCGCGCCGCCGCGTCTGTCGCCGAGGCGGCGGCGTCGGTGAGGGCGTAACGGCTGCGCCTGCCGACCTTCTCCGGCACACACCACCCCTCGGCCACCAGCCTCGACATCGAGGTGCGAACGAGGCGTTCGGTGAACGGGAAGGGGGCCAGCAGATCGAACAGATCGCTCAGCCACACCCGGCCGCCGAGCGGGGCGATCGTGTCGCCGAACACGGTCACCAACACCGAGCGAGCCGAGATGTCACCGCGGCGCGCAAACTGGGCCGCCAGGCCGCCGACCTCTACCGGCACGGGGCACCAGATAGCGGGGCACGCCAAGACCGCAGGCAGCGATTTGACGCACCGCGATATGACACAGAACAGTTGGCTACAGCTTCGATCGCTGTATCATATCGCTCACACCCGAGGGGAGGTGCTCTGCATGCCAGGCAAGACATTCGACGAGCTGATCGCGGCCGATGAGCCCATCGAGCCCACCGACGAGATGCCAGACGAGTACCGCAACACGCTGATTCGCCAGATCGCCCAGCACGCTCATTCCGAGATCATCGGCATGCAACCCGAGGGCAACTGGATAACCCGGGCACCGTCCCTGCACCGCAAGGCGATTCTGCTGGCCAAGGTTCAAGACGAGGCCGGCCACGGGCTCTACCTCTATGGCGCCGCCGAGACGCTCGGCATGGATCGGGCCGAGATGCTCGACCGCCTGCACACCGGCCGACAGAAGTACTCGTCGATCTTCACGTACCCCACGCTCACGTGGGCCGACGTGGGCGCGATCGGCTGGCTGGTCGACGGCGCAGCCATCACGAACCAGGTGCCTCTTTGCCGCTGCTCCTATGGCCCCTACGCCAGGGCCATGGTGCGTATCTGCAAGGAAGAGAGCTTCCACCAGCGCCAGGGCTTTTCGATCATGCTCGAACTGTGCAACGGCACCGCCGAACAAAAGGCGATGGCACAGGACGCCCTCGACCGCTGGTGGTGGCCTTCGCTGATGATGTTCGGCCCACCCGACGCCGAGTCGCCCAACTCGGAACAGAACATGGCGTGGGGTATCAAACGGTTCTCCAACGACACCTTGAGGCAGCGCTTCGTCGACCAGACCGTGCCCCAGGCAGATCTCCTCAGACTGACCATCCCAGACCCCGACCTGCGCTGGAACGACGACACCGGGCACTACGAAACCGGTGACGCCCCATGGGACGAGTTCTGGCAGACGGTCAAGGGCAACGGACCCGTCAGCCGCGAGCGCATGGAACGGCGCGTGGCCGCACACGAGAGCGGCCAGTGGGTTCGCGAGGCTGCCGAGGCCTACGCCGCCAAGCACGCCGCGGGTGAAGAGGCCGCAGCCTGATGTCGGATCATCTCGCCCCGGCCTGGGAAGTCTTCGTTCGCGCCAGGCGCGGCACCAGCCACGTCCACGTCGGCACCGTGCACGCGCCCGATGCCGAACTGGCGGTGCAGAACGCCCGCGACCTGTACACCAGGCGCAACGAGGGCGTCAGCCTTTGGGTCGTCCCGACCTCGGCGATTCTGGCATCGCAGCCCGAAGACGCAGACGCCCTGTTCGACCCGGCCGCCGACAAGGTCTATCGACACGCCGAGCACTATCCCCTGCCCGCCGAAGTCGACCACATGTGAGCTTCGGGTGAATCAACATCTGTTCACATACCTCGTACGCCAGGGCGATCGTTCACTGGTTTTGGCCCAGCGACTGTCTCAGTGGCTGACCAACGCCCACGAACTCGAAGAAGAGATGGCGTTGGGCAACATCTCACTCGACCTCATCGGCCAGACCCGCGCCCTGTTCACCTACGCCGCGCAGGTCGAAGGCCAGGGCCGAACCGAAGACGACCTGGCGTACTTCCGAAGCGACCGCGAGTTCACCAACCCCCTGCTGGTCGAGCAACCCAACGGCGACTTCGCCGTGACGATGGTCAGGCAGTTCCTTCACGACTCGTGGGCCGCCGCCTATTGGGACCTGATGCGCTCCAGCGCCGACCCCGCTCTGGCCGCCATCGCTGGCAAGGCCGTCAAGGAGACCGCCTATCACCTGCGACACGCCAGGTCGTGGGTGATTCGTCTCGGCGACGGTACAGACGAGAGCCACCGCAGAACCCAAGACGCCGTCGACCGGTTGTGGCGCTACACGGCCGAACTGTTCGAGGTCGACGAGGTCGAGACGGCGTTGCTCGAAAGTGGTGTCGCGGCCGACCCGGTTGAGATGAAGAAGCGCTGGACCGAGTCTGTCGAGGCCACTCTTGCCGAAGCCACCTTGGCCATCCCAGACCTGGCTGCTGCCGCCTTCTCGACCGGTGGCCGCCGGGGCATTCACTCTGAGAGCTTCTCGTACCTGATCGCAGAGATGCAGGTAGTGGCCCGCGCCCACCCCGGGGCCAAGTGGTGAGCCCTCTTCCCGACAAGGCACCCCTGGCTCTGGTCGAGTCGGTGGACGACCCCGAGCTGCCCCACGTCACCATCGGCGATCTCGGCATGGTGCGGTCGGTCGAGCTCGGCGCAGATGGTCGAGTTTCGGTGACCCTGACCCCCACGTTTACCGGTTGCCCGGCGACCCAGCAGATCGCCGACGACGTCGAGGAAGTTCTGCGCGGCGCCGGTTACGAGCCCGACGTCCGCTTTGCCTATGCCCCCGCCTGGACCACCGATTGGATCACCGAAGCGGGCAGGGCCAAGCTGGCCGCTGCTGGTATCGCTCCCCCTCCGTCAGGTGTTTCCGCAGGCGACCTGGGCGTCTTGCTCGACATGCCAGTCGCGTGCCCCAGATGTGGGTCGCGCCAGACCCGCCGTCAGTCCGAGTTCGGCGCCACAGCGTGTAAGGCGCCCTATGTGTGCAACGCCTGCAAGGAGCCATTCGAGTGGTTCAAGCCGCTGTGAACGCCACAGGTACAACAGGGTTCGCCGCGTGCCGCGTGGCGGCCGTCGAGCGCGACTGCGAAGATTCCGTCACCGTCACACTGCTGCCACCAGCGGGCCAGACATGGACCTTCGCACACGGTCAGCACCTGGTGCTGCGCCGCAATATCGACGGCACCGAGATACGCAGGAGCTATTCGCTTTGTTCGGGGGCTCCCGACGGCCCGCTGAAGGTCGCAATACGCCTGGTGCCCGGTGGGGCCTTCTCGACCTGGGCCAACACCGAGTTGGCCGCCGGCGACACAATCGAGGCGATGCCACCGGGCGGCAGGTTCACGCACGACCTCGAGCCCGAGGCCGCCAAGACCTATCTGCTCGTGGCCGGCGGGTCTGGCATCACACCGATCTCGTCGATTGCCGAGACCGTGCTGGCGGCCGAGCCCAGGGCGACCGTGACACTGCTATACGTCAACAAGACGACGGCGTCGACGATGTTGCTCGATGCCGTCGAGGGCCTGCGCAACAAGTACATGGGCCGTTTCCAGCTCTGGTACGCATTCACCCGCGAGGCCAGCGCGATCGAACTGCTCGACGGCAGACCCGATGCTGGACGGATAGTCCAGATGATCGAGCGTGACCTCCTGCCAAACAACGTCGATCACGCATTTCTGTGCGGGCCGCAGGGCCTCGTCGACGAGGTCACCAGCGGCCTCATCAGCGCCGGCGTCGACGCGTCCCGAATCCATCACGAGCTGTTCACCGCCGGTGAGGGCCGGCTTGGCCGCCCCGCTCCCCAGCCGGTTGTGGCGGGGGCCGAGCCGGTGGCCCAGGCGATGATCACCCTCCACGGCAAGACCACCACGGTTCCGGTGTTCGAGGGTGACACGGTCCTAGAAGCCGCCCAGAGGCAGCGCCCAGATGTGCCGTATTCGTGCCGCGCCGGCGTGTGCTCGACCTGTATGGCTCGGCTGGTCGAAGGCGAGGTCACGATGGACATCTGCCACGGTCTCGAGCCTTCCGAGGTCGAGGCCGGAAACGTGCTGACGTGTCGGTCTGTTCCCACCACGGCGGTGGTGCGGGTCGACTACGACGTGTGACCGAACGGGGTTGATCATGGCCGCTATCGAGATCGTCAAGCCGGCGGTGGATGTCGGGTTCCAGACAAACCGGTGGGCCGAACACGAGCCCTTCTGGCGCGACCAGGTCGGCCTGCCATACAACCACCTCTTGAAGGTCGGCGGCGGGGTGCACCAGCATCGCTTCGACCTTCACGGTGCCGTCTGCAAGGTCAACAGCGTGCGTGCAGACCTGGCCCTGGACGAGCCCACGGGCTACCACAGCCTCACCATCGCAGGGCCGGGTGGACGTTCCGGCCGCGTCGAGACACCCGATGGCACTGTCATTCAGATGGTCGAGCCCGCTTCGCTTCCCGACGGGATATGCACGGTCGTCGGCATCGACGCGACCAACGTTGCCGCTACCACCGATGCGCTGGCCGCGCTCGGCGCCGAACCAACTGCTGCGGGCATGCGCATCGGCGAGACGCTGTTGGATGTTCGGGCAGCACCCCATCGGGCTCCTACCAACGAGATGACCGCTGCAGGCTTGCGCTATCTGACGATCCAGATCGCCGACGTGCGTGCGGCTTTCGCCCACGCCCTCGACAACGGGTTGACCGAGGGACGAGCTCCCATAAGGCTGGGCGATGTTGCATTCTTCGCCATGGTGCGGTTGCCCGACGGCGACTGGATCGAGCTTTCGCAACGCGCCTCGCTGACCGGCCCTCTGCCCGACGACGCACCGCGCGGCTGAACCCGTTCTGCACTTGCTCTGAGGCAGGTCTCGGCAACATACTTGCAGCATGGCTGAAACAGATTTGGACCGGGTCGAGGCTGCACTCGACACCCTCCTCGCCGCGCACGATCCCAAGACCGAGAGCTACCAAGAGTTCAGGGGTCATCAGTTCGACGCCGGCCTCGCATGGGTCCAATTCCCCGAAGGCTCGGGCGGGCTCGGTCTTGCCCCACAGCTTCAGCGCGTCGTCAACCGGCGGTTGGCCGAGGCGGGCGCACCGGCAACCGAGCCGTCGCAGTTCTTCATGAACCTCGCTGGGCCCACCATCGCAACCCACGGCGACGACGCGGTCAAGCAGCGCTTCCTGCGTCCGATGTTCACCGGCGAAGAGCGCTGGTGCCAGCTGTTCTCCGAGCCCGGAGCCGGTTCGGACTTCGCCGGACTGGCCACGCGGGCGGTACGAGACGGTGACGAGTGGATCATCAACGGGCAGAAGGTCTGGAACACGCTCGCCCACATCGCCGACTGGGGAATGCTGGTCACACGCACCGATCCCAGTGTTCCAAAGCACCGGGGCATGACCTACTTCGCGCTCGACATGAAGGCTCCCGGTGTCGAGGTGCGTCCGCTGCGCCAGATCACCGGCGAGGCCGAGTTCAACGAGGTCTACATGACCGACGTCCGCGTACCCGACGCCCACCGCATCGGTGCCGAGGGCGAGGGTTGGCGGGCGGCTCTCACGACGCTCATGAACGAGCGCACCGCCATCGGCGGCAGCGGTGGTGGCGGCTCGCGCCCCAAGCGTGGGTCGGGCCCGATTGCCGCTTTGGTCGACGCATACAGGGAGAACCGCGACAACGTCTCGCCCGGCGCCCTCGACCAGGTGATGAAGCTGTGGGTGCGCTCCGAGGTATTCCGCCTCACCAACGCCAGGGCTGCCGAAGCTGCACGTTCGGGTAACCCCGGTCCCGAGGGCTCGGTGGGCAAGGCCATGTGGGCGATCCTCAACCAGGACATCTACACCGCTGCCATCGACATGCGCGGCATGGGCGGCCTGATCGGCGCCGACTACACGTTCAGGCGCCCCGAGTCGAGCGACATGGTCGGCGACAACGCGATTCACCCGTTCCTGCGGGTCAGGGCGAACAGCATCGAGGGCGGCACCACCGAGGTTCTCAAGAACATCCTCGGCGAGCAGGTTCTCGGTCTGCCCGGTGAACCGCGTCTAGACAAGGACGTTCCCTGGATCGAGGTGCCGCGCAGCTGACCGCTGTGGGATCATCGGGATTCCTTGCGACCCCAACCAGGAGTACCGAATGAGCGACGGTTACACAGTTTCACGTGAGACGACCATCGGTGCGGCGCCCGACGTCGTCTTTGCGCGCCTCCGTGACCTGACCACGTGGAACGACTGGTCTCCATGGGCCGCCATGGACCCGAACATGCAGAACACCTATTCGGGCGCCACTGGTCAGGTCGGCTCGAGGTCGGCTTGGAAGGGCAACCGCAAGGTCGGTGAGGGGTCGATGACCATCACAGGCCTGGACGAACCCAACCGGGTCGAGATCGACCTTCAGTTCCTGAAGCCGTTCAAAGCCCGCAACGACATCGTGTTCTCGCTAGCGCCGAACGCGGACGGAACCGACGTCGTGTGGGCCATGACAGGCAAGGTCACCTTGATGACACGGGTCATGGGGTTGTTGGGCAAGTCGATGGACAAGATGGTCGGACCCGACTTCGAGAAGGGTCTCGCCAGCCTGAAGGCCGTCGTCGAGTCCAACTAGGTAACCGGCCGCCTTCAGCTCGCCAGATGGGCGAAGTGCTCGCGAAGCTCGCGCTTGAGGATCTTGTTCGAGCCGGTCTTGGGGATCTCGTCCATGAACTCGACCAGCCGGGGCACCTTGTAGCCGGCTAGATGTTCGCGGGCATAGGCCTGCACCGCATCGGTGTCGAGCCCTGCTCCTTCGCCCTGCACGATGATTGCCAGAACGGTCTCGCCCCAGTCTTCGGACGGCACACCGATGACCGCCACCTCGTATATGTCTGGGTGCAGTTCGAGAGCGGCCTCGATCTCGGCGGGGTAGATGTTCATGCCGCCCGAGATGATCATGTCCTTCTTGCGGTCGCAGATGAACAGGTAGCCCTCATCGTCGCGATAGGCGATGTCGCCCACGGTGTGCCAGCCGTCGCGGTCGTCTGCTGCGTATTTTTCGTCGGCCTTGTAGTAGGTGTCGAAGACCGACGAAGCGCGAACGAACAGCTCG
This sequence comes from Acidimicrobiales bacterium, assembly GCA_041394185.1. Lineage (NCBI taxonomy): Bacteria > Bacillati > Actinomycetota > Acidimicrobiia > Acidimicrobiales > Acidimicrobiales bacterium. The sequence goes on from JAWKIQ010000003.1 coordinate 844,364, forward strand.
CCGGGCTGGCCCACTTCTGTGACCTCGTTGCCGTCTTCGTCGAACAGCTTGACCTCGACCAACGGGGCCGGCTTGCCGCAAGACCCTGGCTTTCGCATCTGATCCTCTGGAGCCAGCACACAGTTGACCCCCATCTCGGTCGAGCCGTAGACCTCCCACAACGACTCGGGCGGAAAGTCCTCGATGTACGCCTGCTTGAGCGCAAAGGGCCAAGGCGCCGCGTTGGCGACCATGATCTTCATGCTCGACGTGTCGTACTTGGCCTTCACCTCGGCGGGCAGGTTCACGACCATGCGGATGGGCGTGGGGGCAGAGAACGTCGACGAGCACTTGTATTTGTCGATCAGGCGCAGCCAGTCTTCGGCATCGAACTTGTGCTGCAACACGATGGTGTTGCCCAGCACATGGGCGATGTTGGCGAAGCCGCCCGGCCCCGAGTGATACAGCGGTCCGCAGGTGATGTAGACGTCGCCGGGGCCGTACCCGATGAGCTGCAGCAACCCCGCACTCTGCTCGTTGGAGGCGGTTCGGTGCCTGACCGCACCCTTGGGATTGCCGGTGGTGCCAGAGGTGTAGATCATGGTTCCCGAGGTCGACTGATCTCGCTGTGGGGGCGATGCGTCGCCCAGGAAATCGGCCTCTGAGATCTGGCCCGACCCGGCTACCGGTTCGCCGCCGAAGATCACCACCTTGCGCACGTTCTCGAAGTGGCCCTTGATGCGGTCGAGCATGTGGGCGAACTCGGCGTCGGCCCAGATGACCACCGAGTCGCTGTTGTTGACTACGTAGACAGACTCTTCGTCGGTCAGGCGATAGTTGAGCGGAACGCTGATGAGGCCGGCCTTGCGGGCCGCGTGGCTGAACGACATGACCTCTAGCGAGTTCTGCCCCAGCCACATGACCTTGTCGCCGGGCTCGACACCCAGATCGAGGAGTCCGTTTGCGATGCGGTTCGTGTACTGGTCGAGTTCGGCGAACGTGATCTGGCGCGGTTGCTGGCCGGGACGATCGTCGATGATCGCGATCTTGTCCGGGTTTGCGGCCGCGTGGGCGGTGATCAGGTCGGGTGTGACATCGGTCATGTCGCACAGTCTGGCCCAACACCGGCCTGGCCACCCAAGCGGGGCAGCACATCGATCGGCGGCGGCCTACCGTTGCGCCGTGACCGAAACAATCGCCATCGTTGCTGGCGTCATGCTGATTGCGGTGTCGTTCGCCGATCTGGTGAACACCCTGGTGTCTACCTCGACTTCACCGGCTCGATGGTGGCCGTCGCGTGTCATCGGGATGACCCTGTTCGCGTCGCTGCGCGCGGTTGCGAGGCGGATCCCAGGCGATCGTCCGGCACGCGAGCGCATGCTTGCCGCCTTTGGGCCCCTGCTGGTCATCGCGCTTCTGGCGTCGTGGGTGTTTCTCCAGATAACCGGGTTTGCCCTGGTGTGGTGGGCGTTGGGTGGTATCTCGAACGTGTCGACGTTCGGCGACGATTGGTACTACTCGGGCGTCGTCTATTTCACCGTCGGGTTCGGTGAGGTCGTTCCGACCGAGGTGATCCCCAGGAGTGGAGCCCTGTTCGAGGCGTTTGCCGGCGTGGTGACCGTGGCTCTGGTCATCGGTTATCTGCCAACGCTGTATTCGGCCTACTCCGAACGCGAGCGCCAGTTGATAACCCTCGATGCCGGAAGCACCGAGCGCATCACCCCCACCGAGTTGGTGAAGGCCTGGGCGCCCGATGCCGACCCCAAGAAGCTCGACGCCAAGTTCGCCCAGTGGGAGCAGTGGGCGGCGGGCATCCTCGAGACCCATTCGTCGGTGCCGCTGCTGGCGATGTTTCGTTCGCACGATCGTCAGCAGAATTGGGTGACCGGTCTGGGCCTTCTGTGCGATGCCGCATTGCACGCACAGATCATCAATGGGGCGACCGACGGCTACGCGTTCTGGTTCTTGCGTCGGGCCGAGGCGATCTTCAAGGAGCTGACCCAGGGCCATGACCTTTCGGAGTACGAGACCGCTTTGGTGGAGGGCTCCAACGAGGACATGTTCCGGTTCTTGTACGACGATCTGACAGCCCATGGGTTTGACCTGCGGCCCTATGAGGAGGCGGCCGATTACACACGTCAGGCACGTATGACGTTTGCTCCGGCGCTCGAGTACATGATCGACTTCCTGGTGTGCCCGAGGGGATTCTGGGCCCACGAGTCGACCGTCAAGGCATGGTCGAGCGAGCATCAGATCGCTCGCTTCAACGACTGAGCCGAGCGATTCTGCCCTCAGCAGAATCGAGCGGGCGTGCCGGGGTTCGCCTCCACAATGTCGCCATGACGAGCAGCCTCTACGACCGTTTGATGGAGCGTCGGATCCTGGTGCTGGGTGAGGAGGTGACCAATGACAGCGCCAACCGCCTGGTGTCGCAGCTGTTGTTGTTGTCGGCCGACGATCCCGAAAGCGACATCTGTGTCTACATCAACTCGCCGGGTGGTTCGGTCATGGCCGGGTTGGCCGTGTACGACACGATGCAGCTGATCCCCAACGATGTGGCCACGGTGGCGGTGGGGTTGGCGGCCAGCATGGGGCAGGTGATCTTGTGTGCGGGCTCGCCCGGAAAGCGGTTCGCGCTGCCCAACGCCCAGGTTCTGATGCACGAGGGTTCGGCCGGATTGGCGGGCTCGGCGGCCGACGTGGCGATACAGGCATCGAACCTGATGGCCACCCTCGACCGGATGAGGCGGATAATCGCCCGCCACACCGGGCATTCACTGGATCAGGTCGAGCGAGATGTGGGCCGCGACCGCTGGTTCGATGCAGTCCAGGCCCGCGAGTATGGCTTTGTCGATCACGTCGTCGATCACCTCGATGCGATCGTGCCCAGGCGAATAACCAGGCAGGTGGGACTGGTGGCCGGTGCCGAGGTTGCGCGATGAGCAGCTACACGATTCCGACGGTCGTCGAGACCACACCCAAGGGCGAGCGGGCCTTCGACGTCTTCAGCAGGCTCTTGTCCGAGCGCATCGTCTTCGTCGGAACGCCGATAGACGACGGGGTCGCCAATGTGGTGGTGGCGCAGATTCTCCACCTGGCGGCCGCGGCCCCTGACCAGGACGTTCACATCTACATAAACTCGCCGGGCGGTTCGTTCAGTTCGGCGATGGCGATCTACGACACCATGCAGTTCGTTCGCTGCGATGTAGCCACGATGTGTGTGGGGCAGGCGGCATCGACCGCTGCGCTGCTGCTGGCTGCGGGAACCAAGGGCAAGCGCTCGGCGCTACCCCACGCCCGGGTGTTGCTGCATCAGCCACATGCGGCGTTGAGCCGAGGCTCGATCACCGACTTGGCGCTGGAGGCCGAGGAGATGGAGCGGATCCGCAGCGAGGCCGAGGGTGTTCTGGCCATTCACACCGGGCGCGACGCCGCCCAGATACGCAGCGACACCGAGCGGGCTCTGATTCTGCGCAGCGCGGCTGCGGTCGAGTATGGAATCGTCGACAGGGTTATGGAATCAGGCGGCGAGCAGACGCATGACGGTGTTGCCTTGCGACCTGAGCCGTAGGCGGCCCGCAGCACGCTCGAGCACGTCGGCGACCTCGATGCCCAAGCTGCGGCACACGGCATCGAGCAGGTCCGACGAGACTTCCTTTCGGCCGCGCTCGACTTCGGACAGGTACTGAAGCGAGACCCACGCCTGCTCCGCGACGTCGGCCAGAGTGCGGTCCTGGGTGCGGCGTTCTTCTCGCAGGACCTGGCCGACGGCCTCTCGGGCCTTTGATGGCCGAGGCTCGGGGAACTCGATGATCTGACCTTCGTCGCTGCGGTCTGTCATGCCACGACGGTACCAGCGCGGGGTGCGAGGCCAGTGGCGACGGCCGCTAGCGTGCGTTCATGCAGCATCACGACCTGGTTGATCTGACGGCCGGCCCGCCGCCGCCCGAGTGGGGTGTCACGGTGGACCTGGCGGCGTTGTCTCGCCTGGCCGATGCATGGTCGAACGACTCGTTCTCGATGCCGGACTTCAGCTACCCCGGCACGCCCGCGTCTCGTGACGAGAGTTGGTGGTTCGACTATGTGACGCTCGCCGTGTCGGTGTTGGCGTGCCTTTGGCCCCCGGCCGGCAACGAGGTTTGGCACTGCGAGATGGACGGACAGTGGCTCGACGATGCCCCGGGGATCTTCTCGGTCTTCACCAAGGGGCTCGGGTCGGGTGGCTTGGACCTGGCGGCCATGTCGACGATGTCCGACGATCACGGCGCCTCGCTGTTCGCCGGCACGGGAACCCTGCAGCTGATACCCGAGCGGGTTGACCTCCTGCGGCGTGTGTCCACCGTGCTGATAGAGCGCTGGGATGGCTCGGCGTTGAACCTGGTCGACGCCGCGGGCCGCGATGGCCACCGCATCGCCGACCTCCTGACCGACACTGTGCCCGGGTACCAAGACCGCCCGGTGACCGAGGTTGGTGTTCTGCCCTTCGACAAGCTGTCGCACTTGGCGGCCGCGGTGATGGCAGCGGGCGTGGGCTGGGACGCCGCAGGCTTCTCGGGGTACGACGACTTCGCCGTGTACCCCGACTACATGCTGCCCCGCGTGTTTCGCCACTTCGGGGTGTTGGTCTATACCCCTGCGCTGGCCGCGGCCATCGACAGCCGCACCGAGATCGCAGCCGAGTCGGTCGAGGAACACGCCATCAGATGGGCCACGGTGTACGCAGGTGCGGCGCTCAAGCAGGCTCTGGCCCAACGCGGCAACGATGTGCCGGCTCCGGCCCTGGACTATCGGTTGTGGTCGGAGGCCGTCTTGGGTCCGCAAGCGGCCACCTTCGGCGAGCACCATCGCACCGTGACCATGAGGTACTGACCTTCGCCGGCGCGCTCAGGCGGGGTTGAGGTTGACCTCGGTTGCCTTCACCGATGCCCACACCGACGAACCCTGCCTGAGGCCCATCGACGATGCCGCTCCCGGTGTTATGTCGACGCTGAGCCGCAGCGGGTCGCCGAGCATGATCCTGGTGATGTCGCCGAGCGGTTCGATGGTGGCGATCGAGGTTGGCCAGGCGTTGCGCGGACTGCCGTGAGGTTGCTGTGAATGCAGTGCAATGGCGTTTGGAGCGATGGTTATAAGCACTGCGCCGTCGGTCTGCGTGTCTGCGCTCTGCAGGCGCTGGTCGACACCTTCGATGGTCAACACGCCACCAGAGTTCACACCGTTCAACAGGTTCAGACCCGCCAGCGCGGCCACATAGGTCGTGGCAGGCCGCATTCTGATGTCGTCTGGAGTGCCGGTCTGGCTGATCCTGCCGCCTTCGATGACACATATCCGATCGGCGAGCAGGAACGCGTCGGTCGGGTCGTGGGTGATCAGCAATCGAGGCCCGCGATAGTGCTGAAGGTGCGATGCCAGGGTGCGGCGCAGGCTGGTGCGGGTGGCAATGTCCAGAGCTGCCAATGGCTCGTCGAGCAGCAGCACCTCGGGATCGGCGGCAAGGGTTCTGGCCAGGGCGACCCTTTGGGCCTGGCCTCCCGACAGCTCCGACGGTCGACGAGAGGCCAAGTCGACCAGATCGAGCCGATCGAGCCATGTTTGTGCTGCGGCGCGAGCCTCGCCTCTGCCGAGGCCACGGCACTGTGGACCGAATGCGATGTTGTCTCGAACCGTCATGTGTTCGAACAGCAGGTACTGCTGAAACACCACTCCGACCCGGCGATGTTGGGGTTCGACGAAACACTGTTGAGACGGATCGTCCAGAACCCGGCCCGCCAGCGTGATCTGCCCACGGTCTAGGGGCAGTAGGCCCGCCAGGACCTCGACAGTCGTCGACTTGCCCGAACCGTTGGGGCCTAGCAGAGCGACCGTGGTGCCGGGGTCGATGTCGAGTTCGACGTCGAGATTGAACGTTTCGCCTCGCCTCACCACGATGTGGGCGGCGAGACCCTCGTTGTCGGTGCGGCCGCTCACTGCCGCCCCCACCATCGATCGCGCAAGGCGACCAGAACCACCAGCGAAATCGCCACCAGCACCAGGCTCACGGCCACCGCCACGTCGCGGTCGCTCTCGAGAGCGACGAACACTGCCAGGGGCAGTGTCTGGGTTCGTCCCTGCAGATTTCCAGCGAAGGTGACGGTGGCCCCGAACTCGCCTAGTGCGCGGGCCCACACCAGCACCGCGCCGGCCTTCAGCGAGGGCGCGATCATCGGCAGGGTCACCCGCCGAAACACGGTCAACCGTGAGGCGCCGAGTGTTGCCGCCGCGCGTTCGTAGCCGGCGTCGACGCTGGACAACGCCCCCTCGACGGTGATGATCAGGAAAGGCATCGCCACGAACGTGTTGGCCAAAACGACGCCCCAGATCGAGAACGGCAGCAGGAAGCCGGTGGCGTCGTTCAGCGGCTCGCCCACCAACCCGCGCCTGCCAAACGCGAACAGCAGGGCTGCACCGCCAACCACGGGAGGCAACACCATCGGCAGCGTCACAACGGCCCGCAGCACCGAACGACCCGGAAAATCGACCCGAGAAAGCACCCAGGCCAGGGGAACACCCAGCACCAGAGATATAGCCGTCGCCGCCACCGAGGTGAACAGCGACAAGCCGAGAGCATCGACGACGACGTCGGACCTGACGATCGACACCAGATCGCCCCAGGGAGTTCTGGCCGCGAGGCCCACCAGCGGCACGGCAAACAGCGCGGCGCCCACCATTGCCAGCATCAGCAACGGCCACGGTGGGTGTTGACGAACGCGGCGCTTGGCCGTGGGCGCCACATTGGGTGTCGGGTTCAGCATCGCCGGTTCACCTGGGTTATGAGCCAGGGGCCGGACGATACCCGAACCCGGTGGCGGGCCGTCAGCCTCGTTGCGGTTTCCAGTAGCCCCGAACCGAAGTGCGCGTGCGCTCGACCCCCAGGGCATCGAACAGCCGCTTGCGGATCGCCTGCATCGCCGAAGCCTCACCTGCCGCCCAGACGTGGACTCCCTCGTCGAGGTGAGCGACTGCGTCGACGACTTCGACCAGTCGACGGCCGGCAACAGCGCCGGGCTGTGTCACGTGCCAGCGAACATCGAACCCGAGGTCCAGCACGGCGCCAGGATCGATTACCTCGACGTGGGCCTCTACCGACAGGCCGGCCTGGGCGGCGAGACCGGCAAGTTGTCTCACTGCGGGTATCGCGGTCTCGTCGCCCAAGATCAGCAGGCTGCGGGCGGCATCGGGCAGCTCGTACCCACTTCCGGGCCCCGATATGGCCAGCGGGTCGCCCGGTTGGGCCGTCTCTGCCCATCCCGAAACCGCGCCACCGGGGTGGCGCACCACCCAGAACTCGATCAGGCCCGAATTGGCGTCGACCACGACGGGAGTAAACGTGCGCAGCAAGGGTCTTTCGCCGTCTGGCATGAGGAATTCGTTGCCGTTCCACTGTGGCAACACGAGCCGATCACCTGGCGCGGGGACCAAAACGCGGATGCTGGCCGCAGGCTCGGGGGTGGCAAAATCGCAAAGCTCGGATCCGCCGGCCACGACCCGCAGCATTCGAGGGCCGAGCTCTTCGACTTCGGCCACAGACGCGGTCCTGAACGGTGGCGGCTCACGTCGGGTCCGGATGGCCCCTCGCGCCCCTTGGTCTGGCATCGCTACCTCCGCTCGATTGCATCGAAGTCGAACGGATACATCATGCCCGAAAAGCACCCTAGAACATACGTAATCGGATACGTATAATGGCGTGATGGACTTGATGGAGCCAGAACCCGATCTTCCGTCGTGGACTTTCCTCACCAACTACGCCCACGTGTTGATCGCGATCGACCGCAATCCCGAGCTTCGTCAACGCGACATTGCGCACGCCGTCGGACTCACCGTCGGAGCGGTGCAAAAGATAATCAACGAACTGGAGCGGGGTGGGTATCTGTCGCACGAAAAAGTCGGCAGGCGCAACCGCTACCAGATCAATCCCGACCTTCCCCTGAGACACCCGCTCGAGAACACCCACAACGTGGGCGAACTGCTCGAGAGCCTGGCCGACAGCGGTAGCTGACCCGGGCAGGCGATTGCCCGGCTAGCTACGAAGCACTCCGTCGGTGATGTGGACCGTGCGGTCGCAATAGTCGGTGATGCGCTCGTCGTGGGTCACGACGATGGCCGCCGTCTTTCGCGACTTCATCTCGGTGCGAATGAGTTCCATGACCTGGGCGCCGAGTTCGGTGTCGAGAGCCGAGGTGGGTTCGTCGAACAGCACCAGCCGCGGTTCGTTCATGAGGGCGCGACCTATGGCCACCCGCTGCTTTTGGCCGCCCGAGAGTTGCGACGGCAGGTTCTTGGCCCGATCGGAAAGGCCGAGTTCTTCGAGCAGGCGGTCGGCGCGATCGCGTGCCGGCTTGCCTTGGCGGCGGCCCATCTCGTCCACCACCAGCAGATTCTCTCGAGCGTTCAGGAACGGCACGAGGTTGACCGACTGGAATACAAAGCCGACCTGGCTCTGTCGAAACCGCGTGAGCTCGGAGTCTGAGTAGTCGGTGATCTCTTCGCCGCCGACCCTCACAGACCCCTCGGTGGTCGACAAGATGCCGCCGGCGATCGAGCAGAGAGTGGTCTTGCCCGAGCCCGACGGCCCGACCAGCGCAACGATCTCGTCCTCGCCCAGCGTCAGCGTGGCGTGATCGAGCGCCACGACCTCGTCGTCGCCCACTTGGTAGACCTTGCGGACGTCTGACATCTGGAGTGCGGGTTCGGTCATTTCAACTCCCGAGGGCCGAAGCCGGGTCGATACGAAGAACGCGGCGCAGCGAGAACGCACAGCCCGCCACCGCCGCAACCAACAGCAACAAGACGCTCGACGCAATGCGTCCGGGTGAGATGTACAGGGGTATGGATCCCGGGCCGATCAAGAGGTCGAGCACCACTGCCAACACGCCGGCGATCGCCGAAGCCACCGCAGTCACCACCACGGCCTGCAGTACGAGCCCTGCGAAGATGCTTCGAGAGCGGGCGCCGATGGCCTTGAGCACTCCGTACAGCCCCGTTCGTTCGACGGTGATGAGGGCGAAGAACAACGCAATGACCACAAGCGCGATCACCACGGTGACCCCGAGGATCTGGTTGAAGGTGCTCTGCTGCTCGGTAACGCCGGGAATCTCGTTGATTGCGTCCTGGACACTCAGCGCATAGGCGCTGCCAGCCAGCGCAGAGTCGATCTGGTCGATCAGTTCGGCTGCGTCGACGCTCGACCTCACAGCCAGGGCCTGCACGGTGCCTTCGGCCAGTCGCGCACCGGGCCGGTTCTGGGCCAGTACCTCCTGCCAGGTGGAGATGTTGGCCCACAGGCCGCCTTGACCGTTGTAGGCCGTGTCGTCGACCCAACCCACCACCTTGATGGGTGTGCGGGCCGGGCCCACCAACAACTCGTCGCCCAGTTCGACCCCATCGGCCGAGAGAACCTCGTCGGCGTAGGCCTCGCCGTCGCCCGGCGGTGCCGGCAGCGACCCGGTGGGGAGCTCGTAGCCCCACAGAGCGACGCTGGCCAGGTCGCGAGGGCCATTGCCGGGAACGCGGGCGCCCAGAAGCGATACCCCGAGGCCCCCGACCTCTTCGACACCGTCGAGCTGTTCGATCTGGATGCGCGTCTGTGCATCGACGCGACTCCGCAGGAACGACGCCTGCGAAGACTCCGAGAACACGATGGCCTCGGCATCCTGTGCTCGAAGGGCCCCGGTCGACAGCCGGATCAGGCCGTCGAGCAGGCCGCCCAGGAACATCAGCAACAAGGCGATGAGGGCCAAGATCGCTGTTGCCGAGACGAAGCGGCTCGGCTGGCGCAGCAGTTCCTTCCACGCGATCTTCATCGGTTGGCACCTCCGGTGGTCGCCTCGATGGGATCGATGGCCAGAACCCGCCTCGCCGACAGCAGCGAGCTGCCCAAGCCCAGCACTAGGAGCAAGACACCCCAGAAGACCACGGCCGGGGTTTCGAAGCGCAGCGCAATACCGCCCAGCCGTTGCTGAGAAAGGGGCGTGTACATCAGCACTCCCAGGGCGAAACCGGCCGCAACGATGATCACAGCCTGGGTCAACAGGGCTGAAACCAGTCGCTTGCCCGGCGCCCCGATGGCGCGCAGCAGGGTCAGGCTCGGCGACTTCTGAAGCGTGACGATGAGGAAGAACAAACCGACGATGCACGGGATGACCAGGCCGTACAGCAGGAAGATCACGGCGAATGACTGCCGAACCTGAGCCACGCCGGGCGTTTGGTCGGCGGCATCGTTCTTGGTGAGCGCGTCGAGGTCGTCCGACAGCGCGTTGACCTGCTCGACGAGTCCGTCGGCATCCAGACCACCGCGCGGTGCCATCGCCAACACGTTGGGCAAGGGCTCACCCGCGTCTGGGTTGGCCGACTGGACCGACTGAACGTAGGTGTCGTACAGAACGAACAAGGTCGGTCCGGCGTTGAGCTGCGAGTCTCGCGCCAGACCCACAACGGTCAGTTCGAGGCCGCCAGGTTCGACGAGCACCGTGTCTCCGAGGTCGAACCCCAAGTCGGCATCGGCCTCGCTGGCTACGGCCTCTCCGCCCGACTGGGCCAGACGCCCCTCGACGATGTTGTCTGGCGCACCCAATGACGCGTCCTCGAAACCCCAGATGGTGGTTTCAGACAGCGAGCCGTCGCCTGCGGTGACGCTGAAGGTTCCCTGACCGATGCGGCCGATGGACGCAACATCGGACAATCCGCCGACCTGCTGCTCGAGGTCTGGTGTGATGACGCTGCCCTGCACGACCCGCTGACCGTCGACGGTGTAGACGAGAACCGGCGCCGACTGGTTTCGAATGGCGCCGACGAACGAGGTGAGCAAGCCGTTCTGCAACGACTGCTGGAACAAGATCAAGAAAACCAGGAGACCGATCGCGGCGATCAACAGGCCAAAGCGGGCCTTGGCACGCGTCATCTCCTTCAAGGCCAAGAACATCGATCGATCATCTCCTGTTCGGGCCCAGTCAACGTCGGGCGGTCGTAACTAATTCCCGTCCATGCCAGGATCTTGTGATGCAACCGCTGCGAATCATCGAACTCGAGAATCTGGCCGATCGAGACCCTGCCGGCGCTCTCGTCGCAAACGTCGATCTGGTCATCGTCCGCTACGACGACGAGGTCTCGGTGATGTACGGACGCTGCCTGCACCGCGGAGCCCTGATGTGCGACGGCAAGGTCGTCGGCAACGATCTTCTGTGCGGACTTCATGGCTGGGACTATTGCTATCGCACGGGTATCAGCTCGTACGACAACTCCGAACGGCTGCACAAGTTCGGGTCTTGGATCGAAGACGGTGGCGTGTTCGTCGACGAGGACGAGATCGCCGAGTGGGAGCGCCAGAACCCCCAGCCCTACGATCGGGATGCCTACCTGGGTCGTTATGCCGACCCCCATGGCACCCCGGACGAGCCCCACGTCGGTTCGATCCAATCGTTGGCGAGAGGTGGGCTCGAGCGCACCGGCCACCACGGCCCCGTCGCAGCGATGGGCGTGCCACACTCGAAGCTGCCGGCATGGGACGACATTCAGTTCGTCACCGCACAGCTGGCAAGACGACCTCTGCAGGACGACCATCACGTCGAATCGACGGTGAACATCGGGCCCAGAGCCCAGAAGCCGCTGCGCCTCGACATACCGATCTTCGTCTCCGACATGAGCTTCGGCGCGCTGTCGGCGGAGGCCAAGGTCGCTCTGGCTACCGGCGCGGAGCGAGCGGGTACGGGCATCTGTTCTGGCGAGGGTGGCATGCTGCCCGACGAACAACAGGCGTGCTCGAGGTACTTCTACGAACTGGCGTCCGGCAAGTTCGGATGGGACATCGCGAAGACGCGTGAGGTTCAGGCCTTTCACTTCAAGTTCGGCCAGGGGGCCAAGACGGGCACGGGCGGTCATCTGCCCGGAATAAAGGTGAAGGGACGCATCGCCGAGGTGCGAGGGCTCGAACCCGGAACTCCCGCCGTGTCGCCCGCGACCTTCACCGACATCGAAACGCTGGACGACTTCAGGCGCATAGCGGATGAGGTTCGGGCCGCATCGGGCGGGATACCCATCGGCGCCAAGCTGTCGGCGCAGCACATCGAAGCCGACATCGACGCTGCCCTGGCCATAGGCGTCGACTACATCATCCTCGACGGGAGGGGTGGTGGAACCGGGGCCGCACCGCTGCTGTTCAGAGACAACATCTCTGTGCCGACCATTCCGGCGCTGGCCCGCGCCCGCCGGCACCTCGACGCATCGGCCCCCGACGTCACGTTGGTCATCACGGGCGGGCTACGAACCGCCGCCGACTTCGCCAAGGCGCTGGCGCTGGGCGCCGACGCCATTGCAGTGTCCAACGCGGCCATGCAGGCCATCGGTTGCCTGGGCATGCGGGCGTGTCACACCGACAACTGCCCGGTGGGAATCGCCACCCAACAAGAACACCTGAGGGCACGTCTCGATGTCGAACAATCGGCAGCGCAGCTAGCCAGTTTCTTGACCTCGTCGGTCGAGCTGATGAAGGTGCTGGCCCGCGCTTGCGGCCACGACAGCCTCAGCGACTTCGAAGCGAGCGACCTGACGACCTTCGACCGCGACATGCACTTCCTGACTGGCATCGCCTTCGGTGGGGTCGGGATCTGAGACGATCGGGAAGGCACGACCGGCCTAGGTTGTTTCTAGATCCATGTCACCGAACTCGATGCCGCGAAATGCCCGAGCCGAAGCACGCGAGGTGGTGGGCCCGCAGTTCGAGCCGGCCGTTCTGGAACCATCACCGCCTGCTGTGGGCATCGGCCCACACTTCGCCGACGACCCCGTCGCCGTGCACGGTGGGCGCCTGACGACGTTGTCTCCCACCGGGGCACCGGGAACTGTTTCGTGGAACCAGTTCGTCGAGACCAGGCCCGACCTGGCCAACTGGGTCAGCCGGCGTTGGCTTGGCGGAACCCGCCGATTGCCGCCGGTGCCCGACTCTCTCGTCACCACCCGCCTCGCGCTTCACCGCCTGGCGGCCTACGTGATCGCACCGGCTCGCCACGCCGCCAACGGGAAATTCGGCCTGCGGTGGACACTGGACGGGTTCGGCACCCCCTTCTTCGGCGAAGACCGTCAAATTCGGGTCGCGGGCAACATGCTCATCGACCAACGGGGTGCCAGCGTGGCCGAGGTCGAGATGACCAGCCTCGCCGCTGCGGCCAACTTCCTGGGTACCGACATCGATCCCGATACCGCCGCCGAACACGACAGCCCACCGGTTGGCGACGTCGACGAGGTGCTCGACATCGACCCCGCGGCCGCCGATTTTCTGGGCCAGTGGTACGGCATGGCGTTTGCGGCTCTGGAGGCGCTGCGAGCCGACAGCGACACCGTCGACCCGAGCCGCCCCCAGCTGTGGCCTGGTCACTTCGACCCCGCAATCGAGGCGGGCGACGAGAATCACCGGGCCAGCTATGGGGCCTCGCCAGGCGACCAGAGCATCGAGGAGCCCTACCTGTACGTGTCGGCGTGGTGGCCAGACCGGCTCGATCTGGACACGTCAGACCCATTCTGGAACGCACCCGGTTTCGCCGGCCGAGTGTTGCGCGTCGCAGACTTCGACGGCGAAGACCACGTCGAGGTAGCCCTGCAGTTCTGGTCTGCCACCCGTGATGCGCTCGACGCCACCGCGGTGAGCAACCCATGATCGAAATAGGCGACCGCGTCGGCGATGCGGTGCTGTTCGACAGCTCGGGACACAGTCGCTCACTGGCGGAGCTGACCTCACGCCGAACGCTGCTGATCTTCCATCGCCACCTGATGTGACTGCCGTGCCAAGAGCACCTGATCGCCGTGAGCGATCGTCTGGAACACTTCGCCGAAGTAGGCGTAATGGCGGTTACGTTTGCCGAGCCCGAGCGGTTGGCCGCCCACGAACAACACCTGGGGATCGGGTTCCCGGTCTATGCCGACCCTGGACGTGAGCTATACGGCCGCTTTGGGCTCGGCAGGGGCAGCGTCGCAGACATCTGGAACGTGGGAACGCTGAAGCTGTATGCGCGGCTGCTGCGAAGCGGGCGGCGTCTGCGCAGGCCGACCGAGGACACGCGTCAGCTGGGCGGCGATTTCGTTGTCGACGCCGACGGCACGCTGGTGTGGGGCCACTGGCCCCGGTCGCCAGACGACAGGCCCAGCGTCGATGACCTGATAGCTGCGGTACGGACGGCCAGATGATCGACGCCCTCCTTCGCTCGGCCTATGCGCCGGCGGCCACCACCGTTGGTCGCTGGCTGCACCGCCGATCGGTGCGACCGGCCCAACTGACCGTCGCCGGCCTGCTGCTTGGACTTGGCGCAGCCGCCGCAGCCGCGGTCGGGTTGTGGCTGGTGGCGTTGGCTGCGCTGCTGGTCTCGAGGGTGTTCGACGGACTCGACGGTGCCGTCGCGCGCCTCGAACGCACGTCGGCCGCGGGCGCCTTCGCCGACCTGGTGGCCGACTTCGTCGTCTACTCGGGGTTCGTGGTGGCAATCGCAATCCGCGTACCCGACGCTCGCCTGGCATCGGTGGTGTTGCTGGCGGCCTACTGCGTTTCGGTAACCGCGTTCTTGTCGTGGGGGTCGCTGACAGCGAACTCCGCCAGGGGTGGCGGCCTGGAGATCGCCGACGATCGCACCGTGCGCTTCGTGTCGGGGCTGGCCGAGGGATTCGAGACCATCGTTGCCTACTCGCTGGTGTGCCTGCTGCCCCAACACGCGACCACGATCTTGTGGATATTCGCCGGCATGGTGTGGTTCACGGCCGCGCAACGGACCGTGTTCGGGCTCCGCGAGCTGTCCTAGCCGGCGGTTCGAGGCTTGTCGATCGAGCGGAGCACGGTCAACAACCTCGAGCTGAGGCGGGTGACCTTGGGGTCGAAGTACCGGGCCCTCAGCACTTCATCGGCCGCTCGGCTGGGACCCTCGGAAAAGGTCGGGTAGGCGTGAACGGCCGAGGACACGTCGTCGACCCTCGCTCGCTGACGGATCCAGGCGACGATCTCGGCGATGCTCTCGCCCGCAGCCGGACCCACGATGGTCGCCCCGACCAGCCTGCGCTTGGGGTCGGCGACCAACTCGACCCATCCTTCGGTCGACGAGTGCGTGATAGCCCGGTCCAACTTGGAATGATCGAACCGCTGCACAACGGCCTTGCCAGGCCATCGAAGCTCGGCCATCGATGCGTCGATACCTACTCTGGCGACCTCAGGGTCGGTGAAGACCGCCCACGGAATCGATTCGCTGTCGAAGCGGCGACGGGTGCGCAGCATCGAGTTCGTCACAACCAGCCGGGCTTGATTGGCCGCAACATGGGTGAAAGGCATCAGGCCGGTGACGTCGCCTGCCGCAAAGATGCGGTCGCCCGTGGTCGCCATGAGGTCGTCAACCAACACATGGCCACGCGGCCCCACCTGCACGCCCACGTCCTCGAGACCGAGGCCGGACGTGTTGGGTGTGCGCCCCGCCGCCACCAGGACCCGATCGAACTCGACCCGCCGCCCGTCGTCGAGGGTGGCCACAGAACCCGACCCCGCGGCCGCCACGGAAACAACCCGGGCACCGGTCAACACGCGCATCCCCTCGGCAGCGAAGCGATCGGCCAGCGCCCGCCCGACGTCTGCATGTTCACCGGGCAGAAGGTGCCCGAGAGCCTCGACCAGCGTGACGCTGGAGCCCAGCCGGGCGAAGGCTTGTCCCAGCTCGCAGCCAATCGGACCGCCACCCAGAACCAGCAGCCTCGTGGGCAACGAGTCGAGATCCCAGACGGTGTCAGAGGTCAGCGGTTCTGCCGAAGCCAACCCCTCTATGGCCGGAACCATCGGTCGAGACCCGGTGGCGACGAGCGCAGCGCGGAAGCGAACAACTCGCTCACCCACCTGAACCTGACCCGGGGCGACGAAGCGGCCCCTGCCACTCACCACCTCGACCCCGTTGGCTGCCAGGCGCTCGGGCGAGTCGTGGGGCTCGATCGCTTTTCTGGTCGCGTGGACGTATCGCATGACCCGAGCGAAGTCGACCGCCGGCTCCGGCAAGTCGACTCCAAAGCTGGAAGCGGTACGGGCCGATTGCGCCGCGGCTGCAGCCGCCAGGAGCGCCTTCGATGGGACACACCCGGTCCACAGACAGTCGCCACCGGTGCGGTCGGCTTCGATCAGCATCGCTCGCCCGCCCATGCCTGCGACTCCCAGGGTCGCTACCAGACCCGCCGTGCCACCTCCGATTGCCACCAGGTCGTACCGAGCGTCGTTCGATCTCTTCACACACTCGAAACCACCTCGGGCGCAGATAGCTTCCCTGAGCCCTTCCACACAGGCAGCACGGCATCCGACGCGCGGTGCGGCTTCTGCAGTTGCTACGTTCGCGAGATCCGTCAGGCAGCCAACAGGAGTTCAGCGTGTCGAGTGCATCTGATCCGATCGACTTCGAGCCATCCTCCGAGGCCCTTGCCTCGATGACGACCTCGAGACCGTCGGGGTGGGGCCCGGTGCGGGCCTACGACTGGCTCGACCATCACGCCGCGAATCGTCCCGCCAAGGAAGCGGTTCGCGACCTGGGCACCGACCGCAGCTTCACCTACGCCGACCTGGATCGTCGCGCCGATGCCCTGGCCGGATACTTCGGCTCGTTGGGCATCGGGCGGGGCGACCGTGTGGCCGTGCTGGCCCACAACGGTGTCGAGTATTTCGACATCCAGTTCGCGTGCGCCCGCACGGGGTCGATCTGTGTGTTGCTCAACTGGCGTCTCACCGTCAGCGAGCTCGAGTACATCATCAACGACAGCTCACCGATGCTGCTGATCCACGACGAGTCGTTCGCCGACTCTGCAAACGAGCTTCAGCGACTGTGCTCGATCGATTCCCTGCTCGAGATCGACGGCGGCAAACCCGATAGCGCATACGAGCGCGCGCTTGGCGAAGCGACGGGCGCCGAGCTTCAAAGGGCGGCCCTGACCCACGACGATGTCATCACCATCATGTACACGTCTGGCACCACGGGGCTGCCGAAGGGGGCGATGATCACCCACGGGATGAACTTCTGGAATTGCGTCAACTTGGGCATCCCGGCGGGCATCGGAGTCGACACCGTTCACCTGAACATCCTTCCGCTGTTCCACACCGGTGGTTTGAATTGCTACAGCAACCCGGTGCTGCACGCGGGCGGCACGGTTGTGATTCTGAAGACGTTCGATCCGGCCGAGACACTGCAGGTGTTGGGCGACCCAGCTCAGGGCATCACCCACTTCTTTGCGGTGCCGGCGCCGTACCAGTTCATGATGCAGCACCCAGACTTCGAGACCACCGATCTCAGTCGGCTGCGAATCGCGGGTGTGGGCGGGGCACCCTGCGCTCTGGCGATCATGGAGGCCTGGACCGAACGAGGTGTGCTGCTGGCGCAGGGTTTTGGTATGACCGAGACCAGCCCGGCGTGCATCTTCTTGGACCCGGGCGACGCGTTGCGCAAGATCGGTTCGACCGGCAAGGCGCTGATGCACACCGAGTTCCGCATCGTCGACGACGACGGCAACGACTGCGGCCCAGACCAGGTTGGCGAGTTGTGGGTGGCAGGGCCCAACATCACCCCCGGCTACTGGAACAAACCCGAGGCCACTGCCAAGGCGTTCGAGGGGCGCTGGCTGAAGACGGGCGATGCTGCACGGATGGACGACGAGGGTTTCGTGTACATAGTCGATCGCTGGAAGGACATGTACATCTCGGGCGGCGAGAACGTGTACCCGGCCGAGGTCGAGAACGTGCTGTATCAGTTGCCCGAGGTCGCCGAGGCGGCCGTCATCGGCGTCCCGAACGACCGGTGGGGCGAGGTCGGGCTCGCCGTGCTGGCGCTGAAGCCTGGGACCAGCTTGGACCGTTCGAGGGTCATCGAGCATTGTGTCGCGAAGCTGGCCAAGTTCAAGGTGCCAAACGACATCGCGATCGTGGAGGCCCTGCCGCGCAACGCCACCGGTAAGGTGCTCAAGCGCGAGTTGCGCACCGAGTTCGTAGGCGAGGACGGTCCGAAGATCTCCTGAGAGTCACAGCCGCGAAAGCGCGCGGGAAGCAGCGTGGTAGCCACACATGCCGTGCGCACCAGGGCCTGGGGGCGTCGCCGCCGAACACAGGTAATGGCCATCGACCCCCGTGTCGTAGGGACGGATGTTTGCCCGTGGACCCAACACCAGCTGCTTGGGGTCTTTGGCGCCGGTCAAGATATTGCCGCCCACGAAGTTGGCGTTCTCGGCTGAAAGGTCGCCCGGTCGACGAACGACGAAATCGATGATGCGCTCCCTGAACCCGGGAGCGAAGCGTTCGATCTGCGCGATGACGGCCTCGGTTGCGTCTCCGCCGTAGCCGTTGGGCACGTGAGCGTAAGACCAGACGGGCTTCAATGTCCCCACCGACCGCCCGGGGTCAGCAAGGTACTGCTGACCCACCAGAACGAACGGCCGCTCGGGCATTCGCCCCGCGTTGACCAACGCTTCGGCCTGGGCGATTTCGTCGAAGGTTCCACCGACGTGGACGGTGCCGGCGTTGCGGGCTGCTTCGCTGCGCCATGGAACGCCTTCCTCGACGGCGAAGTCGACCTTGAAGGCGGCGGGTCCGTATCGGAATCGTTCGTACGATCGGCGGACCCGCGACGGAAGGCGATCGGCCATGATCGCAAGCACGGCTGTGGGTGAGGTGTCCCATAGCACGATGTCGGCACCGTGCACCTGATCGAAGGACCTGATGTCGATGCCTGTCTCGACCGTTCCTCCTTCGGCCGCCAGAGCGGCGACCATGGCATCGGCGATCCTCTGCGACCCTCCTTCAGCAACCGGCCAGCCATGGCGATGACCCGCCGCCAGGATGCCCAGTCCGACACTCGACGTCAGCGGTCTGTCGAGCCGCGTATAGGCGTGGGCGGCGACGCCTCCCCACAGCGCCTTGGTTCGGGGTGAGTCGAACAGCCGAGCCAACACCGATGCGGGCATGAGGGCGCCGGCTCCGAAACGAGCCAAGCGAACGGGGTGGTCGGGAAAGGCCACAAGCGGACGCAACAGGTCGTTGCGAAGCTGGTCGAACGCCTCCGAAGGAGCGGCAAGCAGCCGCCTCCACATCCGGCCGTCAGATCCGAGCTGCGCGGCCGTCTCGTCGATCGATCTGTACAAGGCGCCGGCCGAACCGTCGTCGAGCGGGTGGGCACAATCGACCGCGGGCAACCTCCATTTGAGCCCGTGCGACTCGAGACCGAAGTCGTCAAAGAAGGGCGAACCGGCCGCCAGGGGGTGCACCGCCGAACAATGATCGTGCAACAAGCCATCGCGCATGGCCTCAGAAGAACGTGTGGCTCCGCCGACGTGGGCCGACCTTTCGAAGACGGTGACATCGAGGCCAGCGCGCGCCAGCACGATGGCCCCGGCCAGCCCATTGGGGCCCGAACCAACCACAAACGCTCTGCCGGTACCCATCAGGCCTCCTTCACTCGGCCAGCAACAGCCCGAGCTGGCGGGAGTGGGCCACCAGCGTTCCGTCGGGTGCCCAGAGCTCGCCGTCTTCTTCGAGAAAACCCTCGGCCGCGACCGTGGTGCGGAACCGAACGGCCATCCAGTCGTCTGGTTTCATCCGCGCCAGCGCCTCGACCGATCGGATGTGGACCGTCAGGTCGACGGTGGGGACTCCCAGAGGCGTTGCGAGACGCGTGAACACAGCCGGGTACCAGGCATCGCTGAGTGCTGCCACGACGGCAGCGTCATAAGGGCGGGGCTCTGCGAGACGGATCCAGCCGCCGGTTTCGGCCGTTTCTCTGGGGCCGTCCCATGGCCGGCCGGTGACGTGGCGGTACTGGTAGCGCTCGCGCAACGGAATGGTCACGGGAAGTGCCTTCGGAACCGCTATCGAGTCTGGGTCGGGATAGTCGGGGAAGCTCGGATCGGCGAATGCCGGACTGTTGGCGTTGAGCCGGGCATGTGCTGCGCTGGCGGTTGCGATGAGTCGATCGCCCTGAACCAGGCGAGCGGCCGTGAAGTGGACGGTGCGGCCGACCCGTTCTGTGCAGACGCTGATTTGCGCAGGGCCCTCGGTCGCGGGCGCCTGGTAGTGGACGGTGAGCGACCTCGCGTGTTTGTCACCCTCGCCGACGTACTGGCCGATGGCCCTGGCGAGAAGGGCGGCGACATATCCGCCATTCGGGCCACGCTGTATCCACCAACCGCCGTCTATGCGGACGTCGAAGGCGCCCTCGCCCGTGGGGATGATTGCGGTGTCGGTGTCGTATCGAGATGACATCTGGGCTCGTCGCTCGCTGGCTGATGTGTTGAGACCTCGACACACTAGAGCCGCGACTACCCCAGCAGACACCCCCTGACGTCAACCGCAGCAGGTGTTTGTGGTTCGCTCGAGCTGTTCGGCATCGCCGGTCTTGACGTACCACTCCCAGCGATTGCCGTCTGGTGCCTCGAGCCAGGTCTCGACCTTGTCGGCGTAACAACACACCGCTTCTTCGACACCGGTTGTTTGGAGCCCGCCGCCGCTGAGCCGGCCTTCGGCGGCGGTGACCTCGGCCGCTGTTTGGGCCTCGACCCCCAGATGATTGATGGATCCGTCCGGGCCGGCCCCTTCGAACAGCACCAGCTTGAGTGGCGGATCGGCGATGGCGAAGTTGGCATAGCCGGGGCGGACCTTGGCGGGCTCGGCGTCGAACATGGTCGAGTAGAAGGCGATGGCCGAGTCGAGATCGTCGACGTTGAGGGCTAGTTGGAGGCGCATGACGGTTCCTGATGTCGGGTTCGTGAGTGGAGCTGGTGTTGATCGTCATATCGACGACCTTCAATACGTTAGCGAGTCGTATCGAAAGATGTCAATATGAAGCTGTGAATTCGCCCAGCACCCTCACAACGCAGTGCTGCGCGTCGCTTTCCGGCGACACCCTCGACGACGCCGAGGCCAACGACCTGGCCGAGATGCTGAAGGCACTGGCCGACCCCGTGCGTTTGAGGCTCGTGTCGCTGATGGCCAACTCGGACACCGGCGAGGTCTGTGCGTGCGACCTCCCAGACCTGCTGCAGCGAAGCCAGCCGACGGTCAGCCACCACCTGGGGATATTGACGCGAGCCGGCATCGTCGATCGCGAGCAAAGGGGCAAGTGGGCATGGTTCAGCATTCGCCACGACCGCCTGCGACAACTCAGCTCGGCGATCAGCCCCCCGACCGACGTTGCCGTTGATTCAGCAACCGCTGAGTGATTTACTCGTTCGCGATGAACGAAGCTCTCGAAGCCCGGGCCAGGTTGCATGGCGCCCTGGCCGAGCCGCACCGGCTGGCCATCATCGATGAGTTGGCCCACTCCGACCGGTCCCCCAAGGAGCTGGCCGAGCGGCTGGGAATCGCCACCAACCTGCTGGCGCATCACCTCGAAACCCTCGAGTCGGCGGGCCTGGTTCGTCGCTTCGTGTCTTCTGGAGACAGGCGCCGGCGCTATGTACGGCTGGAACGCCAGCCGCTCGAGTCGCTGGACCTGCCCACGACTGCACCCGCGGGCACGGTGCTATTCGTATGCACACACAACTCGGCGAGGTCGCAGTTGGCCGCCGCGATGTGGACCCACCGCACAGGTCGTTCGGCCACCTCGGCGGGCACACATCCAGCCGACCACGTTCACCCTGGTGCCGTCGCCGCCGCCAAACGAATCGGGCTGGACCTCGGCGACGCAGCACCGCGGCGGCTCGACAGCACAGATGGCACAGACCTGGTTGTCACTGTTTGCGACCGAGCCCACGAAGAGCTTTCGCCATTGCCCGACTGGCTGCATTGGTCGATCCCCGACCCGGCTGCCTCGGGCTCCAGGAGCGCCTTCGACCAGGTGATAGCCGACCTCGGTCGACGCATCGACGACCTCGTTTCTTGACCCAATGACCGGCAACGAATCCAGCAGAGCCAACTGGCCGAGCGCGTCGAAGCTGGTGGCCGAGTTCGTCGGCACCGCGTTCTTGCTGGCTGCGGTGGTCGGTTCGGGGGTCATGGCCGAGACACTCACCGACGATGTCGGGCTGCAGCTGCTTCAGAACGCCTTCGCCACGGCCGGGGTGTTGGTCGCCCTGATACTGGCCCTCGGCCCTGCGTCCGGCGCCCACTTCAACCCTGCGGTGACGCTGGCCGATCGCTTGCTCGGCGGTATCGACACACCAACAGCGGTCGCCTATGTGCTGGCCCAGACCGGCGGCGGAATCGTGGGAGTGATCTGCGCCAACCTCATGTTCGACCTGGGCGCGATCGAGTGGTCGACCAAGGACCGCTCTGCGGGCAATCTGGTGTTTGCCGAGGCGATAGCTACCGTTGGCCTGCTACTGGTGATCTTCGGCGTGGTGCGCTCGGGTCGCAGTTCGGCGGCGGCATTCGCTGTCGGCGGCTACATCGCAGGGGCGTATTACTTCACGTCTTCGACCAGCTTCGCCAACCCGGCCGTCACCGTGGCTCGCACCTTCAGCGACACGTTTGCCGGCATCAGGCCGTCGTCGGCCCCCGCGTTCATCGCAGCCCAGTTGGTCGCCACCGTGTTGGCCGTGTGGCTCGTGCGAGCCATCTACCCCAACATCGGCGACTATGCCGACCAGGTCGTGGTGCCGCACTCAACGCCCGACGAGACCTGAGGCCCACGCCGACGCATCGTCGACCAGTTCTGCGATGTGTTCGCTGGTGATCAGCATCGACAGGGCCATGTACCCCCTGCGGGCCACATAGTGGCCCCGAGCCAACATCGCATGGAAGAACAACTCGACGAGCCGGGGGTCGTCGGCGTGGACGCACAACATCGACCCCATACCGGTGACCCACAGCGGAGCACCCGAGCGCTCGAAGGCCTGCGACAGTTGCTCGCGCAGACGATCGCCGCTTGCGTTTACGGCCACGATGCGTTCGTCGTCGAGTTCGTGGCGCATCACCGCCACCGAAGCAGCGAGGGAAAGGGCGTTGTTGTTGAAGGTTCCGGCCTGGGACAGGCGCCCGCCCACGGCCGGATCGAAGGCGTCCATGATGTCGGCTCGGCCTCCGAAGGCACCGAAGCTGAGACCACCGGCCAGGTATTTGCCGAACGTCGTCAGGTCGGGAGTAACTCCGTATCGCTCCTGTGCCCCGCCTGGCGCCAGGCGCGAGGTCATCACCTCGTCGAAGATGAGCACCACCCCTGTGTCGTCGCAGCGCCTGCGCAACTCGGACAAGAACTCATTCGATGCAGGTCTGCAGCCCCCCGAGCCCTGCACCGGCTCGACCAGAACACACCCGAGGTCTGGAAGGGCGAACAGGGCATCTAGGGCGGCGATGTCGTCGAAGGGCGAAACGTGGAACCGGTGTGGAACGTTCAGAGGATGGTGCGGTCCGGCCAAGTCGCCGAAGGCCATCACACCGCCGTGATAGCCGTGGTCGAACACCCCCACTCCCGAGCGGCCCGTGTGATGCAGCGCCGTGCCGACGGCCATCAGGTTGGCCTCTGTGCCCGAGTTGGCGAAACGAACCCGCTCGACCGAGGCAAATCGGGCGCAGAACAACTCGCCGAGTTCGATCTCGGGCTCTTGCACGGCTCCCAGCGCCCAGCCGCGATCCAGAGCCTGGTCGATGGCCTTGCGAATCGAATCGGGCCGATGGCCCAGAAGGGCTGCGCTGTAGTTGCCGCAGAAGTCGACATAGCGATGGCCGTCGATGTCTTCGAGCACGATCCCTTCGCCGTTGGCCACACGAAACGGGAACGGATCGAAGTGCAGCACCGACCTGGTGTTGCCGCCCGCCAGCACCTTGCGGGCCCGCTCGTGGGCAGCACGGCTGCGAGGACGCGCGGCCGCATACTCGCGGTGCGCAGCCTGGATCATGGTCTCCAATTCGGCATCCGTGAAGCCGCTGGTACTCGAATCGGTCATGAAACATCTCCCCCATCGCGAAGCACTCTGCGCATGATCTTCCCCGACGCCGTCTTGGGCAACTCTTCGAGGATGTCGATGCGCCTCGGATATTTGTAGGCAGCCAACCTCTGGCGACAGTGGTCGACCAATTCTTCAGGATCGGCCGACATTCCAGGTCGCAACGACACGAAGGCCACGACCGTCTCGCCTCTGTAGCCGTCGGCCATGCCCACTACCGCTGCCTCCCGAACCGCCTCGTGTTCGTACAGAACGTCCTCGACCTCGCGAGGCCACACCTTGTATCCGGCGGCGTTGATCTGATCTTTCGACCGGTCGATCAGCCAGAACCACCCCTCACTGTTCATGAAGCCGATGTCGCCGGTATGCAATCTGCCGGCCGGAATGGCGTGTTGGGTCTCGGCCGGCTTTCCCCAGTACTCGGGCACGATCATGGGCCCTGCGATGACGATCTCGCCCGGCTCGCCGATGGGCATCGGCTCCCGTGTCTGCGGGTCGACCACCCAAACGTCGGCATCCGACACCGGCAACCCGACGCTGAGGGCACCGGTGCCGGGGTCGATAGGGGCACGCAGCCCGGGCGGTGTGAGGTGGCTGGGCGATGTCGTCTCGGTGAGCCCGTACACGCTGAGGATGTATGCGCCGGTGGCATCCTCGAAGCGCTGAACAATGGCTGGGCTTATTGGCGCACCACCCGATGCAACACATCGCAGGGACGACAGGTCGGTCTCGTCGAAGTTCGGATGTGACATCAGCGCGACGAACACCGTGATCGAACCCATGGTGAAGGTGACGCGCCAGCGCTCGATCAAACGGAGCGCCTCGGCTGGCTCGAATCGATGGAAGAGCACCAGCGGCGCGCCCGCCACCGCCGCTATGGCCATGTGGGCCACCAACCCGGTGACGTGGAACAGTGGCGCCACACCCAAGATGACGTCGTCGGCTGTGACATCGAGCCACCGCTCGTAGACGACGGTGCTGTGCACGATGTTGCCGTGCGTGTTGACGGCGCCCTTCGAGGCTCCGGTTGTGCCAGACGTGTAGGTAAGCATCGCCGGCTCGTCGGGCGGCGGTGTTCGCCTGGGCACCCGAGCCCCGTCTCGATCTGCGAGGACGTCGGCGAAACGCGTGTGTTCGGTTGTGCCGCCGACCGCACCCGGGCTCGCCACCACCAACACACTGGGCGACAGGCCCGCCTCGTCGACGGCCCCCTCGACGGTGGGCAGCAGTTCGTCGAGACACACCACTACCTCGGGAGAGCAGTCGGCCAACTGTTTGGCAAGCTCACGAGACTTCAACATGGGGTTCACGGCAACGGCGATAGCTCCGATACGCCAGCACGCCAGCATCGAGGTCAGCCAATGCGGGTCGTTCTGCAGGTAAACGGCCACCCGATCACCGGCAGCAACCCCGACGTCGGAAAGCCACGCGGCGAGCGCGTTCACGTCGTCGTCCAACCGAGCGACTGTCAGGGTGTCATCGAAGTAGTGGATGATCGGCGAGTCGGGGCTCGAATCGACCAGCTCGTCCCAGTAGCCGAGGACCGATGTGTGTCTCGGCTTGATCGTCGATGGGATCTCGGCCGGGTAAGTAGCGAGCCAAGGCCTGGGCACGTCGCCGGGTTCGCTGTCGCTCATGTCATCCCCCTTCGCAGAGGAATTTAGCCCTCGACCAGATCCCGATTTTCAATCAACATCTATTGACTCAATACTCACTGCTGTTAGCTTGTCGAGCCGTGACGACACGCATAGGAATCAACGGCTTCGGGCGCATCGGGCGCCTGGTGGTGAGGGCCCTGGCCCACCACCCCGAACTGCAACTGGCCCACGTCAACGAGATCGCCGGCGACCCGCGCACGTCGGCCCACCTGCTCGAGTTCGACACCGTTCACGGGCGGTTCGACGCACAGATCTCATCCGACGACGAGGGGTTCAGCCTGAACGGCGCGCCGGTCGCCCATACATCGATCGCAGAACCCGGCTCGGTGCCCTGGACCCGAAGCGGGGTCGACATGGTGCTCGAGTGCTCTGGCAAGTTCCGCACCACCGAGCTGCTCGACCCATACCTGCAGGCCGGCGTACGCAAGGTGATCGTCGCCGCGCCGGTGAAGAGCGAGGGTGTTCTCAACATCGTGATGGGCTGCAACGACCACCTATACGACCCGGCGGCCGACCACATAGTCACAGCGGCCTCCTGCACCACCAATTGCCTCGCCCCGGTGGTGAAGGTGATCCACGAATCGGTGGGTATCGAACGGGGCGTCATCACCACCATCCACGACGTCACCAACACCCAGGTGGTCGTCGACGCCCCGCACAAGGACCTGCGCCGGGCCCGATCGGCCCTCAACTCGCTGATTCCCACATCGACCGGCTCGGCGACAGCTATCACGATGATCTACCCCGAGTTGTCCGGAAAGCTCGACGGGGTGGCGGTGCGTGTCCCACTGCTGAACGCATCGCTGACCGACGCGGTGTTCACCGTTGCACGCGACGTGACCGCAGACGAGGTCAACGACCTCTTCCGAACCGCGGCGCAAGGTGAGCTACAGGGCATCCTGGGCTTCGAAGACCGGCCGCTGGTGTCGGCCGACTACGTCAACGACACCCGCTCTGGCATCGTCGATGGGCCCTCGACGATGGTGGTCGACAACCGGATGGTCAAGGTGCTCGCCTGGTACGACAACGAATACGGCTACGCATTTCGGATGGCTGACCTGGCGGCCAAGGTCGCCGCATCGCTGGTGAGCTGAACAGTGCAGCTTCGCAACTACGCGCTGGTGACCGCCGGCTATTGGGCGTTCACCCTCACCGACGGCGCGCTGCGCATGTTGGTGCTATTGCACTTCCACGACCTCGGCTACTCGCCGGTGTCGATTGCATTCTTGTTCCTGCTCTATGAATTCATGGGCATAGTCACCAACCTGATCGGCGGCTGGGTGGGCGCACGCTCGGGCCTGAACCGCACACTGTTGTTCGGTCTGGGGCTGCAGATAGTGGCCCTCGTCGCACTGACGTTCCACGAAGCCGGCTGGCAAGAGCTGGCGTCGGTGGCCTACGTGATGGGTTTCCAGGCACTTTCGGGTGTCGCCAAAGACCTCACAAAGATGAGCTCCAAGAGCGCGGTCAAGTTCATCGCAGGTGAGGGTGCGCTGTTTCGCCTGGTCGCAGTCCTGACCGGTTCGAAGAACGCTCTGAAGGGTGTCGGCTTCTTCCTGGGTGCGGCCCTGCTCCAGTGGATCGGATACGACGCCTCTCTGTGGACCATGGCTGCCCTGATTGCGGTCGCCCTGGTTCTGGTGGGCGCGCTGCTGAACGAAGACATCGGAAAGGCCAAGAACAAGCCGGCCGTGAAGTCGATCCTGTCGAAGTCGCCTGCCATCAACCGGCTGTCTGCGGCCAGGTTCTTCCTGTTCGGATCGCGCGACATCTGGTTCGTCGTAGCTCTTCCGGTGTTTCTGGACGACACGCTCGGCTGGTCGTTCTACGGAATCGGCGCCTTCCTGGCCGCCTGGGTGATCGGCTACGGGATGGTGCAATCGGTCGCCCCCAGGATCCTCGGCTCGACTCGTGGCGACCTCGACGCCGAGATATCGGCCGCACGGACGTGGGCCTTGGCGTTGGCGGCGGTGTCAGCCGCCATTGCGGTGATGGTGGCACTCGACATCGCGACCACGCTCGCCATCGTGGGCGGTTTGGTCGTGTTCGGCGTCGTCTTCGCCGTCAACTCGTCGCTGCACTCGTATCTGATCCTGGCCTACAGCAAGGGCGATGACGTCAGCCTCGACGTCGGGTTCTACTACTCGGCCAATGCAGCGGGTCGTCTCGTCGGCACCCTGCTGTCTGGAGCGCTCTATCTGTGGGGCGGTCTCGATGCGGCGCTTTGGGGATCCACATCGTTCGTGATTTCGACCTGGTTGCTGTCGATGCGGCTGAGCCCCGCGGTCAGTGAGCAGCCTTCTTCGCCAGCGGCAACCGACCGATGACGAACACCAGGACGAACCCCACAACCAGCCCCACCACCGCCGATATCGCGGTGTTGATCAGCCAGGCCAGGAACCCGCCCACACCGCCCACGTCGTGAACCTGTTCCTCGAGGTGGTGGACCCACTCGTATGGGCCGTGCCAGCCGAGTTCGTCGGTGCCGACCAGCAAGATGTGCCCGCCGACCCACAGCATCGCCGCGGTGCCTACTACCGACAGGAACGTCAGCACCTTGGGCATACCCAGCACCAACAGGCGACCGAGTCGATCTGTCGAGCCTCCACGCTCGACCAACTTCAGGCCCACATCGTCCATCTTCACGATGACCGCTACCAGCCCATAGACGATGATGGTGATGACAACCGCAACGATGGCCAGGATCACCGCTCGCGACACGAACCCCTCGTCGATGACCTCTTTCAGGGCGATCACCATGATCTCGCCGGACAAGATGAAGTCGGTTCTGATGGCCCCGGCTACGGTCCTTTGCTCGGCGTCGGCGCCCAGAGCCACCGCCGGAAGATCGTCCTCGGGGGCGTGGGCATCTCTGTGTGCCAGCTTGTGGTGGATCTTCTCTGCGCCCTCGAAGCTCAGGAACGCCCCGCCACACATCAAGATGATCTCGACCAGGATCGGCACGAACTCGCTGAGGATCAACGCCGCGGGCAGTATGAACAGCAGCTTGTTCTTGAGCGAGCCCTTGGCGATGCGCCCGATTATCGGAAGCTCGCGCTCGGCCGCAAGGCCATGAACGTACGTAGGGGTGACGGCGGTGTCGTCGACCACAACTCCTGCGGCCTTCATGCTGGCCCGGCTGGCAGCAGCGCCGACGTCGTCCACCGACGCCGCAGCGAGCTTCGCCAGCGATGCGATGTCATCTAGAAGGCCGACCAGGCCACCAGCCATTCTGTGCCTCCGGGTGCTGAGAGCGGATCCGCAAACCGTAGCGCCTGCTCTGGCCTAGAGGATCTGATCGTCGCCTCGGGTGTGTCGACCCGACGGTTGCAGCAGGGCCGGCACCAAGGCCAGAGGGCACGGAGGCTTGGACACGTACCTGCTGGAAACCGACCCCAGGAGGGCGGCCGCCACCGCTCCCTTGCCCCTGGCTCCCAGAACCAGCAGCGAGGCAGTTCGAGAATGGGTGGCCAAGGCTGCGATCGGTTCGGTGGCCTCCACCGCCAACCGCACACGCCCCGCCGGGCCCGCCTCGCCAGAAATCTCGCCGACAAGTGCTTCGAAGTCAGGGGTGACGGTGCCAGTCCCCCGCTGAAACGCACGACCCGAACGCCTGGATCCGGTGGCCACCACGACCACCACCTCCGCGTCGGGGCCCGAGAAATCGAGCGTCCAGGCAAGCGCCTGGCGAGCGTTGGCAGACCCGTCGAAACCCACGACGATGCGCTCGATGGGCGAGAACGGCCTCAGAGTCGGCGGAACCACCACCACCGGCACGCGGGCGCGCACAGCACACTCGTGGCTGACCGAGCCCGCCAGGGTGCGTCGAACCCGGCCTCGCTCGCGACTGCCCACCACGATCAGATCGCCCGAGCGAGACACCTCCAGCAACGCGTCGACCGGCGAACCGAATCGCGAAACCGCCACCGCCCGCTCGTCCGCGCCCACCGCCACCAGCAGTTCCTGAAGCTCGAGGCGGTGCTGCATCGTTCGCTCGACCACCGGAGTCGGCGGGTCTGGGTCGCCTTGAGTGTGTTGCCATGCGGCGACCGCGACGATCCGGTCGGCCCGGCCCGCGCTGTTGATGAGCGCCCAGCGCAGAGCCGCCAGCGAGTTGGGCGATCCATCGACCCCGACAACCCATGACCGATCGGCCTTCGGCTCCTCCATAATCCAAGTATGACCGAGCTGATCGAGACCAAGCTCCCCGGAGTCGGCACCATTCACACGTTCGAGGCCGAGTCGGGCACTCGAGTTGGGGTGATTTCTCACCACGGCGGACGCCGCGAGGTCGCGATCTACCACCGCGACGACCCCGATTGCGTCAGCGAATCCGCCAACCTGTCGCCCGAGGAAGCTCGCATCCTGGCCGATCTTCTCGGTGGCACGACGGTTTCGCAGCGCCTCGACGATCTTCGACAAGACATCGCAGGCCTGGCCATCGACTGGCTGCCGATTCGAGACGACAGTCCCTATGCCGGCAAGACGATCGGCGATACCGAGATGCGACGGCGTACCGGCGTGTCGATCGTTGCCCTGGTTCGCAACGAGCGTCCCATTCCGGCGCCCGAACCGGACCAGGGGCTCAGGGCGGGCGACACCGCCGTGGTCGTGGGCACACCCCAGGGCATAAACATGGCCATCGAACTCCTGAGCTGAGGCGCCGATGATCGCTGCGGGGGCACCGGGCACAGCTGCACTTCTCGTCGAGCTGGGCGGGATTCTGGTCGCGCTCGCCGTGCTTGGCCGGCTCGCGGCTCGCTGGGGTATCCCTTCGATTCCGCTGTACCTCATCGCCGGCCTGGCGGTCGGCGAGGGCGGCTTCGTCGAGCTGGTCACTGCACGAGACTTCATAGAAAGTGGCGCCCAGATCGGCGTGATCTTGTTGCTGCTGCTTCTCGGCCTCGAATACACGGGCGACGAGCTGACATCGGCCTTGCGAGAGCAGGCGCCGGCCGGAGCGGTCGACCTGGTGTTGAACGCCTCGCCGGGGGTGATTCTGGGTCTGACCCTCGGGTGGGACTATCGGGCCGCGCTGTTGCTAGGCGGCATCACCTACATCTCATCGTCGGGAATCATCGCCAAGGTCCTGGCCGATCTGGGGCGGACCGGCAACCGCGAGACACCGGTGGTGCTTGCCATCCTGGTCACCGAAGACCTGGTGATGGCGCTGTACCTGCCCCTCATGGCCGGGTTGCTGATCGGCGGCAACGCTCTGGCTATCACCTTCGAGGTCGTGCTTGCGGTAACCGCAGTGGTCGTCACGCTGGTGATCGCGGTCAAACACGGCTCAAAGCTCAGCGCCCTGTTGTTCGACCGCTCAGACGAGAACCTGCTGCTGAGCCTGTTGGGTTTGGCCCTGTTGGTCGCCGGCCTCGCCGAGCAGGTCCAGGCATCGGCCGCCGTGGGCGCGTTCTTGGTCGGCATCGCCATCAGCGGGCCCGCCGAAAGGGCCGCACGAACCATCCTGGCGCCTCTGCGCGATCTGTTCGCCGCCTTGTTCTTCGCGTTCTTCGGTCTGCAGATAGACCCTTCGCAGCTGCCCGCCGCCTTGCCGCTGGCGATCGGCCTGGCCGTCGTCACCAGCCTCACCAAGCTGGCTACAGGGTGGTGGAGCGCCAAACGAGCCGGAATCGACCTTCCGGGCAGGCTGCGCGCCGGCACCACACTGATAGCGCGTGGCGAGTTCTCGATCGTCATCGCCGGCATCGCTGTCGCCGAAGGAATCGAGGACGACCTGGGCCCACTTGCAGCGGCCTATGTGCTGTTGCTGGCGGTTCTGGGGCCTCTTCTGGCGCGGGTGTCCGATCAAGCCGCTCGAAGGATCGCCCTGAGCCGTCGCTCGCGAAAGGCCTCCGAAACCGACACCGGTTGAGCCAAAAGACCCTGTCCGGAACCTCTATTGAGCAACAAGGATCAAGACATCGAAAGACCCGCACGAAGGGAACTCAGATGTCTGCGTTCAGCAGCGCCCTCTATTGCTCGTTGGAACCCGAGCAGGACGCCGCGGCGCTCAGACAGCTGAGGCCGATCCTGGAGGCCACCGGCGCCGAGCTGACCATAATGGGGTGCGTCGAGGAACCTTCGGGGCTTCAGCGCATGTTCAAGCGCTCGGGTCAGGTCGACCAGATCGTCGAGGCAGCCCGCGGGGCCGAGCGCGAGCGGCTCGAGCGATTCGCAAAGCGGGTCCATCTGGACGACGCCGACGTCAGGGTCGACTCGGGCACCGCTGCCATCGCCATCATCCACCAGGTTCTTCGCGCTGAACACGACCTCGTCGTAGTCGGCGCAGGCGTGGAAACCCCGCACAAGGCCACCATCAAGCGTCTGTTGCGCAAATGCCCTGCACCTGTGTGGGTGATCCGCCCAAGCAGGGCCCGCAAGCCGAGGGTCATGGCTGCGGTCAACCCCGAGCCCGCCGAACTCGACCTGAACCTCGACATCATGGCAACCGCAGCGACAATGCACGAACTGGCCGGCGGCGAGCTGCACGTGGTTCACGCATGGGAGCTGTACGGCGAAGACTCATTGCGCTATTCGGCCTTCATGCACCTGCCGGAAGACGACGTCGAGAAGATGCTCGCCCAAGAGCTCGAAGGTCGCACGCAGGCGCTGGACGAATTGGTCGCGAGCCCATCGATCGCCCGCTGGCCCTGGCGCAAACACCTTCGCAAGGGAAGGCCGGCCGTAGCGGTGGTAGACGCTGTTGCCGACCAGAAGATCAACCTCCTGGTGCTTGGCAGTGTGGCCAGGGGTGGGATCCCGGGCCTGGTCATGGGCAACACCGCTGAGACCATTCTGGACAAGGTGACCTGCTCGGTGCTGGCGCTGAAACCCGACGGCTTCGTGTCGCCCATCGCCCATCCCAACGACGGGTAGACGATGACCACATCCAAGCCGTCTCAGGGGCTGTCGTCGGCCCGCGCCCAGGAGCTCCTGATCGAGCACGGGCGCAACGAACTGCCCGCGTCACAACCAGTTGCACTTTGGAGACGCATCACCGGCCAACTGCGCAGCTCGATCATCTACATCTTGTTGTTCGCACTGGCGTTCGACCTGACCGTGTGGGTCTTCGAAGGAGCCCACGAGTGGCCGTTCGAGTCGATCGCCATCGCCGCGATCCTCGTCTTCAACACGGCGATGGGTGTGTGGCAGGAATACCGGGCCGAAGACGCACTCGAGCGACTCAAGGCACTGTCCGCACCGCACGTGTGGGTCATGAGAGACGGTTCGTTGTCTCACCTGGACACGTCGCTCCTGGTGCCTGGTGACCTGGTGCGGATAGAAGCCGGCGACCGCATCCCCGCCGATGGGGTCATGGTCGAAGCACAGGCCTTCCTGGTAGACGAGTCGATCCTCACCGGCGAGTCCGTGCCGGTCGAACGCGAGACACAAGAGGAGGTCTTCTCGGGAACCCTGGCCGTACGCGGTCTCGGGTGGGCCGAACTGACCCGCACCGGTCCGAACTCGGCCATGGGCCGCATTGCCGAGTTGATCGGCTCGGTTGCAGCCGAGCGAACCCCGCTGGAACGAAGGATGGAGAGCTTCGGCCATCGGATTGCACGATGGATCGCGGCCTTGGCAGTTGTGCTGACGGTTGCGGGAGTGGGTGTCGAAGGAATCGACCAGTTCGACGAGGCGTTGCTGTTCGCTGTCGCCGTAGCGGTAGCTGCGGTGCCCGAGGGTCTGCCCGCCGTGCTGACCCTGACCCTTGCACTCGGAACCGAGCGCATGAGCAACCGCAAGGCGGTCGTAAGGCGGCTGTCGGCTGTAGAGGCCCTGGGGTCGGTCACGGTGATCGCCACCGACAAGACAGGGACCTTGACCGAAAATACGATGACCGTTCAACGGCTCGACTCGCCCGACACCCAGCGGGCCCTCAGGGCCATGGTTCTAGCCGCCGATGCGGAACCCGACGGGTCCAGCGGTGATCCGCTGGAACTCGGGTTGTACGCATTCGCTGCCAAACACGGTTGCGACCCAGCCGCTACCCGGCGTTCGAGTGTGCGCCAGGCGGTCAGGCCCTTCGATTCGGCCTGGCGTTTCATGCAAGTGACCGTGGTCGAGGATCAGCGCCCTGTCACCTACCTGAAGGGAGCGGCCGAAGTCCTGCTCGAAATGTGTGATCTCGACCCGGACGCGCGAGCGGGTTGGCAAGCCCAAGTCGATGCTGCGGCGGGTCAGGGATACCGAGTAATCGGCTTCGCTTACTCTCAGGCCGAGCACGACCGGGGCCTCACCTGGCTGGGCATCGCATGGCTGTGGGATCCTCCAAGGCCAGAGGTCGAGCGGGCCATCGCCGATACCGAGGCTGCAGGAATCCGGGTGGTGATGATCACCGGCGATCACCCGGCCACCGCCGCCTCGATCGCCAGGGCAATCGGGATCACCGGCGATCGGGTGCTGACTGGCCAGGAGCTAGACCAGCTGACACCAGAAGAGCTGCGGTTCGAGGTCGGCCGGACCAGTGTGTTCGCCCGCGTGAGTCCCGAACACAAGCTGGCGCTGGTCGAGGCGCTTCGCGAGGACGGCCAGGTGGTCGCGATGACGGGCGACGGTGTCAACGACGCTCCGGCACTGAAGCGCGCGGACATCGGCATCGCCATGGGTGATCGGGGTAGCGACGTCACTCGTGAGGTCGCCGACCTGGTGTTGCTCGACGACAACTTCGCAACGATTACGGCCGCCGTCGAAGAGGGTCGGGGTATCTACGACAACATCCAGAAGTTCCTGCGCTTCTTGTTCTCGACCAACGTGGCGCTGGTGCTGCTGGTCGCCATCGGGGTGGTCGGCGCTGCGGTGCTCGACATGCGCGACAGCCTGGGCGACCTGCTGGTTCCGCTTACGGCGGCGCAGCTCTTGTGGATAAACGTCATCGCCGATGGACCGCCAGCGCTTGCGCTGGGCCTCGACCGCAATCCGGGTGTCTTGCGGCGCCGTCCACGGGCCCCAGACTCACCGTTGCTGACATCGTCTGGCCTGTCGTTCATCTTCACCACCGGCGTGTTGAAGGCAGCGCTGGGCCTCGGGCTGTTCTTCGCTCTTCCCGAGTTCGGCTACACGGGCGAGCAGACCCGCACCGCTGTGTTCCTTTATGAGTCTCTGGCCCAACTGGCCTTCGTCTACCCGGCACGCGCCGTCTCTGGGACCCCGCCGCGCAACCGCACGCTCAACTGGATAGTGGCGGCCAGCGTCCTGCTGCAGGCGGCCACCGTGTCGATTCCTGGCCTTCGCTCCCTGCTGGGGCTGGAGACGCTGGACGTCTGGGGCTACGTAGTGGTTGCGAGCGCGCTGACGGCTTCGCTGGTGGGGGCCCAGCTGTCCGCCCGGCTGAACACCGATGCTGTCGACTAGCGCCCGGTGGATCCGGTCTTTGAACCGACGGGCATAGAACTGATAGCCAATGACACGTGCCGACGGACTTGCCCCTATCCGACCTGGTGGTGATCGATCTGACCGTTGCTCGTGCTGGGCCCACCGCCGTGCGCCAGTTGGCGGATTGGGGGGCAGACGTCATTCGCCTCGAACCCCCGAACACATCGGTGAGGGGCCAACTGAGCCCCGACTATCTCAACCTCCATCGCAACAAGCGAAGCCTGGCGCTCGACCTGAAGTCCGACGCGGGGCGGGCGGTGCTGCACCGATTGGTCGCCAAGGCCGACGTCTTGGTCGAGAACATGCGGCCTCGGGTCAAGTACGCGTTGGGCTTCGACTGGAACACGGTGTCGGCCATCAACCCGCGCCTGGTCATGGGGTCGATCTCGGGCTTTGGCCAAACCGGACCATATGCCGAGCGTGGCGGTGTCGACCAGATAGCCCAAGGTCTGGCCGGGATGATGAGCGTTACGGGCATCGAGGGCCAGGGGCCCGTGCGGGCCGGCGCTGCGGTGTCCGACATCGCGGCAGGTCTACAGCTGGCCGTCGGGTTGATGGTGGCACTTCACGAGCGCCAACGAACCGGCGTAGGCCGCTGGGTTCACACATCGCTGCTCGAATCGATGCTGGGTGTGCTCGACTTCCAGGCGGCCCGCTGGACGGTCGACCACGAGGTCCCGCCCCAGGCAGGCAACGACCACCCGACCATGCGACCGATGGGCCTCTATGCCACCGCCGACGGCCACATGAACGTCGCCGCAGCATGGGGCCAGATGTGGATCTCGTTCTGTGAGGTGATCGGTCGGCCGGACCTGCCAGATGTTCCCCGCTTCAAGGGTCCGTCCGAGCGCCTGGCCAACCATGACGAACTCACGGCGATCATCACCGAGGCGCTCAGCCACCGGTCGACCTCGGAGTGGGTAGACGCGCTGAACGACGCCGGGGTGCCGGCAGGCCCGGTGAACGACATGCAACAGGCCTTCGCCGACCAGCAGGTGGCGCACCTGGGCGTAGCAGCACGAACACAGCACCCGTCGGTTGGCGATATCGACATCATCAAGAACGCCACCAACATCGAAGGTGTCGACGACGCGATTCGTAGCGCCAGCCCTGTGGCGGGACAGCACAGCCGCCAGATCCTTGCCGATTTCGGCTTCGAACCCGCCGAGATCGACGACCTCATCTCGTCCGGAGCATCTGCCCAACCCGATTTGGAGAACAACCCATGATCGCCAACCCGAAGGAAGCCGGCCTCGACCCACAGCGCCTCGAGAACATCGCCAGCCACCTCAACTCGAGATATCTCGAGCCGGGCAAGATCGCAGGAGCCCAGATGGCGATCGTGCGCAACGGCGTGGTCGGCTATTTCGCCAGCTTCGGGCGCCGCGACCGCGAACGCGATCTGCCTGTCGTCGACGACACCATCTGGCGTATTTACTCGATGACCAAGCCGATCACCGGTGTGGCGATGATGACCTTGTACGAGCAGGGGCACTTCCAGCTCGACGATCCGGTCGATCGATGGATACCCGAGTGGCGCGACCTCCAGGTCGCTCAACCCGACGGCCACGGCGGCACCCAGCTCGTTCCAGCCGAGCGGCCACCCACCATCCGCCACATTCTGAGCCACACGTCGGGCATTGGATACGGACCCGACAATCGCGACATCGTGGTCGGCGACCGCAACTGGCTCGACGGACACGATCTCGAATCGATGTCAAAGGAGTTCGGCCGGTGGCCGCTTCGCTTCCAGCCCGGTACCAGGTGGCTGTATTCACACGGCATGGACATCGCCGCCCGGTTGGTCGAGATCATGTCTGGCCTGCCCTACGACCAGTACTTGCAGGGTGCGATCTTCGATCCGTTGGGAATGACCGACACCGGATTCTGGGTCAAGCCAGAGCAGGCCGACAGGTTCGCCGCCTCCTACGGGCGCAACTCGCGCAAGGAACTGGTGCTGATCGACGACCCCTCGCAGAGCGCATACCTGACCAAACCCAAGCTGTTCAACGGCGGTGGCGGTCTGGTTTCGACGACCGCCGACTATGTGCAGTTCTGCACGATGTTGGCCAACGGAGGCCAGCTGGGAGGCCGGCGGATCCTGTCGCGTAAGACGGTTGAACTGATGACCTGCAACCATCTGGAAGGTGATCGCTCGATGACCGACATGGCACTGCCGATGGCCTATGGCGAGGTCGCCTCGGCCGGCTCGGGTTTTGGGCTGACGGTCGCGGTTTCGAAAGGCCCACGGGCGACGGGCGTGGCGGGGTCGGTCGGCGACTTCAGCTGGGGTGGCGCCGCTTCGACGACCTTCTGGGTCGACCCCGCCGAAGAGCTGTCGGTGGTGTTCATGACCCAGCTGATGCCCTCGGGCACGTTCAACTTCCCCGGTCAGCTCAGGGCCTTGGTCTACGGCGCACTGTCGGACTGAGCGAAACAGCACTCGCAGCGGCCGATCCGTATATGACCCTCTGGTGCTTGAGCTGGCCCCATGGTCAGCGGCCGACGAAGGTGGCCGGGCGCTTCTCGAGGAAAGAGGTGACGCCCTCTTTGTGATCTTCGGTCTGGAACAGCTCGCAGAGGCTTGCGGTGACCCAGGCACCCAATTCTTCCCAGTCGATTCCGTTGGCCTTGCGCAGGCCGGCCTTTATGCGCTGAACGGCCAGGGGTGGGTTGGCCGCGATTTCGGCGGCCAAGTGCAAGGCGGTCGCCATGAGATCGACGTGAGGAACGACCTTCGACACCAGACCCACCTCGCTGGCCATCGATGCGTCGATGAGGCGGCCGGTGAAAAGCAACTCGGCGGCCGCCTCGCGGCCGACGATGTCGGCCAGCAGACCAATACCGGCGACGTCACAGCACAGACCGCGCTTGACGAACAGCTCACCGAACCTGGCCTTGGCCGACGCTATGCGGATGTCTGCGAACAAGGCCAGCTCCATTCCCCAGCCGACGGCTGCGCCGTTGACCGCTGCGATGATCGGCACATCGGTCTTCAGTAGAGCCCCGGCGAGCGGGGTGATTCGCGGGCTGCTGTCGGCGGGCACGGGCCTATCGGCAACCTTGGTCATCACCTGTTTCACGTCGTCGCCAGAACAGAACGCCGGATCGGTGCCCGTGATGACCAAACACCACGCCTCGGTTTGTTCAACGGCACGCTGGATCTCGTCGTAGGTGGTGAAGGTCAACGCGTTTCGCGCGTGTGGCCTGTCGATCGTGATCACCCCCACTCGTCCCAGCTCCTCATACCGGATCTCGGTGAAGTCGCTCATGGCTCCTGGTCCTTTCACGGGTGGCCGCAGCTTGCATCCTGCCAGGCATAGGCACCCAGCGCGGCGTCGGGCGGCTGTGCCAGACTCGCCCGATGCCAGATGGTGTGCTGCGTGTGGCCCAGCTCAACGCCGGATCGTTCCTCGAGCCCGATTGGGAAGAACGGCGCCACGAGATAGTCAGCTGGATCGACCACCTCCGTCCCGACGTCGTGTGCCTTCAGGAGATCTGGCAGTCGGACGGTTCAGCCAATACCGCCGGCTCTATCGCCGATAGCCTCGCCGAGCCAATGGCGTGGGTGTTCGGCGGCCACCCGGCCAAGGGGTTCTCGTCAGATCCGACGCTCAGGTTCGGCTCTGCGGTGTTGTCGCGGTTCGAGATCGAATCGCACACCCTGTTCGATCTGGGGCCGGCCGACGCTGCCGACCCGATAGTACGAAGCATCGGCTGGGAGCTGCTGCACGCACACACAGCCGGCCTCGACGTGTTCTCGACGCATCTGGCACCGGCACCCAGCCACGGGGTGTATCGAGTGGCCCAAGTTCGGGCGATAGACGCGCACATCCGCCGCATCCGAGGTTCGGCCGACGACCTGCGCGGCTTCGGCATGCCACGCACGACGATGCCGTCGATCTTGTGCGGTGACTTCAACGCCGAACCCGACAGCGACGAGATCCGCTGGCTCTGCGGATTGACCTCGTTCGAGGGCGACACCACGTTTCACCAGGATGCGTGGCGTGTTGCGGGCGAGGGCCCCGGCCTCACCCAGGACTGGCGAGACAACTACATAGCGGCGGGGCTCAACGTTCACCGCAAGCGCATCGACTACGTGTTCGTCGGCGATCCGTTCCTGCGCGAGGGGAACGCCGGGCGGGTGCTGTCGGCACGGCTTGGCTTCCACGAGCCGCGCACCGGCATCGCTGCCAGTGATCACCGAGGCGTGGTGGTCGACATCGCGTGGCCGACGAGGCCGTCGGCTTGAACACGCGGGGCGCCCTGCTGGACCAGTTGATGGCAGCCTCGTGGCCTGCGGCCACCGTCGAGGCTCACGGCGGATGGGCCTTTCGCCACACCGCCGGGGTGACGCGACGCGCCAACTCGGTGCTGATCTCGGGCGAAGTGCCAGACATCGACGAGGCCATCGCAGCGGCCGAAGACTTCTACCGACGGCGCGGAGCCTCCTCAACCTTCATGGCCAGCGATGCATCGTGCCCGCCCGAGGTGGTTGTTGGTCTCGAATCAGCGGGCTACGTCGCGCAGTCGCCGACCTG
Organism: Acidimicrobiales bacterium; assembly: GCA_041394185.1. NCBI lineage: Bacteria > Bacillati > Actinomycetota > Acidimicrobiia > Acidimicrobiales > Acidimicrobiales bacterium. The sequence continues at coordinate 883,812 of JAWKIQ010000003.1, forward strand.
GATACTGGCCGCCGATGCCGACGAGATCGACCTGGCCTCGCCCCAGCCATCGTCGAACTGGGTGGCAGAGGTCGCCCAGGCGGCGAGCGATAGCTGGTTCGACTGCTATTGGGCGGTCGAGTCGGGACGCCACCAGCCCACTGCGATCGAGGTCTACCGAAACCAGCTGTTGAAACCCGACGCCCCGGCCCGGTTCGTCACGGTCACCAGATCGGGGCAGCCGGTGGCGGTGGGTCAGGTCGTGGTGGTCGGCGGTTGGGGTTGCGTCCAGTGCTTGGCCACCTCCACCACGGCCAGGCATCAAGGTGCCGGCAGGGCGGTGCTGAACGAATTGGTGGCCCAGGCCGCGGAGTTGGGTGCTCGAGGACTGTTCGCGGCGGTCATGGTCGACAACGATGCGTCGCTGGCCTTGTGTACAGGTGTCGGGCTGCGCCGCTCACACCAGTATCGCTACTACCTCGGCCCGCTTGGCTGACCTGCTACGTCACCACTTGGGGTCGATGGCCGCCGGCACGCCCAGGACGCTCTGGGCTTGAGCGCCCAGCGCCAGGCAGCGGACATCGCTGTTGCGCCACCCGATGATCTGAACTCCGGTCGGCGAGCCGTCGGCGACGCCACCTGGAATCACAACAGCAGGTGTGCCCATCAGGTTCGACGGCATCACGGGCCGCAACATGTCGAGGGTTGCCAGGGCCGACGCCTCGTCGGCAATGTCGGCCGAGTGCTCGAACGGAGGTTGGGTCCACACGGGGGCCAGCAAGAACTCGTGGCTTTGGTGCCACATGCTCCAAGCCCGCATGACCCGGTTGCGCTCTATGTGGGTCATCGCGATCGACTCGACCGTGGGGTGTGGTGTCTGCGACCTGGCCAGGGTCAGGAAGCGAACGGCATCATCGCCCATCACCGCTTCGAGCAAGGGCAGCATCACCTCGATGTCCGAGTTCAAGACGGCCAACCACAGTTCGCACACGAGTTCGAAGTCGGGCGGCGTTGCCTCGACCACATCGTGGCCCTGTGCGGCCAGCACGTCGGCAACCCTGCGAACACCTGCGGCGACCTCGGGGTGGGTGGGCGTCCCGGGCGGTTCGGCCATCACTGCGATGGTGACACGCTCGGAGTCATCTAGGTCGGGCAAGACCGCGTCGAACGAAACGGGGTCTCGCGGGTGGGCCCCGCGAACCACTCCGAAGCCCAGCGCCACATCGGCGACAGCGCGGGCCATGACACCTTCCGTCAGCATCAGCTGGTACGAGATCGGGTGATCCTCAGGCGGAATGGCGTTGGCCATCGGGACAACGCCACCGGTAGGGCGGATCGACGAGATGCCACAAGCGTGAGCGGGATTGCGCAACGAGCCGCCCACATCGTTGCCCAGACCCAGGGGGCTCATCCCCGACGCAATCGCCGACGCCTCGCCTCCGCTGGACCCCCCAACCGTGCGATCGGGATGATGCGGGTTGCGGGTGATTCCGTACAGCGACGACTCGGTGGTGACCCGCAGACCCATGTCCGGCAGGTTCGTCCTGGCCATCGGGATAGCGCCGGCAGCCTTCATCCGCTCGACCACCGGTGCGTCCATCGGAGCCACGGCTTCGGCCATCGCTGCAACTGCGCTGGTCGTCGGGGTTCCGGCCAGGTCGATGTTCTCCTTGATGGTGATGGGGACCCCGTGCAGTGGTCCCAATACGTCTCCGTTGCGCACCGCCTGGTCTGCGCGGTCTGCTGCGTTTCGCGCATCGTCCCCCAGCACGCGCACGACCGCATTGAGCTTGGGGTTGACCTCCTCGATGCGGGCGAGGTGGGCGTCGATGACCTCGCCCGAGCTGACCTCCCTCGAGGCGATGGCACGAGCCAACTCGATAGCGGTCATGTTCCAGAGCTGAGACGACATGACGACCCCCTGTCGCGTCTTCGGTCGGCCGCGGACGCTAGCACCAACCGATCGGCGACCACCCGGCGAGCGCCTTCGACTGAAGACCTCGGCTTGCCGGCGCGTAGGGTTCGGTCAGATCATCCGCGACGAGGAGGCCCGGTGTCAGATCACCCGTTGGTTTTGTCAGGCCAGTACGGCTCGCCATATTCGATGAAGATGCGAGCGGTGCTTCGCTACAGGCACATCCCGTTTCGGTGGGTTCCCCGCAACTCGAAGTGGGACGACCTTCCCGACCCGCCGGTGATGCTTATCCCAGTCATCGTCTATCCGAACGCAGATGGCACTCACGGCGAGGCCACCATCGACTCGTCGCCACAGATCATGCGTCTGGAGGGCGAGTACACCGGTCGCAGCGTGGTGCCCACAGACCCCGCACTGGCGTTCATCGACTGGCTGATCGAGGACTACGGCGACGAGTGGGTCACCAAGGCCATGTACCACTATCGCTGGACCTACCAGACCGATATCGACAAGGCCGGACACCTCCTGCCGGTCATGCGCAACATGCAGCTCGACAGCGACGGCGCCCAGAAGATGTACGACTACATCACCAACCGTCAGATCGGTCGACGCGAACTGGTCGGCTCGACCGAGCTGAACCAGCCCATCATCGAGAGCTCGTACGAACGCCTGCTCGACATCTTCAACGCCCTCTTCGCCAAAGACACGTTCTTCCTCGGCGACCGACCGGGCCGTGGCGACTTCGGGATCTTCGGCCAGCTCACCCAGCTGGCCAAGTTCGATCCAACGCCGATGGCGCTCACCACCACCAGGGCTCCGAAGGTCATCTGCTGGGTCGACATGATGGACGACCTTTCGTGGCTGCCGGTCGAGGGCGACCAAGGGTGGCGAACACTCGATGCCCTACCTAAGGCCACCACCGACCTGCTGCGCGAGATCGGCAAGACGTATGCCCCGTTCATGATCGCCAACGCCCAAGCCTTGATGGCGGGCGCCAACGAGGTTGCGTGCGACATAGCAGGGCACACCTATCGCCAGGCACCGTTCGCTTACCAGGCCAAGTGCCTTCAGTGGCTGCGCGAGCAGTACCGCGCCCTCAGCGACGTGAACCGCCAGCGGGTAGACGCCTTCCTGGAAGGCACCGGCTGCGAGGTGCTGTTCAGGTAAGGCTGCCGAATCGGGTCGGTCGCAGTACCGACCCGGCGTCAGACACCATCTGCCTGCGACCCCTCGACATCATCGAGAGGCTCGACGGGTCGCAGCGACACCTCTGTGATTGCCCGGCCCCACATCGATGTCACCATCAGTTGCCACGACCCGACCGTGACCCCATCGCCGGCGGCCGGAATGCGCCCCAAGGCCGACAACACCAGCCCGGCCACCGTGGCGTAGTCGCCCCTGGGCAGATCGACGTCGATGTCGGGCAGGTCGTGGATCGGAAACCGGCCAGGCAGCGAGATGGAACCGTCGGCGTGATGGACAACCGATGCCAGGTCGCGATCGGTCTCGTCATAGATCTCGCCGACCAACTCCTCGACCAGGTCCTCGACTGTCACGATGCCCTCGGCCCCGCCGTGTTCGTCGACCACCAACGCCATTTGGGCGCGCTGGGCCTGCAGCTCACGCAGCGTGTCGAGCACCCGGGCCGACTCGGGAAACATGGGCAGATCCATCACCACAGACGAGATAGGTCGGTCGCCGGCGTCGAGCAACTGTCGAAGGTGGACCACCCCCACAACCTGATCCAACCGACCTCCATCGGCAACCGGCGCCCGGCTGTGCCCGGACGCTGCCAACCGGTCCAGCGCCTCGGTGCTGGACCACCCCATGTCGACCACAAAGACATGGCTTCGGGGAACCAGGATCTCGACTAGCGACCGGTCGGCGATCTCGAATGCTCCGTCGATGATCTGGCGTTGTTCCGGTGTGAATGTCGGCTGCACAGCCACCATGTCACGAAGCTCTTCTTCGGTAACCTCCTCGCGCCTTCTGTCGGGGTCGCCGCCCACCAGGCGCACCACGACATCGGTCGAGTGCGAAAGCAGCCACACCAAAGGCCGCGACACCTTCGACATAGCCGCCAAAGGGCGGGCCATGATGAGGCCCCATCGCTCGGCCATCTGCATTGCGAGACGCTTTGGTGCCAGCTCGCCCAGCACCAGCGTCAAATACGACAGCGCCAGAGTGACCAACACGATCGCCGCCGGCCCGGCACCGCGGCCCAGAAACGCCAGCGGTTCTTCCAGCGGCTCGGCTAGCGACACCGCAGCTGTCGCCGACGCAAGAAATCCGGCAAGTGTGATGCCTACCTGAATGGTCGCCAGAAACTGGTTGGGCTCGCGCGCCAATCGCACCAATAGCTCGCCGGTGGTCGAGTGCTTCTCGAGGCGCTGGAGTTGGCCTTCGCGAAGAGACACCAGCGCCATCTCGGTGCCCGCAAACGCCGCGTTGACTACCACCAACACAGCGACAAGCCCTACCTGGAACCACAACCCCGACATTCGATCTCCGACTATCTGCTGCGACCCGTGGCCGCTCCTACAGTCTGGCGGCAGCAAGACCGCTCGCACCCAGGCTCAAGCGCTGTCGCCGCCAAGGTCGATGCGTCGCAACAGTTGGGCGTTGGCGGCGACGATGATGGTCGACAGGCTCATCACCACTGCGGCCAGAGCGGGCGGCATCGCGAGACCCGCAAACGCGAAGGCGCCAGCTGCGACCGGAATGGCAATCGTGTTGTAGGCGCTGGCCCACACCAGGTTCTGAACCATCTTTCGATAGGTCGCTCTCGACAGCATGATGACGCTCAAGACCCCTCTGGGATCATTGGATGCCAGTACCACGCCGGCCGACTCGATCGCCACGTCCGTTCCGGCGCCGATGGCAATTCCCAACTCGGCTCGGGCCAACGCAGGGGCGTCGTTGACGCCATCACCCACCATCGCGACGCGAAGACCTCTTTGTTGCAGCTCGTCGACCTTGGCATCCTTTTGGTCGGGAAGTACCCCAGCAAAGACCTCGTCGATGCCTAGATCGTCTGCAACGCTACGGGCGACCTGCTCGGCATCTCCGGTGATCAGCAGCACCTGGATACCGAGGTCGTGGAGCGCCTGCACTGCCTGATGCGATTCGGGCCTGATCTCGTCTGCCAGCGAAAGCGCGCCGACCGCTGCTCCGGCAACTATCACCCACAACACGGCTGCGCCACCATCTGACCATCGCCGGGTTGCGTCCTCAAACTCCGAGGGCTGTTCGATGTCGAGTTCGTCCATCAGCGCAGGCCCGCCGACGTACACCTGTTCACCCTCCACCATTGCGCTGACGCCCCGCCCAGCCATGGCTTCGAACTGGCGAGCGTCGGGGATATCGCCAAGATCGTGGGCCGCGTCGCTGATCGCTAGGGCTATCGGATGCTCGCTTTGGCGTTCGGCGGCGGCGGCCAGAGCCAGCACGCGGTCTTCGTCCCATCCGTCTGCGGACACGCATTCGACCACTGCGTGATTGCCCTTGGTCAAGGTTCCGGTCTTGTCGAACAAGACTGCGTCGACTGTGCGCATGCGCTCGAGGGCAAGACGGTTCTTCACCAGTACGCCGGCCTGCGCGGCGGTCGCAGTCGATATCGAGATCACCAGCGGAATCGCCAATCCCAGCGCATGGGGGCATGCGATGACCAGCACCGTCACAGTACGGATAACCCCCTCACCGGCGTTGCCAACGATGGCCCAGATGACCATCGTCACTGCCGCGGAGCTCACGGCGACGTAAAACAATGCCGCTGCGGCTTTGTCGGCCAGGGCTTGAGCGCGCGAGTTCGACGACTGAGCGTCAGAAACCATTCTTTCTATTCCCGCCAGCGTCGTGTCTTCGCCGACCGCTTCGATGCGAACCTGCACGGACGAATCGGTCGAGACCGTCCCGGCCACGACGTGATCCCCCTCAGCACGCTGAACCGGCCTCGACTCGCCCGTGATCATCGATTCGTCGAATGATGCAGAACCCTGCTGTACCGAACCGTCAGCCGGTACTCGCCCTCCGGGGCGCACAAGTACGAGGTCACCGACTGCAAGCGATCCGATGTCGACCTCTACGGCGTCGTCGCCTTCGAGACGTTCTGCCGTGTCTGGCAACATCTCGGCCAGAGCATGCAGCGCGCCTCGGGCATCGCCAATTGCCTTCATCTCTTGCCAGTGACCCAGCAGCATCACAACGATCAACCCGGCCAGTTCCCACCAGAAGTCGAGGTCACCCCAGCCCAGCGAGGAGGCCAGGGATGCTCCGTAGGCCACCGACACAGCCAGGGCGATCAGCAGCATCATTGCAGGCTGACGCTGCTTGGCTTCGTCGTACCCACCGGTCAAGAATGGACGACCGCCCCAGACGTAGATCAGCGTTCCGAAGACCGGGGCGACCCAACTGTCCCAGCGCAGATCGATCGAATAGCCGAACCACTCCTGGATCTGTGCGGAGAAGATCAGAACCGGAACCGACAAGGCCAGGTTCCACCAGAAGAGGCGACGAAACATCTGGGCGTGCTGGGTGCTGTGTTCGCCTGTGTCGGCCATCGGATGCCTCCACCCGAGTCATTCCCGCCAGTGGTCGGATCCAAACACCAGGCCTGTAGTTGCTCAATCATGTTTGAGTCAATATAGGCTGAGTGATACCGGAGTTCCCGCCGCGACCGCTGGAGGCCACACGACATGCCAGATGATCAGCCCGACGAAGGACCGCTGCGTCTCTCTGCCGAAGAGATCCTGCTGATAAGGAGGTCCTCGCAGCGTCTGAGTGAAGAGTTCGAAGGCGTGTTCAACGTCGAGACCATCGAGCGCTTCATCATCGATTCGCAGACGAAGCTGAGCTCAACCGCTCGAATCGCCAACTGGCTGCCGGTGCTGGTCGAACGCTTCACCCGCGATCGTCTCAAGGCGCTGGCACGGCTAGAGGTCGGCAGCCTCGGCAGGCCGGCCGTGCTGTTCTTGTGTGTTCACAATGCCGGGCGTTCACAGATCGCTGCCGGTTGGCTGCGCCACATGGCGGGCGATCGAGTCGATGTGTTCTCAGGCGGCTCCGAACCCGAGCACTCGGTCAACGATGTCGCCATCGAGGCCATGCAAGAGGTGGGCATCGACATCTCGCACGAGTACCCCAAACCGTGGACCGACGAAATCGCCCGGGCCGCGGACGTGATCGTCAGCATGGGTTGTGGCGATGCATGCCCAGTGTTTCCCGGGAAGCGCTACGAGGACTGGGACCTGACCGACCCTGCGGGCCAGCCCCTGGAGGTCGTCAGGCAGGTCCGCGACCAGATCCGCTCTCGCGTCGAGGTCCTGGTCAAGAGTCTGGGTCTCGACGACTACGAGGCTCGACCGACCGGGTAAGGGCGGTTCTGGACGGGACGCGCACCTGTGCTGGGGTCGGGCACCGCGGTCGCCCGGTCGACGTGATCGGCAAACCACCGCAACACGCCGGCTCGCTCCAGCAGATCGTCCAAGCGAGGCGACCTGGCCTCAACGTAGCGGGCCAACATGACACCTCTGGCCTGGTCCAGGAACGGGGTGGTCGCAATCTCGGCGAATACGCCGTCGGCAAGCTCCACAGATGCCGAACCGGCAACGGTGGCTTGGGCAACCCAGGGCAAATAGTGGCGACCCGCTTGCGCTATGACGTCGACCAGCGACTGAGCGATGTCGTCGGCGTCGAACCAACCGCCGAACTGTTGACGCTGGGGCATCATCAGCCGATGCGTATGGCCGACCACGGCCGGGCCATGCTGATCGGCGATTTCGCGACAGTACGGGTCACCCACGAAGTGGGCGACGTTGGCGCCGAAAACGGCGAAGTCGGCCAACGACGGCCTACGGCCGAGCAGATAGCCACCATCGCCGAGGTGGACTTCGAGCGCCTCGAACCACGGCACCAGCACCGCAGACATCCAAACGTCGATGTTGTCAGCCATCACCCCCAGGTCGGGCAGGCTGGCCGTCATGTTCGCCACGACGTTGGTCCTGACCAGCGCTCCGGGCAATCCGATGGCAGCCGACAACTCCTCCGCGATCTGCCAACCGGCGGGCTCGGTGTTGGCCGGGTAGCTCCAGCGGCTTCCGACCGCGGGCCGATAGAACCACTCGTCGGAGAAGTCGTCCAACAAGTAGGCGACAAACCGAAGCACTGGGTCTTCTGGCAAAACGCGCTTGTCCTCGTCGACGGAGTGATCGAGATATTCGATGATGGCCGTCGAGTCCCACATCAGCTCGCCGTCGGGGGCGGTTACGACAGGGATGCCGCCCGTCCAACCCGCCTCAGTAGCCGCCGGGTGAAGGCTGGGCGGACACGGCTCGAGCCGCCAGGGCCGGTCGGTGTAGTCGAGGTATCCGGTCACCTTGCGAGTGAAGTACGACCTGGTGAGCCCGTGGACGATGTATGGAGCCATGGGCCGATTCTGTCTCATGCGCCGGCTCACCACCGATTAGCGTCGCCATTCATGCAGTCGTTCGCCATCCACGGTGCTGGGCCGCTGATGCCCGATGCGCTGGTTGGCCTGGCCCGATCGGCTCAGGCTGAGGGTGTTGCCAACGTCTCCGCGACAATTCGAGGCTGGACCGAGGGCACGCAGCGCTTTGAGCTCCCGGGCGAGTCGCTGCTGATAGCCCGGGACGAATCGGGTGAGGCCGTGGGAGTGGGGGGCCTGACGCTGTGCCCCCATGTCGATGGCGCCTTTCGCATGCGGCGGTTCTACGTCGAGCCGGCCTGGAGACGCCACGGTGTGGCAAGAACCCTCGCCCGACGGTTACTCGCCCTGGCGGCCCAACACACCGATACCGTCACCTGCAACGCAGCGGCTTCTGCGGCCGCCCCCTTGTTCTGGGAATCGATGGGCTTCGAGCGATCAGAGGTGGTCGGCATTACCCACCTGTGGAGATCGAGTCACAACTAGCGACGGCGTTGGACGCCGCTGGTGCTAGAGCTGAAGCTGTGAGGCCACCATCGGGTCTATGGCCACATCGATCAGCAGGGGTGTTCCGGGCTGACGTTGGGCGATGTGCTTTTCCGCGATGTCGAAACCCGCCACGTTCTCGACCCTGACCGTGTCGTAGCCCATGGCCTCGGCCACCGTGCAGAAGTCGGGCCACTCATGCTGCGACACAGACGGGTCGATGCCCAATCGGAAGAGCTGGATGTGTTCGGCGCCGTAGCTGCCGTCGTTGAACACCACCACGATCAGGTCGAGCTGGTGTTCGACCGCCGTGTGCAGTTCGGCGATGCCGCCCATCATGAAGCCGCCGTCGCCGGTCAGCAGCACCGTGGGCCTGTCGGGTTTGGCCACAGCAGCGCCCACGGCATTACCCATCCCGAGGCCGATCGAGCCGAAGGCGTGGCTGGTCACCAACGCTGTCGGCTCTGGCACCGGCATCGTCAGGGCTTGACGCATGAACCGGCCCGTGTCCACCGCAACTGTGCGGTCGCTGGGGATGATCCGGTCCAGATGCCGCAGCGCAGTTCGGGGGTCCAGGTGTGTGTCGGTGCTGAGATCGTCGGCAGCGGGTTCATCCATGAGCTTGCGCTCCAGATCGGACGAACGAAACGCCGACGGCTGGTGGTCGACGGAGCGCAGCATCTCGGTCATGTCCTTAACAACCCTGCGCACATCGCCGACCACGGCCACGTCCACGTCTACTCGCACACCGATCTGGGCCGGGTCGATATCGACCTGCACCACCCTCTTGTCGCGAAGCAGTGCACCTCGATCTGTGGTGTGGCGATTGAGGGCCGCACCGAGCACCAGCACGCAGTCGGCTTGCCCGATGGCGTCGAGCGCCGCGTCGTGAGCCAGCGTTCCGTGGATACCGAGGTTGAACTCTTCGCCACCGAAGTATCCCGAGCCCAACACGGTGGTGCAAAGCGGCGCTCCGAGTTCGTTGCCGAGGGCGACTATGTCGTCACGAGCCCCGGACAACACAGCCCCTCTGCCGGCGAGAATCAGGGGTCGGTTGGCCGAAGCCAGCAGACCCACGGCCCTGTCGAGGGCGTCGGGGTCGGCCCCGACCGATAGGTCGAAGCGACCAGCTGCCGGAACAGGCGTGTAGTCGGCTTCCTGGCGAGAGATGTCTACGGGCACGTTCAGGACAATTGGCCTGTGTTCGGCCCATGCCCTGCGGATGGCCTTGGCCAGGTCGGCGGCCAGCGTCGACGCAGACCAGACAGGAGCCCAGCCGGCACCAGTGGTGGCCACCAGGGCGGCCTGGTCGATCTGCTGGGGATGATCCAGCTCGTCGGCGGGCGTGTCTCCGGCAACCAGCAGCATGGGGGTGCGAGACCTGACCCCATCGACCAGCGCCGTGATGGTGTTGGTCATGCCAGGTCCGTGGGTGACAGTTGCGACGCCCAGGCGGCCCGAGCTTCGAGCGAAACCCAAAGCCATGCTGACCGCTATGGCCTCGTGGGTGGCTCCCACATAGGTGACCCCCAGATCGCGGATCAGGTGGTGCCCCATGAACAGGTTGGCGTCGCCGAGGACGCCGAACACCGTGTCGACCCCCTGATCGACGAGGCTGCGAGCAAGAACTTCCGAGGCCTTCATTTGGCCAACGTACAACCCAGCCGCTTCAGCAACTCAGCCGAGAAGACTGCGCCCTACGCAAGTAGGTGGGCCGACGCCCGGGTGCGCGAAACAACAGAGCCTCGATGCACCACGATTCTGTTGGGGCTGGCGTCGGCCAAAGCCGAGATGATGTTCGCACCCTCGATGGCGACAAGATCGGCCCGCGAGCCTGGAGTCACTTCGACCGGCGGGCGCCCCATCGCAATGCGGGGTGCTGTCGAGCACATGTCCCACGCATCAGCAGGGTCGAGGTGAGCAACCAGCGCCAAGACATTCGCAGTCTCGAAAGGGTCGCAGCGACCAAACGGGAAGAAGGTGTCCTGGACGTTGTCCGATCCGGCCGCCACGACCACTCCAGCGTCACGCAAGACGTTGATGGCGGTAACCCCACGAGGCGGCCCAACCTGCTGCTCCCAACCAAACAAGTACAGGCTCGTAAGGGGCATGGTGAAGACGGCGATCCCGGCCTCGGCCAGAGCATCAGCTGTCCGCTTCTGAGTATCGATGTCTTGGGTGGCAAGGCTGACGCAGTGACTTGCGACGACTCCGGGCAAATCGTGTCTGCGCACCTGACGAATCAGCTCCGGTAGGTAGAACAGCCCGGGGTCAACAGTCTGGTCGGTGTGAAGGTCGAGGGGCCGGCCTGCCCGGACGGCCGCATCCACAGCTGCGGTCGTCGCCCCGATCGGATCTGGGTCGATGTCGGGGCTGGCACCGACGACGTCCACACCCGCCTCGATCGCCTCGTCGAGCAACCGCCGGATAGCGCCGCTGTCAGCTCCACCCAACGGCCCGGCAAGCGCAACCAGCTCGAGGTCTGCGATGCCGCGCCTCGTCATCTGGTCGCGAACCTCTATCAGCGCGTGCACCCCGCGCAGTCCGTGGATCGTCGTCACGTCGACATGACTGCGAATTGTTGTAGTGCCGTGGGCGACAAGCCGCTCGACACACGCCGTTGCCCGGTCAACGAAGCTCTGGTGTGAGATCTCGCCAAGTCGTCCCTTCCACTCCGAGACGCCGGTGTCGAGATCAGGGGCGATGGTTCCTGTCCAGAAGAACGCCTTGTCCAGATGTGCGTGAGCCTCGACACCGGCGGGCAAGATGACCATTCCGCTCACATCTTCAACGACGTCGCTCTCGGCGAGATCGACTCTGCCAACCTCCAGAATCGTTCCCGACGCCGGATCTAGTGACACGTCCGCGAGCGTCCCGTCGCCGAGACGGCCGCCAACAAGAACCAGGCGCATGACATCCTCCGTCAGAACTGACGATCCGATACCTTCGACCGGACTCGTTGCGTAACGATAGGCAAGTATGCCACAGAGGAATATCGGAGCCCGCTCGATGCCTTCAGACCCGAATGTTGAACTAGCGCAGAGCCTTGGCGCCGAGATCCGTACGCGACGGCTTGAACGAGGGCTCACGATGGCGCAACTCGCTGAGGCCTCAGAACTCTCGCAGCCGTTCCTCAGCAAGGTCGAGCGCGGGCTGGGGACCCTGAGTATGGCTTCACTCGACAGGGTGGCGCGGGCCCTCGGCACCAGCGCAGTGGGCCTACTGGGAGGGCCTACGGCTCCGACATCGATCGACATCGTCCGAAAATCCGACCGACATCGCCTGCCCGCGTACGAAGGACAAGCCGGCTTCGGCGAAGCCCTCACGAGGCGATCCGGCCAGCTTCGTGTGATCGAGTTCGACAGCGGCCCGGTGAACTTCCTTGACGAGCCGTATGTCCACCGAAACGACTCGGTTTGCGTTGTGATCTCGGGTAGCTACGAGTTCGAATTCGACGACACCCGAGTCATCCTCACTGAGGGGGACAGCATTTCGGCCAGCGGAGGAGTCCGCCAGCGCTATCGGGCGCTGGAGCAACCAGCCCGGTTGCTGCTGATCCTGGTTAGCGAGGATGCCGAAGTAGTCCGAGGCGACTCGGCAATTTAGGCACGTTGGGTCTTGAACTCCTGATCCTACGGGTGTATTCCTATCAGGAATATCTCATGCTTCAAGGGGGACCCCGTGCATCGTTCGAACTCGAGTCGTCGAATGGCGAGTGCGCTAGTGCTCCTGATCATGATCGGTTCCGTGGTGACGGCCTGCGGCGATGCCGACAACGACACCTCGGCGACTACTCAGGCGCCCACCTCCGACCCAGGCACCGAGGGCGACGGCGATTCGGCCTCCGGAGTTCAACTCTCCGGAGTCTGCCCCGACACGATCGTGATCCAAACCGACTGGTATCCGTCGGCGGAACGCGGCCCGCTCTTCCAGATGCTCGGCGACGACTACCAGATCAGCGTCGAGAACAAGACCATCACCGGATCTCTCATCGACCACAACGGTCTTGACACCGGAGTCGGTCTCGAGATCCGTTCAGGCGGACCCGCCATCGGCTTCTCGCCCGTCACCAGCCACATGTACGTGGACCAGTCGATAACCATGGGCTTCACTAGCCACGATCAGGCAGCAGCGGCATACGACGACGCACCCACATTGTCGGTCGTGGCTCCATTCGACAAGAACCCTCAGATCGTGATGTGGGATCCCCAGACTTATCCGGAAGTCGAGACCATCGCCGATCTGGGGGAGTTGGGAGTCACCATCAACGTGTTCCCCGGCGGACCTTGGCAGGAGATCTTGACCCGCGAGGGAGTCGTGCCCTCCGGCTCATGGGATCCGTCTTTTGACGGAACACCAGCCAGATTCGTGGCTGCCGGTGGCGAAATCGCCCAGCAGGGCTTTGCCTCGGCCGAACCCTACGAGTACGAGACCCTCGAGCAGTGGGGCCGTCCGGTCGCCTTCCAACTGGTTCACGACACCGGTGTGCAGTTCTACTCGCAGCCACTGGGCATCCGCACCGACGACCTCGAGACCCTCAGGCCCTGCCTTGAGCTGTTCGTTCCGATGGTGCAGCAGTCGACCGTCGACTACATAACCGGGCCGAATCGGGCCAACGCGATCATCATCGAGATGATCGATGCCCTCGATGAGGTGATCTACACGGCCGACGAGGCCGACTGGGCCGCAGGTCAAATCCTGGAACTCGAGCTCATCTCGAACGGTCCCGACGCCACCCTGGGCAACTTCGATCTCGAACGAGTTCAGCGGGGCATCGATCAGATGATCGAGGTGGGCATCGAGATGCCGGCAGACCTCACGGCCGAACAACTCGCCACCAACGAGTTCATCGATCCCTCGATCGGCCTTCCATAGCGCGTTCGCCGAGGCGGGCGGGTGTTCCTCCCAGGGTCCCGCCCGCCTCTGGCAGCCAGGCGCTAGATCGTTCTGGCTTGATGGCTACAGTTGCCGCATCCTGCCGACGAGCACAGGGGACTGCAATGGCCGGCAACTTCGGCGCACCAAACGGCGATGGGGGCGTTAACCCCAACGGTCACTACGACGGAGGGGGCAGCGGCGGCACGGACCCTGTCCCCTATCCCGACGTTGGCGGTGACGGCGGCGGCGACACCAAGGAAGTGGATCTCGAGTTCGACTCGGGATCGTCTAGCAGCGCTGGCGACGATGCGGGTGTCAACAAGGGCGTGGGCACGCAGACCAATGCGGGCCCATCGGAATTCCTGACCTACGCCTTCGACGTCAAATACGAAGGCAAAGACCCTGCGTTGTCCATGGCTACGCCTCACTCCTCCGAAGAGCCCGAGAAAAAGGGCGAGGATGGTGAGGGGTCGGACCCACAGCAGGCAGAGGAGCAGGAATCCAGCTCGATTTTCAAGATGGACCCTTACGGGGGCCCGGGCCACGACCCTGTGGGACCTGATGGCACTGGTTCTGGCCTGAACTTCGACGACGACCGTTTGCACGATCTACTCGACGACCACACGATCGAGGATTTCGACGACGACGTCGACATGTTCGATTGACGAGCAGCGCCGCCGAGCTCGAAACGAAGCGTCAGGCGAACAGCGCCTTGGCGGCGGGATAGTCGGCCTTGCCGTTGGGAGCCCGCGGAACCCGTTCCACGACGCTCAGTTGCTTCGGCACCTTGTAGCCGGCGACGCGGGTCTTGGTGTCCTCGATGATCTGGTCGGGCTCGGCGGCGGCACCAGGCGATAGCGACACGACTCCGACGACCCGCTCACCAAACCGGTCGTCTGGAACTCCGAAAACCAGAGCGTCCTCGACGGCCGGATGGGCCTTGACGGCCTCCTCGACCTCTTCTGGATAGACCTTCTCGCCCCCGGTGTTGATGCAGTTCGAGCCGCGCCCGAACAGAACCAGGGTGCCGTCGGCGGCGATTGTGGCCATGTCACCCGGGAACGAGAACCGTTGGCCGTTGACCTCGCGGAACGTTCTGGCCGACTTCTCGGGGTCTTTGTAGTAGCCGAGCGGCACCAGGCCACCATTGGCAACCATTCCCACCTGACCCGAGCCGGGCTCGACCTCGGTTCCGTCGTCGAGGAACACCTTCGAAGTCGGATTCAGGGCGAACTGGGCCGTTTCCCCGGCAGGTGTGTCCTTGGTGGTGATCGATGTTCCCATTCCGCCCTCGGTCGAGCCGAGAACGTCGGCGATGGCGACTTGCGGGATGTGCTTGATGAGCCCGAGCTTCACCGGAGTCGAGAACATTGCGCCCGACGAGATCAGCAGCTGCAGTGACGACAGGTCCCAGCGACCGGGCGCATCTTCGAGGGCTCTCAACAACGGTTTCGCGAAGGCGTCACCCACGATGATCAGGTGCTGTACGCCGTTGCGTTCGACCGTGTCCCATACCTCGACTGCATCGAGGTGCCTGCTTTCCAACAGCACGGCGGTGCCACCGAACATGTGCGGGGTCATCATTCCCAGCCAGCAGCCGGTGCCGTGCATCAGCGGAGGCCCGGACATCGCCACCAGCGGCCGGCCCGACTCATAGGCAGCGCGGGCGGAGTCGATCACATCGGCGACCCGCTCGATGGGTGGTTGGCCGATCATCGGCGGGTACGACTGCAGGAAGAACGATGTGAAGTCGCCCAGCCCGTACATGACGCCCTTGGGCATTCCGGTGGTGCCACCGGTGTACAGCATGTAGATGTCGTCGACACCGGGAGGTCGGCGGGCAGCGGGTTGGAGGCTGGCCTGAATGTTGTCGTACGCGCTTGCACCGTCCACTGCGGTGCCAGGACCGGCACCCTCGTCGTCGACCTCGACCAGCACCTTCACCTTGCCGAGCCGACCCTGCAACCTCTGTACCCGATCGGCGAGCGAGCGGTGGTAGACGAGGGCCTCGATGTCGGCGTTGTCCAGCAGGTAGACCAGCTCGTCATCGAGATACCGATAGTTGACGTTGATCGGTACGCCACCGATCTTCATTGCGGCGAAGTTCGTCTCGCAATACTCGGGAGAGTTGTACAAGTACATCCCCACCTTCGACTGCGGTCCGAGACCTGCATCCAGGAGGGCTTGGGCCAAGCGAGCGGCCCGTCTCTCGTACTCACCCCAGCTGATGGTGCGATTCCCCTGCACGACGGCGGCCTGGTCGGGCACGGCATCGGCCACGGCTTCCCAGATGGCTCCAAAATGTGCGTCCATATGCGAACCCTACGCGTGCGCAGACCACGAGACCGAAGTCACACCGACTGCAGACGCGCCAATGGCGTGACCGCGATTTCGGCGGTCACGCCACTGGGATTCGCTGGTGTCTAAGGATCAGCTAGAGGGAAGCAGAACCGAGTCGATGATGTGCACGGTTGCGTTGGCGGTCTGGACGTCCATGCACAGCGTGGTGGCGGTGCCGTTGACCAGAACCGAGTCGCCGTCGGCCGTGAAGGTGATGGTCTCGCCGTTCACGGTCTGCGCCGAACCGGCCTCGATGAGCTCGGCCGAGCTGAGTCGCTCACCGGCGAGCACGTGCAGGGTCAAGACGCTGGTCAGCAGGTCCTGATCGGCCAACACCGCAGCCAGCTGGTCTTCGGGCAGCGCAGCGAACGCATCGTTGACAGGTGCGAAGATCGTGAACGGTCCATCGCTGTTCAATGTGTCGACCAGATCGGCCGCCACAACCGCATCGACAAGCGTGCTCAACAGCGGATTGTTCGAAGCAGCAGTGGCCGCAGTGTCGTCTGCCATGCCGGCAAACGAACCCTCACCATCGGCAGGAACAGCACCACACGCAGGGCCCGAGGGCATCATCGCCGACTCGCCCATCGAGTCGCCACCCATCGAGTCGCCACCCATCGAGTCATCGGTCATCGCTGCAATGGCGTCGAGAGCCACCTGGGGCAGCAGAACCGAATCGATGATGTGCACAGTGCCGTTGGCAACCGGCACATCAGAGCAGATGACGTGGGAATCGTTGACGGTCGTACCGTCGGCGCCCAGGCTGACCTCGCCGCCCTCTACGGTGGCAAACGTTCCACCGCTCAGTGCGGCTGCGTCGTTGTCACCTGGCACGACGTGATAGGTCAGCACCGCCGTCAGCAAGTCCTTGTCGGCCAGCACGGCGTCGAGGATCTCGGGATCGATGGCTGCGAACGCATCGTTGGTCGGGGCGAAGATCGTGAACGGCCCATCGCTGTTCAACGTGTCGACCAGATCGGCCGCCACAACCGCATCGACCAGCGTGCTCAACAGCGGATTGTTCGAAGCAGCAGTGGCCGCAGTGTCGTCGGCCATGCCGGCAAACGAACCCTCACCATCGGCAGGAACAGCACCACACGCAGGGCCGAAGGCTCCCATCATGTCGCCCATTGCGCCGTCATCGACCATGGCTTCGGTGGTTGTCGAAGCCTGAGTCGTGGTGGTCTGGTCGGCATCTGCCGCGGCATCGCCGTCGTCACTTGCACACGAAGCGAAAACCAGGGCGCCTGCCGCCACCACTGCCGCGAGCCGCAACCTCGAGCGGGCCGGGCGCTTGTGGTGGTCGAGTCTGTTGTTGTTCATGATCTTGCCTTTCTTGCAGTTGCGATCATCTGGAGCGTTGGTCACCGGCCTCAGGCCTCGTCTACGAGGACCACGACCGTGTGGTGACCGGTCGCTCCGTTTGGAAGTGGTTCGGAGCGGTCGGCGGTCTGGATGGATCCGTTTCGATCTGTTGCACGAACGGTGACGGAGTGCCGGCCAGGCGTGGCGTCCCAAGGCATCGACCACTGGCGCCACGTGTCGTCGCTCACGACGTCAGCCAGATCGGCCGGCATCCACGGGCCGTCGTCTATCGACAGTTCAACTCGCTCGATGCCCACGGTCTGGGCCCACGCCACCCCGCCGATCACGAACGGTCCTGCAGCGATGCGGGCCAGGCCCCTTGGGGTGTCGATGCGGCTCTGGAGCTTGATGGGTGCCTCGACCGAATAGCCGCGCGGTACCCAGTAGTGATCGAAGGCGTCGAATGTCGTCAGCTCGATCTCGCTGAGCCACTTGGTTGCCGACACATAGCCGTACAGTCCGGGGACGATGAGCCGCGCCGGGAAGCCGTGGGTCAGCGGCAGCGGCTCGCCGTTCATACCAACGGCTATCAGGGCGTCGCGGCCGTCCAATGCCGCCACCGGGAACCCGCAGGTGTAGCCGTCGACCGAGCGCCCCACGATCTGGTTTGCGGACGGGTCTATGCCCGCCTCGTCGAGCAGGTCATCCAGACGGGCGCCCAGCCAGCGGGCGTTGCCGATGAGGTTTCCGCCCACGGTGTTGGAGACGCACGCCAGCGTTATGTCCTTCTCCACCAGTTGCCGGTCGAGCAGTTCCGCGTAGCTGAGCCGCAGCTCGTTGTCGACCATTCCTGTGACCCTCAGCGACCAGGTATCGACGGGCACCTGGGGAACCACCAGCGCAGTGTCTATGCGGTAGAAGTCGGCGTTGGGGGTTACGAATGGGGCGGCGTTCTGGGCTTGGGCACCCGCAGGGATGGGGCTCAGATCGTTGGCCGGAGGTGGCAGCTGAACCGCCGCCCTCGAATCGGCGACTCCGAAGCGGCCGTTCAGCTTGCGGCCCGCGATGCCGGCAACCCCGGCCCCGGCAGCGACCACGCCCACAGCGGCAAGGAACCGGCGGCGCTCGTTGGGGTGTTCCATCCCCACGTGCCGAGGCTCGGCCAGGTTTGCGAAGCCCACCAGAGCCAGCCCAGCGGCGACCGAGCCCACAATCGTCGGAAGCGCCTGCCACCAGGCACCACCCGACCGACTGGTCCAGGCTGCAGCAGAACCCACCAATGCAAACAGCGCTATGCCCGCCAGGCCAACCCGAAGCCGGTGCCGAAGTGAGACCACTCCAACGGCGGCGGAGTAGGCGACCAACACCACGGCAATTCCGGCAAGCAGAGCAAGCTTGTCGTTGGTGCCAAACCAGTCGATTGCCCGCTCCTTCAGGGGGGCCGGCGCCAGATCGACCACCCGATCGCCCACCGACACAACGGGCGAACGCAGCGAGCGACTTGCCGCGCCGACCATCTCGGCGATGCCCAAGCCCAGGCCGGCCGAAGCGATCCCCGCAGCCGCCGCGCCTGCGATACCAGGGCGGGCTGTGTCGTCTCGAGAGTTGGCTTCGGGTTCCTCGCTGGTCTTCATGAACCAGGTTCGGAGCCCTCGGCCTGGTGGATGGGCTAGCTCGTCTCGCCGACCAGCAGGATCTCCCCGGTCGGCACATCTGAGCCGGTGTCGGGTTCGATGGTGATGCCCCAAGCCGCCGGGGCCCGCCCTTGGAGTTCAAGCGCAAGACGAATCGACCCGTCCTGTGGTGAGAACAGGCCCGTAGGGTTCGGGCCCTCGGCATCTATCAGCCACAGCTCGTAGGCGTTGCCTTCGCCGGGTTCGGCCAACCCGTTGGCAACCAAGACAGCCCGGTCCTGCGACGCCGACCAGACGACGCTGGCCTCGCCTGCATCGCCAACCAGCTCGGTGGAGCGGGCGTCGTAGGCAAACAGAAGCTCGGTCGACTCGTCCCTGGTTGTTGCTGCCACCTGCATTCCAGCGAGGAACCCGGCCACTGCGACTACGGCCGCGGCGGCAAAGGCCAGAACGCGCCTTCTGGGAAGGTCTCGCCGCTTGCGTTCGGCCAGATCGACGACGCTGTCGGGAAGCGAGGGAGCGATCTGTCTGACCTGGCTGATCTCTGCAAACACTCGTTCTCGTACAGCCGATGGCGCATCGGTGGCCGTAGACGAGGCGAGCTTTGCTGCTGCCTCTCTGAACTCGGCCACATCGGCCGAGCAGATCGAGCAGGTCGGCAGGAACGCCTCGAATGCACGAGCCTCTTCTTCGTCCAGGGCATCGAGGGCGTATGCCGCGGCGAGGTGATGAAAGTCGGCGGTCATCGGTTCACCCCCAGGTGATCTCTCAGCTTGATGAGGCCGTCACGTATGCGGCCTTTGACGGTCCCTTCGGCGGCACCGAGCAACGCTGCCACCTCTCTATAAGTGTGGCCGTCGAAATAGGCGAGCTCGACAGCTGCCCTTTGATCCTTGGTCAGATGGTCCAGCGCGGCCATCACGCGGGTGCGCTCGAACCTGTCGATCACCACCTCGCTGACCTGGTCGTGATCGGTTTCGGCCTGGCGGCCGATCAGGTCGTTGCGGTTGCGATGGGATTGCTCGGAGCGAGCCCTGTCCACGGCTCGACGATGGGCGATCGTAGCGATCCACGACGACGCGGCACCACGATCGGGGTCGTACCGGGCCGCCAGACGCCAAGCCTCGACGAACACCTCTTGGGTGACCTCCTCGGCATGTGACGGGTCACGCAGGACGCGCAGCACCAGGCCATAGACCATGCTCGACGTTGCGTCGTAGAAGTGGACGAAGGCCTGCTGGTCACCGCGCCCTGCTGCGGCCAGCGCTGCCGAAGCGGCATCGCGTTCGTTGAATGGGTCGGTGGAGGGGCGATCGTTCACCATGCGAAGTCGCCCTCGACGGTACGGCTCACGCATCGCCCGGCCACATCCTCAGGCCACATCGGCCGATCAGAATCATGCCCCCGGTTCGGAGCCGCCGCCCTCCTGGATGGGTTGATTCTCCGCAAGAACGCTCTTGGAACGCATGAGCGATCGGCCTCACACCGCGCACTAATCACGTCGCATCGCTACCCAGAAGCATCAAAGCCAAACCTGCGGCACCAAAGAACCATCTGGGGCAACTCGCCCCGCCGCTTTGACGCGCGGCGATACTAGGGCGATGCGGTTGCGAACCGTTCTCCTGGACCTGGATGGTGTTATCAGGCACTTCGACCCTGCGCACGTTGCAGGCGTCGAACAACGTCACGGGCTGCAGCCAGGAAGCCTGCCCGCGACCGCGTTCGAATCCGCGCTCCTCGATCGGGTCATCACAGGACGAATCAGCCGCAGCGACTGGGTGACGGAGGTGGGGCGCAGGATCGGCAACCTCGCGGCCGCCGAGCAGTGGATGGCAGATCGAGGCTGGGTTGACGATGCGATGATGCGCGAGGTCGACCGGCTGCGGTCTGGGGGCCACGTGGTAGCCGTGCTGACGAACGGCACCGACACGATCGCCGAAGAGATGCGTGAACTGGGTCTCGATGACCGGCTCGACGCGGTCTTCAACAGCGCCGAACTCGGTGTTGCAAAGCCCGATCTGCGGGCTTTCCAGCTTGTCGCCTCCATGCTCGACGTCGACCCGACCACGGTGTTCTTCACCGACGACAGCGAATCGAAGCTGTCTGGAGCGGTCGAGCTTGGCATGACCGCCAGACGTTTCGTCGGGGTCGAGACCTTCCGCCGACACCTCGTCGAACTGGGAATCACCTCCGCATGAGTGGTCGATCGTCCGAACCGTAAGCGGGCAGAGGGTTCGGAAATTGATCCGAAGTCGTGGGGGGCTTCTGCGATCATGCTGAGCATGAGCTTTGCCGGTCGCGGAATAGACCCGCCGCGGGGATTCGCAGGCGACGGCTTTGTGGTGAGGCCGCTGCTGCCGTCTGACGTCGAACTCGACTATGAGGCCGTGATGGCCAGCCGCGAGTTTCTCTACCACTGGGAACAAGATCCGCCGTATCCGGCCGAGGACTTCTCGCTCGAAGACAATCTGGCCGACCTCGAGCAGATGGCGTCCGAGCACAGCGCCGGTTCTCGCTACACCTACACGGTGATGAACGCCGACGAGACTGAGACGCTTGGATGTGTCTACGTGCTGGCCAACGACGACCGGATGTATCAGACGGCAACCGTGACCTCCCACGACGGGACCGACCTGTCCTCGGTCGACGCCACCGTCGTGTTCTGGGTCCGGCCATCGACCTGGGCCGATGGATTCGAGCGCACACTTCTCGAGGCACTGCTCGACTGGTTCGGCAGTGATTGGAGTCTGGAACGGCCGGTGTTCGTCACCAACGAGAGCCTCGACCACCAGATCGCCACCATCGAGTCGCTCGGGCTCGTAAGGCGCTTTGACTACGACCGAGCCAAGGACATGTACACGTCTCACGCTTACGCTTGACGTTGCTGGTTCAGCCGAGGGCTATCTCGAACTGGTTTCCGCCCGGGTCGATCAGACACTGGACGCCGTCGCTGTGCGGATCGGCTCGAGAGGCCCCCAACGACACCAGTCGAGCGATCTCGCCATCGAGATCGCCGCTTGCGACAACGAAGAGCCGAAGTCGCCTGCGAACCGTTGGCGGCGCCGGCGGCTCGCCTCCCCACGAGACCTTTGTGCCGCCTGCGGGAGACTGCACAGCTGTCTCTTCATCTTGATCCCACACGAGGGGCCAACCGAGAGCTTGACTCCAGAAGACACCCACCTCTCGGGGTCCGTCACACGCGAGTTCGCCCAGAAAGCCACATCCGGCAAGAAAGCGATTACCGGCTTCTATTACACAGAACTCGTTGCCGTCGGGGTCTTCCAGCACGATGTGACCATCTTCGGGGGTCTGGCCGAAATCGACGTGGCTGGCGCCCAGCTCCAGCGCCCTTGCGACCGTCGCCTCCTGGTCGGCTGCGGTGCGACTGGTCAGATGAAGGTGTGCCAGGTTGGGTCTCGTCTTTGTCGCCGGGTCAGGCACGAAGCGAAGGCCGAGCTTCGACTCGTCGCCAGGCAGCAGCAGGCCGGCTCCGTGTCGGACCGGTTTCCCTGCCAAGCAACCCGGCCCAGAAGCCTGCGAGCCGACCGACATCGCCGGCATCGAACGTCACCGCCAGCAGATGCGAGCCCATGTGCGGACACTAGCCGGGCGGTTGCGACTCGGCTTCGCCGTGCAATCCTCATCGGCCAATCGTACGCTCGGCGCGATGCGGGGCCCTGATGGTGGTTCCGCAAACCCAGGAGATATGGCATGACCGACGAAACACCCGGGCCGGCGTCCGGACGCCCTCGGTTCTTCAGCGGAGAGCCGGTGTTCGAGGTGTTCTGTCGGCCAGCCGAGTTGCTCCCCTCGACGACCATGCCCGCTTCGTCGCACCCAATCGAGTGGCCCACCGCCGAGCCCATCGATCTGCCGCGAACGTATGAATTTCACGGCACCGAGCGGCCTGTCGAAAGGTTCGTCACCGAGACCGACACCGCTGCGCTGCTGGTCATCCACGACGGCGCGATCCGCTACGAGAACTACTGGCACACCGGAGGGCCGCATGTGCGCTGGCTGTCGATGTCGGTCGCCAAGAGCTTCATCTCCGCCCTGGTCGGCATCGCCGTGGGCCAGGGCGTGATCAGCAGTCTCGATGATGCGATCAGCGACTACATCGCCACACGGCCAGGCAGTGCCTACGACGGAGTGGCCATCCGCGACGTTCTCCAGATGTCGTCAGGAGCGCGATGGGATGAGGACTACAGCAACCCTCAGTCCGACATCTTCGCGTTGAGCGCAGCGTTCTCCGGCGTCGGTTCTCTCGACGGGTTCGTGGCCGCCGCGACCCGGGCTACCGAGCCGGGAACCGTGTGCCTCTACAACTCCACCGACACCCAGGCGTTGGGCGCCCTGCTGGTGGCAGCCACGGGGCGCTCGATAACCGACTTCATGACCGAACACCTCTGCGAGCCGCTGGGCATGACCAGCCCCAGCCACTGGCTCGTGGACTCCACAGGCAGAGAAGCCGCCTACTTTGGGCTTGCGATGACGGCACGCGACTTCGCTCGGCTCGGCGAGCTGTACCGCAACGGCGGTCGGTGCGGTGAACACCAGGTGGTTCCGGCCGGCTACGTCGCCGACTCGATCAGGGCTCATCACCCGCATACCCAACCCGGCAATGTCCAGGTGTCAGGTCACGAGTTCGAACTGGGCTATGGCTACCAGTGGTGGCTGCCAGACGGCGACCCTGGCGAGTTCAGTGCCATCGGTGTGTACAACCAGCTCGTCTACGTGCATCCACAATCGGGCTCGGTCATCGTCAAGCTCTCGGCCAATCGCACCTATGGCACCACGACCGACGAGGCAACGAACCGCGACGCCGAGAACGTGGCGTTCCTACGCGGCATCGCCCGCAGCCTCACCTGACACCCAGGTCAGGTCGAACAATCCCTGATTGGGGTCTTGATCCTGACGCGACGTCAGGTCGTACCTTGACCTCATGGCAACCGACGAAGACGCACGCGGCCACCGGATAGGGCAGGTCGCTGCCGCGGCCGGAGTCACCGTACGCACGCTCCACTACTACGACGAGATCGGCTTGCTGACCGCCGCGGGACGCACATACGCCGGGCACCGGGTCTACAGCGACGGCGACATCGCGGTCCTCTATCGCATCCAGTTGTTGCGCCAGCTCGGCCTTTCTCTCGACGAGGTTGGCGCCGCACTGAACGACCCCGACAGGAATCTGACTTCGATAGCGCCCGCGACCTCGAGGGTGAGCTCTGGTCGTTCATGAAACCTCTGGAATCGGTCTGGTAGGACAGAGCCGACGGCCGGCATGGCGATCCATGGACAGTGCGGCTGCGACAATTGGGTGATGTCGATGGGTGGCACCAGCTCGTATCGCGACCTCCCTGCGAACTTCACCGTGCCTCAGCTGGTCCGCGATGCCGTATCGGCAGCCGAGCGCCTCGATTTCGGCCTGTGCGTGCGACCCGAGATCGGTCGCCTTCTGGGCGTCTTGGCCGCCGGGCTGGGTTCGGGTGCGCTCATCGGTGAGACCGGAACCGGCACCGGCGCCGGGCTCGCCTGGCTTTTCGCACACGCCCCGAGCGGCTGCAGGTTCCTGAGCTACGAGATCGACCCCGACCGCGCCGCCGCGGCCCGCCGACTGTTCGCCGACCACGACAACGTCACCATCGTCACCGGCGACGCAGCCGGCCTGTTCGCCGATGGGCCGTTCGACCTGCTCGTCCTCGACGGCGGGCCGGGCAGTGGAAAGACCCCCGACGACCCGCCTGTCGAACCGTCCAAGGTGCTGAGGCCTGGTGGCACCGTCACGGTTGACGACTACACCCCGGCCACGAGTTGGCCACCAACCTTCGGCAACCAGCCGGACACCAGCCGCATCCATTGGCTCACCCACCCCGATCTACATGCCACCGAAGTCCAAGTCGCTCCCGACCTTGCCGTCATCGTCGGCAGATACCTCCCCTGACGGCACTCGCGGACTGCGGCTCCGCACGATCCTCGATCGATGCAGGCCAACGTTCGGCCGCTCAGGCGATTCGTTCGAACAGGTACGCGAACGACGAGCGGGTGTAGGGGATACCTCGGCCGAGGTCGTGGAGACTCTTGACCGTGATCGGAAGGGGCTTCTTGGGGACGAGATATGCGTCCAGGTCGCTGTCGTCGATCCGATAGCCGAGCGTGCTGTCGGGATGGACGACCGCCGCAAGTCGGTACCGGTCATCGATCGAGGCCATGGCTGCGTCGCCGTGGCTCGGGTTGACCAGCAGGAAA
The DNA here is from genome assembly GCA_041394185.1 of Acidimicrobiales bacterium. Lineage (NCBI taxonomy): Bacteria > Bacillati > Actinomycetota > Acidimicrobiia > Acidimicrobiales > Acidimicrobiales bacterium. The sequence continues at coordinate 909,037 of JAWKIQ010000003.1, forward strand.
CCCCCGACACGCAAATAGCGGGTGCAGTGCTCTGACACGAACCCGGCATAAAGCGAGACGAGCAGATCAAAGGACGCGTCGGCGAGGCCGAGGTGGTCGCTGTAGTCCGCAGCGATGAACTCGAACGCCCTCAGCCCCGCGTCGGTCTGGTTGGCCGCGATGATCTCGCCAACCCCCTCGACATCGGCGAAGAACCTCGCCGCCCGACGATCCATGTCGAGGTAGGTGACTGTTGGGAACACGAACGAGGCCGCCACGTCTACATACGAGCCCGGATACAACACCCGTGACACCTCGAGGTAGCCGGCGACCGCGCCGAACAGGCGGAGCCGATCCCCGTCGATTTGGTTCTGTTTGGCCCACAGCTTCTCGGTGGCGGGCTTCATCCCGTCTCGCCAAGAGCATCTTCGGCGTGGGGTCGCACCCCTGGAAGCCGACAGGTCAGCATGATGTTGCCCGATTCGAACGACGCGACGAGCATGCTGCCAGCATTCGACTTCTGGGATGTCAGCAACCCCGAGTTCGAAGAGTTCGCCGACACCCAGTTACCACCAGCGCCCTGGTGATAGCCATCGGCGGTGGTCATGAGGAAGGCGGCCAGCTCCACGCCTGAACCCTAGACGTAGGTGACCGCGACGTCTCTGACCTCTCGTGTGTTGCTCATCACGGTCGTCCGGGTTGAGGATCAGCCTCGACTGCGGCGGCGCCTGAACGCCCGGAACCGCGCCACGAACTCGTCCGTCTGTGCGTCGCTCCACTCGACCGCCGACCATCCGGCCAGCGCTCGACATCGTTCACCGTGCTCGGCCCAGCCGGCCGGAAGCTCGGCCTCGAAGCCCAGTTGCCGGAGGCCCGCGGTCCGCACATGGATAGGAATGGCCACAGCGTCTGCGAGGGTCACCCGATCTCCTCCCAACCACCCCTCATCTGAGGCCCACGCACCCATCACTGCCAGTGCCTCGCCGAGCGCCTCGCTCGCAGACGCGATTCGGTCAGCATCGACCCCGTAATAGACGCCGACCATCGGCCGGAAAGCGTGGCGGTCGATCCAGGCCATGCGTTCGCGAACCACGGTCCGCCCGAGATCGGAGTCGGGCAACAATGGCCTGTCGTGGTGGCGAGCCTCGACCAACTCGAGGATTGGGATCGAGTCGGCCAGGTACTCGTCGCCCAGCCGCACCATGGGTATCTCGAGCCGAGGGCTGTGCTCCACGAACTCTGCCGGCATGACGAAGTCTGGGCCGCGCACCGCCGAGGGAGGCACCTCGACGAACTCGTGCGCTATCGAGCGTTGATGCAGCGCAAACTCGACGCGGGTCGAGAACGGGCAGATCCAGTGGCCGTACAACGTGGCCGAGTCAATCGTTGACACGGGCGACCTCGACCGATCAGCGGTGCGCTGGCGCCATGTAGAACCACAGCGGGAAAGGTGCCTCTTGCTCCTTGATGGCGGCCCTGGCTGCCATCAATGTCTTGCCGGCCTGGGTGCTCTCGTAGAACCACGCCTCGGTGGCACGACCATCGGGCGGCGGACCGTCAGCCAGTTCGAGCGCGGCCTCCTCGTAGTACGTGCGGATGTCGAGGCAGACCCCGATGACGTTGCGGTCGGGCAGAGGAGTCTCCTTCCACGGCGCACCCTGGGCCCACTGATGCAGAACGCCGAGCGCCTCGACGATCCGGTCGGCCGAGATCGTGCGCCCCACCGAGGTGGCGCCACGCTTGGCGACCGCCCGGTCATAGGCGGCCCGAATCCCCATCGCCTCGTCGACCGCAGCCGGCAGGTTCGGGTCATGGCGTGGTGGCAACGCGCACGCCATCGGGGTCTCGTCGGCCTCGATGACGTCCGGGTGGATCTCGAGCACGGGCTCGGAAGCATCGAGCAGGCCAAACGCCCGCTCGAGAACGTCGCGCTGGTAGCCGGCGTCACCGGGCTTGCCGAGGGGCCGCCCGAGTGGGAACTCGCAGTGCAGCACCCGGGGAGGCTTCATGCGTTCGACGACCGACAGGTTCGACCCGAGGACGATCGTCGACAGGCCTGCGGCTTCGAGGACGTGGGCGAGCGTACTCACGGTACGCGTGCAGAGCGGTCAGACCGGGGTCAACACGACCACGTCGACACCAGCCGCCAGCAGTCGCTGGGCGCAGGCGGGCCCGGTGTCGAGGCGAATCTCAGACACGGTGTCGGGTTGATTTCCGGCGAAGGCGTAGTGGGTCTGCGCAACCTGGCCGATCACGCCGTCGACAGCCAGCTCTTCGAGGCGGTCGATCGGGTATACGACGTTGAGGTCGAGTTGAAACCCGCTGCGGTCGAAGTTCGGGCTCCAGTGCCCGAGCACGAGGTCGCGGTCGGCGCGGTCGATGGTCTTGAAGCGGGTGTCGGCCGGGCTGAAACCCTCGTCGCCCTGTCGGTGCAGCGCGGCCGAGGTGACGATGGCGACCGTCGACTCCGATAGCGGCTTGGCTGGGACGGTGAAGGCCGTCGTCTCGAACTCGGGGACCGGCATCTTCTGGCCGAGCTCGCGCATCGCTTCGTCGCCGCTCATGCGGGTTCCTCCTCGTGAGTCTGCTTCGTCGCACTCGCATAGACGACGCCGCTGCAACGATTCTGCCAGGCCAAAGCGCACTTTTCCCAAACGGCGGACTCGGGCGCTCGACCACACCGCAGCGGATGGGCCCGCAGCTCAGGGCGTCAGCGCCGTGCGGATCGCGTCGGCGACGACCTCGATCGACTCCTCCACCGTCAAGCGGCGCGCCCTGCGCAGCTGGTCGATCACTTCGAGCTGACTCATGACGTCGGCGGTGGTGCGACGAACGATTCGCACCCCGGCCGGCAGAGCGGCGAGCTCACGGCGAAACTGGAGGTCGAACTGGTCCGTGAGTGTGTGGCGGGTCCGTTCGATGTTGTCTCGGATCTGCACACAACCCGGAGCGCGCAACCGACCCGCCCGGTAGCTGGGTCCAACCCGCTCGTACAGGCGTACCCGCATCCGGGCGAAGTCGAGCACTCGCTCCTCGAAAGGCCCTTGGCCGATGGAGGTGAGGTGGGCCTCCTTCTGGCCGCGCCGCCACATCTCGTCCATCGCGGCCTGGGTCAAGGAGTCGGGATCAGGGAAGTAGCGGTAAACCGACCGCAGCGACAGGCCCGACCGTTCGGCGGCTCGCTCGATCGTCGGCGCCAACGTCTCCTCCTCGAACATCTCGAGCACGGCGTCGATTACCGCCGCTATGTTGCGCTCGCGACGCAGCCTGCGCCCGTCGGCTCGCTCATCACCGAACCGGTCATACTCAGGTTCCACCGCACCGGCCTCGCTCATGGCCGACGGCTCAGGCCACCAGCCGGTCGCAGCCGGTTCCCGACAAGATGCTGTCAACGACTGCCCGCGAGGCGTCGTCGAGCGCACCGTATTCCTGACGCAACCACTGCAGGCACTTGGGCTGATACCTGAAGGGCGCCTGACGGTACTCGAGACCGCTGATCTCGCAGGCGACCTCGTCGGCGCCAGCCTCTAGTGCGGCGGCGTTCGCGATCATGAACGGGGCATACGTCGAGCCCGCTTCGCACAAGATCTCGTGGACTATCTCGGGCAGCGCCGCAACGTCGACCCACCCGCCATCGCCGTCGTCATGTTCGTCGAGGGGCCACCAGCTCAGGTCGTCCACCCGCTGGATCCAGTTCACAACGCGCGGCGCACGTTCGACTGCGATCGCCATGGGCGTCGGATCCCACCAGGTCATCGGTACTAGCTGACCGAACAGGGCAAAATCGGCCCGACCGGGCCGAGCGCCGAGGAGGAACGGCCTTTCCGACAGCAGTCGCTGGAGCAGATCGAGGAGCCGCTCGTAGCTGCCTTCGATGATCGGCAGGTTCGCCTCGGTCGAACCGACCAGCGCCCGGCGACCGACCTGTCGATCGATGATGAAGTCGTGCGACCGTCGAAGGTTTTCGTCACTCGCATGAAGATCACGGTCCAGCGGCAACAGCCTGCCCGACTTCTCGATATCGGGCTCGTACGTCCACCGGTAGTGGTACATCGCCTTCGTCACCCACTCGTCGGCGTAGTCCTCGAGGAGGAAGTCGATGAAGGCCAGGGCCGCATCTGACGGCACGAGGCTGCGGCCTTCGTATTCGCTTTCGAGCCGCGTGATCTGTGGGCTGGAATCGGTCATCACCTCGACGCTGCCGTCGTCGTTGTGGAAGCCGATGACGGGAATCACGGGCACCTTGGCTTCCGGCAAGTCGTCCCACTCCGAACCGCGCAGAACCCACCGATACGGGATTCGGCGATAGCGCAGCACCGCGCGCATCTTCAAGGTGTAGGGCGAGCTGAATGCCCCCTTCAAAGTCACTGGCCTCATGAGACCCTTCTCTCTGGGCTCGTCCCGCAAGTGCCCACAACTCGGGCCCTACGCATAGTGCGCCTCAAACTAGCACTTGCTGTTCGTCTGACTCAGTGGCCGACCAGCAGCGCAGGGTTCAATCGTCGGCACGTGCCTAGTATCTGGCGATGATCGTGAGCGCTGATCACATACAGCGGACCGTCATCGAGTGCTGCCGGTTTCTTCGCTCGGCGATCGATGCCGACTGGACCGTCGCAGTTCCGGATCTCGAGATGACCGTGGCGGGGGTGGTGGCGCACGCCGCCGAGGGTTGTCTCTGGTACGCCATCGATCTCGCCGCGGGCGGCAAAGACCTCGAACCTGTCGAGCACCGCGTCAAGTACGACGTTGCCAACGAGGCGTTGATCGACACGATGGAGGCCTACGCGGCCGTGGTTGCCTCCGTCATCGGCTCCAGCTCAGATGAGACGCGGGGCTTCCACCCAATGGGTGCGGCAGACCGGTCGGGGTTCGCTGCCATGACCTGCGACGAACTGCTCATTCACACCGACGATGCGGCGCGAGGGTTGGGGTTGAGCTTTCGGCCCGGTGACGATGTCTCGATTGCGGTGCTGGCACGCCTGTTCCCGTGGCTGGACGACGTCGACGACGACCCGTGGGAACTGTTGCGGTGGGCGAACGGGCGAATCGATCTGGGTGACCGGAAACGCCTCGACGACTGGGCCTGGCATTGCGCCCCGCTCAGCGAGTGGGACGGAACGATCCCTACACGCTCCTCGGCTCTGGCAAAGCAGTAGCCGCCGGGGGTTGATCCAGACACTCGGTTGCACGAGCCAGACTGGATCGGTCAGGCACGTGCGGAGCGAAGGAAGCCGGGTGAGCGTTGACGACCCTCGGAGGGGCAGGCAGTCGACGCTGGCTGACACGCTCGGCTTTTCCCAAGAAGACCTCGAGAGCAATCGGTCAGGTGGCCTCTCAGCGGATCAGCGCGACCGCATCATCGCCAAGAACAACAAAAACTCGCGCTTCGCCTGGATCGCTACGGCATTGCTGCTCGGCATCGGATTGTTCGGGATGTCGGTGGAGGTCATTCGTTCCGGGGACGCAGACGGTCAGGCGCTCGCCGTATATGCGGTAGTAAACGTCGCGATCATCGCCGTCGTCAGGGCGACGATCGGGCGTGTCCGTATGAAGATGAGGCGGGCACTCGAGGCCGACGTGGTAGGCGTCGTCGAAGGAAAGATCCGTGTGATCACCGTTCGCGGCGAAAAACTGATGATCCGATACTTCTGCGTCGGCGCCCACCGCTTCCAGGTCCAGCGCCATCGCGACTACATCACCCTCAAGAACCTCGGGGTAGATGGACACGAGGCCACCGCGTTCGTGCTCACCGGCCGACACGAACTCCTGTCGGTTGAACTCAGGTAGCCCGCATCGCCGATCAACTCTGCCGTTTGGCGACTTCGCAGCACTGGCGTCAGCGCATCACGGCCGTGGCGAGTGTCGCCACGAGTGGGCGAGTCACGACGCCATCGAACTCGTCGACGATGAGAGTTCCGATGGCATCCAACAGACCGCTCCTCGCTGACACCTCCATCATCTGGGTGCCCGAATAGGAAAGCATCAGGTCCCGGTACTCGGCGGCCGTGTAGGTCTGGTCCCAGTCGTAGGTCCGAACCGTGACCGACCCATACCGCTCGTCGCCCTCCAGAACACCTCGGATCGGCGGATCGACCTGATTTCGGGTCGGGGCCGGTGGTCCGACATGGCCCTGCCCGAACCTCCTGTAGATCGGATCACACGCGGCGAAGAATCCCCGATCAACACCAGACCGAACTTGTATGAGGTCCACGACGGCCAACACGCCACTGGGCCGCAGTGCGACGGCCGGCCGATCGGTCTGTGCTGCCGATGTGATCCAGTGATACGCCGTGGCGGAAAACACGGCGTCCGCGCTGGCAGGTGCAAGCGGAATCGTCTCGAAGTCGCCGACCGAGATTCGCAACCGATCAGACCCCAGGTTCGCCGCCAGCCGGGCAGCCATCGCCGGACCGATCTCGATGGCGTGCACGGACGCCCCACATCCGAGGAGATCCCTCGTGGCCTGGCCGGTTCCGGGCCCGACCTCGATGACCTCTGGAGCGTCGGGGAGGAGACCGAACAAGTCATCGAACATCTCGGGCGGATACGAGGGCCGCACACGGTCGTATGTCTCGGCGGCCTCGTTGAACGAGAGACGAATGTCATCCGGAAGAGCCATTCCCCATGTTGCCTCGATTGCTGCGGCGTGCGTCGCCTCGCCGTCTCCGTCAACACCAGCCACGACAAGTTCACAGAGGACGACGCCTTATCGGCTGGCCTCCTTGACCGCAGGCATCCTCCCGACTACTTTCCAATCTAGTTATTTAACCTCAATGGAAAGTACAGGCGATGGTGGCACCACCAAGTGCAACTCTCGACGACAACCGGCTCGATGAGACATTCGCAGCGCTCGCTAACTCCACAAGGCGAGCGATTCTCGCGCGCCTGGCCGAGGGCGAAGCGAACGTCAACGAGCTCGCAGAACCGTTTGACCTGACGCTCCCGGCGGTGTCAAAGCACATAAAGGTGCTCGAGCAGGCAGGACTCATCAAGCGGACCAGGCGGGCCCAGTTCCGCCCATGTGCAATCGATGCTGCCCCGTTGGCCGAGATCGCAGGATGGGCCGAGCAGTACCGCCACATCTGGGACGACCGATTCGACCGCATGGACGAATACGTCCGCAGCATCCAGCTCGAAGAACACAACCGCGACTCCGAAGGGGAGGACGATCACCGATGATCGCGAATCAAGACATCCAGATCGAGCGCACGTTCGATGCTCCGATCGATCTGATCTGGGCGATGTGGACCGAAGCCGAACACTTCGCCAGTTGGTATGGCCCAATGGGAGCAAAGATCCCTACCGCCGAGATGGACGTCCGAGTCGGCGGTCGTCGACATATCGCGATGGAAATGGAGACGCCGAACGGTCCGATGCAGATGTTCTTCATCGGCGAGTACAGCGAGGTCGACCCGAAGACCCGTCTCGTCTACACCGAGAGCATGGCTGATGCCGATGGCAATGCCTTGACCGCCGAGCAGATGGGCATGCCCGCTGGAACACCCGTCATGACATCGATCGTGGTCGAACTCGAAGACCTCGGACCCCGTACGAAAATGACGATGACGCACATCGGCGTCCCGGCTGACTCGCCAGGAGCCCAAGGTTGGACGATGGCGCTCGACAAGCTGGAGGCTCGGCTCACGGCGACCAGCTGACCGTCGGCCCAACCCTTCGGCCTTGCGGTCGGTGGTGAACGGTCGGGTGGTCGTTGCGGGATCGAGTGGGTGGTGGTTTGGTGGGTTGGGTGTGGGAGGATGCGCCCGCGGGCTACGTCGATCGTGATGGGGTCTGTTCCGACAACACGGTTCGCTTGGGCGTCCCGGAGAGGGCACCCCGATGTTTCGCAACCGAAAGATGTTCCTGGCTTTGGCCGGGCTCACCACACTGCTGCTGCTGGCCGGCTGCAGCAGCGACGACGACAACACAGCACAAACAGACGACGAATCACTCGGGTTCGTGGGCACAGTCGAAGGCACCAACGCGTTCGTGTCGATCATGGTCGCCGACAGTGACACCGAAACCGACGAAGCCATCGTGTACATCTGCGACGGCGACGCCGAACTTCGAGAGTGGTTCCGCGGCCCGGTGGATGACCCCACCACCTTCGCGTTGACCAACGACACCGGCGCGACAGTGACTGTCACCACAGTCGACGGGGCCTTCACCGGCGAGTTCACCGACGCAACCGGATCCACACACGCCTTCGAAACCGAGGAAGCGACCGGTGACGCCGGTCTCTACGAGATCGACGACCCAGACGCCGCCGCCGACGGAATCTGGGCCGCGTGGGTGGTCGACAACAACGGCAACCAACGCGGCGCGTTCCTACGCAGCGGCACATTCCAGCCAACACCCCGCCTCTCGTCCACCACATTCCGCCTCTCCCGATTCTCAATCAGAAGCGGCGCCATCGACATGAACGGAATCATCGCCCCCAACAACTGACCCGATCGGCTTCAGTGTTCAACTGGTGACGTCTCTGTTCCGGAACGCCAAGGTGGCGAGCGCTACGGCGGCGAGGCCATAGGCGGTCGTAAGTCCGAAGGCGGCGGCCCAGGTGAGATCTGTCGTACCGCCGGAGGCCAGGGCGGCGAGTGTCCCACCGGGGAGGTAGTCGGTGATGTCGGGAGCTGCGATGGCGATCAGGTTCTCGACAACGAGGAGATAGCCGATGCCCGCCGCTATGGCGATGCCAGAGCTGCGGGTGAGCATGGCAATGGTCAGGCCAATCAGGCCCCAGACCAGGGCCGGGACGGTGAAGTTGAACCAGCCGGTGAGCAGTTCGAGGCCGAAGTCGGTTCGCCATGGCTCGGTGTCGACGTCGTAGAGCCGAGCGAGGGGCCGAGCGGCCATGGCGGTCACGAGGGTGGTGACGGTGGTCGCGAGCAGCGTGAAGAGGGTGAGGGCGATGATCTTGCCCCCCAGCAGTTTGGTTCGTGAGGGTTGGGCCTGGACGAGGATCCGGATCAGCCCGGTGTCGTAGTCGGTGGCCACGGCGATGGCCCACAGAGCCAGCAGCACGATGCCGGCGATGCTGGCAACCGAGTCGAGGCTGGCGAGCATTCCACCGGGTTGAGCCAGGTCGGCGGCGCTGGTGCCTCCAGATCCGGGAAGCCCTCCGCCACCTCCTCCGTCGCCGCCGCTGTCGAGGGACGCGTAGATGAAGATCGAGATCATGACGGAGAAGGCGGACATGACCCCTATGCCGACGTAGCGGAAACTGGGACGCCATATGCGGATGAGCTCAGAGCGGACTACGGCGATCATTGCGGGCCTCCAGAGGTGTGTCGTTGCTGGCTGCGGTCGGCGGCCAGTTCGGCGTCGGTCCCGCCGGTCAGGCGGAGGAAGATGTCTTCGAGATTGTCGTGACGAGGGGTGAGCTGCCGGAGGTTGATTCCGACCTGGTGTGCCAGCCGGTCGACGTCCGCCGCGAGGTTGGCGGCGATGTCGAGATGGAGGTGGCCGCCAGAGATGGTGTAGTTCCAGCCTTTCGCTGTGACCGCGTCGACGAGGACGCCGAGATCACTGTCGTGTTCTGGGACAGCGATGACTTGTTCGACCGCGTCATCCATCAGACCCGCGAGGGACCCCGAGTAGAGCAGCTTGCCGAAACGGATGACGACGAGGTCGTCTGCCATGGCTTGAATCTCGCTCATCAGGTGAGAGGAGACGATGACGGTGCGGCTCCCGTCGGCGAGGGATTTCAACAGGTTGCGGATCTCGACAATGCCGGCGGGATCGAGCCCATTGGTCGGTTCGTCGAGGACCAGGAGTTCGGGATCCGGCAGCAGCGCGGCGGCAATACCCAGACGCTGTTTCATGCCCAGGGAGAAGGTGGAGGCACGGTCGCGTTCACGACCGGTGAGGCCGACGATGTCGAGCACGTCGTGGATTCGTTGGGTGGGTACACCACGGAGATGGGCGAGGCTGCGAAGGTTGTCCCAAGCAGTGAGTGAGCCGACAAAGGTCGGGTTCTCGATGAGCGCGCCCACACGGTTGGCGAAGCGCTCGGGATGCTCGATGGGCTCGCCGAGCACAGTGCCGGTTCCTTCGCTGGCCGCGATCAAACCGAGCAGGATCCGGATCGTGGTCGACTTTCCGGACCCGTTCGGGCCCACGAAACCGACGACACCGCCGGCAGGGACGTCGAAGGTGAGGTGGTCGACGGCGGTCAGTTCACCGAAGCGGCGAGTGAGCCCGTCAGCGGTGATGACACTCATGGCCGTGGTCGATCGTTGTGGTTCATGGTCCCCACCTTGACCGCCGGTTCTGCAGCCCGGATTCAGACTTCCTGAGGGTTTCCTGGAGATTCGGTTGGCGCCGCCGGCCCTGCAACCGGGATGGTCATGACGATTGTGGTGCCACGCCCCAGCTGAGACCGTGCGGTGATGGTGCCATCGTGGGCGTGGACGGCCGCTTGGGCGATGGCAAGGCCGAGGCCGGTGCCGCCGCTGGTTCGGCTTCGGCTGGCGTCGGTGCGATGGAAGCGTTCGAACAGGCGGTCGAGTTCGGTCGGATCGATCCCTGGCCCCTGATCGGCGATGGAGATCTCGATGGCATCACCTTTCGAGACTGCGGCAATCGACAGCGCCGCTGAGTCGGGGGTGTGGCGCAGTGCGTTAGTGGTCACCGCGGTCACGGCTTGGGTCAGGAGGTGGGCGTCAGCGTGGAGCATGAGGCTGGGGGCGACGGCGGTGATGTCGATCGGGCGACGGGGTTGGATGGCGGTTGCGTCTGCGGCTATGTCGGCGAGCAGTTGCGTCAGGTCGAGCCAGCCAAGTGTGAGAGGACGTTGATCGTCGAGCGATGCGAGAACCAACAAGTCTTCAACGAGAACGGCCATACGGTCGGCTTCGCTTCTGATGCGGCGCATGGCATCGTCGACCTGGCCGGGGTCGGCGAGTCCGCCTTGCGCATGCAGGGCGGTGTAGCCCCGCAGGGTGGTGAGTGGCGTGCGGAGCTCATGGGAGGCGTCGGCCACGAATCGTCGTTGCCGGTCCTCGGCGGCTTGGCGGGCGTCGACCATCATGTTGAACGCGGCGCCCAGCTGGCCGGCCTCGGTGGTGATGCTGGGGTGGTCGACGTGTTGAGCACGGTCGCCAGCAGCTGCCTCGGTCGCAGCCGCAGTGACCGCCTTGATGGGGCGCAACGACAGCCGATCGATCCAGAACCAGGCCAGCCCGACCACGACCAGAACCATCGCCACCGCTATCGCCGAGGTGACGAGCAGCTTGCGTTGGGTGTCGTCGACGCCTGCGAGCGACACGGCGACAGCAGCGATCCGGTCCTCGGGCAGTCCTACCAGGACGACGCGTGCTTGGCCGCTGTCGCCAACGGTTGCGGCGGTGAACGGAGTGCCCAATGGGTTGATGCCAAGGTCGAGCTGTGGTGCGAACCCCCGGTCAGAAGCCGGTTGGGCGATGACCTGGACCGTCGCATCGGCGGCGATGATGGCGAACCAGAGCTCGCCGGTTGGCGGCCCGGTCCTGGCCCGGTCGACCGAAGCCGGAAGGTCGGCGCCTCGGTCGACGTTGGCCGCGACGGCATCGAGTTGGCTGTCGAGTTGTTCGATCAGAACAGTCCGCTGGCGCACCACGATCACCGTCAAGGCCGCGATGACGGTGGCCACGAGCAGGGCGGCGACGAGAGCGAGCCTCGTTCGCAGACTCATACAGGTGGCCTGATCGTGTAGCCGACCCCGCGGACGGTTTCGATGAGGCGGGGATCGGTTTGATCGACCTTCTTGCGGAGAGATGAGATGAACGTCTCGACGATGGCGGACTCACCATCGAAGTCGTATTCCCAAACGTGATCGAGGATCTGGCCGCGCGAAATCACCCGGCCGGCGTTTACGAGGAGGAGCCGGCACAGCTTGTATTCGGTCGGGGTCAGATGCACGACGTTGCCGGCCCGGGTTACCTGGTGGGCGTCATCGTCGAGGACAAGGTCGGCAACCTGCAGCACAGACGGTGATGCCGCGGCACCGGCGCGGCGCAGGGCGACCTGGACACGAGCGACGAGTTCTTCCAGGGCAAAGGGCTTCACGATGTAGTCATCGCCGCCGCTGGTCAGCCCCCGGACTCGGTCGACCGTGTCGCTGCGGGCCGTGAGGAACAAGACGGGCATGGTGTGGCCGCGCTGGCGGAGTTGGCGTAACACGTCGAAGCCGTCGATGTCGGGCAGGCCGACGTCCAACACGATCACATCGGGACGGTGCTGGTCGACGTCGAGTGCGCCGCGCCCCGTGTCGGCCGTGACGACATCGATATCGGCCAGGCGTAGCGCCGAGGCGACGAGGAACGAGATGTTCTCCTCGTCGTCGACCACCAGGACCTTCGGTTTCGGCGAGTCCATGGGCACCAGCATGGCCGGTCGACCTGGTGGCCGCCTGGAGCATTCCTGAAGATTGGCTGGGGACCCGGTTCGAGGATCTCCAGCTGATCCACAGCTCACCTCGACGCGTTCTTCAACAACGGCCGTCAAGTTGGGGCCCATCAACCGACCCGCGTCACCGAGGAGCCCCCGTGATCCACCAATCAGAACATCCCAGAAAATGGCGACTGGCCGCTGCAACCGTGGCGACCGCCGCAGTGTTGTTCGCCACCGGCTGCGGCAGCTCCGACGACGACGCCGACGACGATCCCGTGATTGTGGTCGAGAACGCCACAGACACCGCCGACAGCAACGAGACGGAAGCAACGACCTCGGGCACCGACGAGGAACAGGCGCTTGCCTTCGCCGACTGCATGCGGACCGAGGGCGTCGACTTTCCCGATCCGGTGGTGAACGCGGATGGCTCGGTCGACTTCTTCGGCGCCAACGGTACCCGCGAGGGCGGCGGCTTCGCCCGGGACGCCGACTTCGAATCCGCCGTCGACACCTGCGGTTCGCTGATCGAGGGGGCCAGCTTCCTTCCAGATGACGGCGACTTCACCGAGCTCGAGGACTCGTTCCTCGAAGTGGCCGAGTGCCTGCGTGACAACGGCATCGACGTGCCAGATCCCCAGTTCGGTGCGGGCGGCCCAGGCGCCGGTGGACCCTTTGGTGCCGATTTCGATCCAGAAGACCCCACAATGGCAGCGGCGATCGAGGCCTGTCAGGACATCCTCGCCGGTCTCGACGGCGCCCGAGGAGGATCGAACTGATGCCGCTCATCAGCCCCACCCAGGCCAACGGCCCCGAGCAAAGCCACCACGTCCCGGAGCCGTTCCAACCAAGCCACGACGACCAGACCCCGCCCGAGCCGAACAAGCCGAAGACTAGGCGCCGGCTGCGGTCAGCAGTTGGTGCGCTGTGCATCGCCGGCGCTGCCGGTTGTGGGCTGTGGTTTCTGTCGGGTGGCGACGAGACGACAACGACCGAGACGGCTGCGACCCCTATCCGAGCTGTCGAAGCCGCGACCGCTGACCTCAGCGAGTCGATCACGATCGATGGAACGCTCTCCTACGCCGACCCGGTAACTCACGTGGCGGCCAGCGACGGCGTCATCACCCGAACCGCCGAGGTCGACGACGTCCTCGGTCGCGGCGACATGGCCTACGCGGTCAACGAACAACCCGTCGTCGTGTTGTGGGGCGACATACCCTCGTACCGCCCGATCGGCGCCGACACCACCGACGGCGCCGACGTCGAGATGGTCGAAGCGAACCTCGCTGCGCTCGGCTTCACCGCCGACGGTGCGCTCGTCGTCGACGAACACGTCGACACCGCCACGATCACGGCAATCGAGGCGTTCGAGACCAACCTCGGCATCGACACCGACGGCATCATCGACCCCGCCCAAGCGCTCGTCGTTGCCGGCCCGGTGATCGTTTCCGACGTGACATCGCCAGTGGGGTCTACCGCACGGGTAGGCAACCCAGTTCTCTCGGTGCAGCTCATCAACGAGGCCACCACCGTCCGCTCGAGCACCGACGGTCTGCTCACGATGGTGCCGAGCGTTGGCGACAGCTTCGAAACCGGCGAAACCGCGTACGAAATCGACACCCACCCTGTAACCGTCATCATCGGCGATGCACCAATCCGCCGTGTGTTGGCCGAGGGGGTCGAGGACGGCGCTGACATCGAACTGCTCGAGTCGACCCTCGCCGGGCTCGGCTTCGACGCCGACGGCAAACTCGAGGTCGACGAACACTTCGACGAAGCCACCGCCACGGCGCTGGCCGCCTGGGAAGACACCCTCGGAATCGAACCCGACGGTGTTGCTCAGCTCGACCAGTTCGTCGTTCTCCCCGCCCGCCACCAGGTGACCGACGTACCGGTCGAACGGGGCGATCAGGTCGAACCGGGCGACACCGTGTTCGACACGGGTGTCTCCACCCGGACCCTGACCGGCGTCGTCGACGAGGCCGACGCAGACGACGTCACGCTGGGCGCCGTCGTGGAGATCGCTATCGGCGACCAGACCGTGCCGGGGACCGTCGTCGACATCGCCGACCCCGTGTCGAGCCCGGCCGATCCCAACACCGAGACCGTCACCTTCACCATCGAGCCCAACCGACCGATCGCTACCGATGAATCGGTGAGCGACGTTGGGGTGGAGATCACCATCACCACCATCCTCGCAACCGACGTCACACTCGTGCCGGCCACTGCCCTGATCTCGGCTGGCGACGGTACCTACGCCGTCGAGGTGGTCCGAGGCGACACCACCGCCTTCGTGGCCGTACAGCCCGGCACCTTCGCCGACGGCATGGTCGAGGTCACCGGCATCGAACCCGGCGACGCGGTGGTCGTGCCGTGATGACCGCCCTCACCACACCAACCGCCCAGGTCAAAAAGGGCCGTACTCCGACCGCAGCCACCCCGTTCGGAGCGATCGAGTTGCGGAACGCATCGAAGCACTACCCCGGCAACCCGCCGGTGCGAGCGCTCGACGACGTCACCGTTCGGATAGACCACGGCGAACTCGTAGCCGTGGTCGGCCCCTCCGGCTCGGGCAAGTCAACCATGCTGACCGTCATGGGCACCCTCGACCAGCCGACCGCCGGCACGGTGCTTGTCGACGGGATCGACACCACCACCCTCGACGACAACCGGCTCGCCGGGCTCAGGGCCCGCCGCATCGGCTTCGTGTTCCAGCAGTTCTTCCTCCTGCCCGGCATGAGCACCGTCGACAACGTCGCCAACGGACTCCTGTATCAAGGCGTCAAGCTGGCCGAGCGCCGCGACCGCGCCGTAGCCGCCTTGGAAAGGGTCGGGCTCGGTCACCGGCTCGGGCATCGCCCCAACCAGCTCTCCGGCGGCGAGCAACAACGTGTCGCTGTGGCCCGCGCTCTGGTCCACGACCCGGCGTTCGTGCTCGCCGACGAACCCACCGGCAACCTCGACAGCCGCTCCACCGCGGCCGTCGTAGACCTCCTCGAGGGTCTCCACGCCGAAGGCACCACCATCGTCGTCATCACCCACGACCTCGACCTCGCCCAACGCTTCCCGCGACAGCTCTCCATCCTCGACGGCCGACTCCAGGCCGACACTCGCCAGGAGCGCACACGATGAACTCCGAAATCGGCTCCGACGAACTGCGGTCCGCGACCGACGATGCCGCGGCGGCGTGCGAACCCAGCCGGCTGAACCCCGTCGACGTACTGCGGGTCGGCGCGTCTGGGCCACGGTCCCGCAAACTACGCACCGCCCTCTCCGCACTCGGTGTCTCCATCGGCATCGCCGCGCTCATCGGCGTGCTCGGACTGTCCGATTCGTCTCGGGCCGACCTGCTCGATCAGATCGACCGCCTCGGCACCAATCTCATCACCGTCGAATCTGGCGCCGGGTTTGGCGCCGGCGACGGCGCACTCCCCGCCGATGCCGCAGCCACCATCGCCCGCATCCCCACCGTCGAAACCGCCGCCGCGCTCTATGAACTCGATACCTCCGTGTACCGAAGCGACTACATCGACCCCGGCCGCACCAACGCCATCACCGTCGCAGCGGCCGACCCGAGCCTGCTCGACACCGTCTCGGGCACCGTCGCCGAGGGCCGCTTCCTCGACGAGGCCACCTCGACCTATCCCGTCGCCGTCGTCGGCTCGGTTGCCGCAGAACGCCTCGGCATCGACGACCTGGCCCAGCGAACCTTCGTGCAGATCGGGGACGACCAGGTCGAGGTCATCGGCATCCTCGACGAGTTCCCCCTCGCCGCCGACCTCGACCGCAGCGTCCTCATCGGCACTGTCGCCGCCGCCACCTACTACGACGCGCCCGATACCCCTTCGATCATCTACACCCGGGTCGAACCCGGCAGCATCGACCAAACCCGGGCCCTGCTGCCCGGCACCGCCGACCCCGAGAACCCCGAAGAGGTCACGACCAGCCGTCCCTCCGACATCCTCGAAGCCCAAGCCGCGGCCGAAACCGCATACACCGACCTCTTCCTGGGCCTCGGCGCCGTGGCCCTTCTCGTTGGCGGCGTCGGCATCGCCAACGTCATGGTCATCGCCGTCATCGAACGTCGAGGCGAGATCGGCCTCCGCCGAGCCATCGGAGCCACCCGCGCCCACATCCGCCGCCAATTCATCACCGAAGCCACCATCTTGTCGCTCCTCGGCGGCATCGCCGGCGTCGGCATCGGCATCGCGGTCACCGCCGTCTACGCCTCCATCGCCGGCTGGCAAACCGTCATCCCCGTCGGCGGTGTCGTCGCCGGACTCATCGCCGCCGTCGCCATCGGCGTCATCGCCGGCCTCTACCCCGCCATGCGGGCTGCCCGACTCTCGCCGACGGAAGCACTCAGAACATGAACCAACCCCACAGCACCAGCCGAACCCGCCAAGCGGAAGCGGTCACCACCGTGCAGGAGTTCCTCGATGCCTACGCCAGCGGTGACCTCAACACCGCATCCGCCCTCGTCGCCGACGACCTCACGTATCGCATACCCGGCAACAGCCGCATCGCCGGAACCCACCACGGGCGATCCGCCCTGCAAACGCTCGCCACCGTTGCTCCACGACGGGGCGCCAGGCAGCTGGCCAGCTCCACAGACCAGCTCATCGCCACCACAGACGGCGCCACCGTCGTCACCTTTCACACCCTTACCGGCCTCCTCGACAACAAGCCCATCGAGCTCGAATCGAACCTTCGCTTCGACCTCGACGACGGCCGCATCCGCGCCATCACCGAATACACCCATCACCCGCACGAGACCGACGAACTGTTCGCACCTGAATACCCAAGAAGGACTTCGCAATGAGAATCCCTCGCGTCACCACCGCCATCGCACTCGTTGGAGCACTCGGCCTCACTGGCTGCAGCACAGACAACGAGGCCGAACTGTCCACTACTGAGTCCTCAGCGATCACGTCCGAGTCAGAAGCCCCCGCTTCTGAGTCCACGGCCGACGAGTCCGTCGACCTCGCCGCGTTCCTCACCGAATGCATGCGCGACCAAGGCATCGAGGGCTTCCCCGAAGCCGAAGTCCTCCCGGACGGGACACTCGACCTCGACATGACGGCCCTCGACGCTGCCGGAACCGGGCCCGGCAGCCCCGAGTTCAACACTGCCTTCGGAGCGTGCGAAGCCGAGGCCGGCCAAACGATCGAGCTGGGAGACCACACCAGCCAGTGAGCGACCGACCGGCGTCGCGTCCATCACCTCAGACTGCGCTCCATGAACCGCCGGTTGTGGCGCAGTTCGCTGGGAACCTCTGCGCCGCCACAGGGTCGGATATCTCGAAGCCGCGTTGTCGGCCACAATGTTGTCCGTGGACCGCCTCGACCTCGCCCCTCGCCTCGCCGAGCTCTGCCATCTCGAAGGCTCGTTCGTGCTGCGATCTGGCGTGAGCGCTGACGTGTACTTCGACAAGTACCGGTTCGAGTCCGACCCCGACACCCTCCGTGCGGTCGCTGCCGGTCTCCAACCCTTGATCCCACCCGATACCGACCTGCTGGCAGGCCTCGAACTCGGTGGTGTCCCCGTAGCCACCGCACTGTCGCTCGGCACCGGTATCCCGACCGTGTTCGTTCGCAAGCAGGCCAAGTCCTACGGCACCGCCAAGCTGGCCGAGGGCCCACCGGTGGCCCAACGACGCCTCCTGGTGGTCGAGGACGTCGTGACCAGTGGCGGCCAGATCGTCGAGTCCGCCACCCAACTACGCACGCTCGGAGCCGACATCACCACTGCGTTGTGCGTCATCGACCGCCAACAGGGTGGAACAGAGAACCTGGCTGCTGCCGGCATCGAACTGCGCAGCCTGTTCACTCGCGCGGACCTCACCCGGTGACCGGGTGAAGTAAGCAGCGTCGCCGCAGGGATCGAGAATCGGTGGGCGTGCCGTCACCCGGCCTTGTCGGGCAGTGGATCGGCGGATGCGAACTCGTCAACGAGTGTGCTGATGGCCGCGATCGAGGGGAGGGTGACCTCGCTGGGGGCACCCCTGGAGCCGGGAATCACCCGGACGAAATCGATGCCCAGGTCGCGGACCGCCGTCAGGCGTTCCCGTGCTTCGTCGAGCGGGCCGGCGATTCCGAATCGATGGATGAACTCGGCATCTAGCGCCTGGGCGTGGGACCCGCTGGCGGCTCCGTGGTGGGCCATGTCGTAGCTGGTGCGCATGGTTTCGGCGGCCTTGCGTACGCCCTCGGGCAACTCGTCGATACGC
Source organism: Acidimicrobiales bacterium (assembly GCA_041394185.1). Lineage (NCBI taxonomy): Bacteria > Bacillati > Actinomycetota > Acidimicrobiia > Acidimicrobiales > Acidimicrobiales bacterium. The sequence continues at coordinate 927,614 of JAWKIQ010000003.1, forward strand.
ATGCCAGGGAACCCGGAGAAGTGCGTGAAGCTGGCAACACCACCGCGCACCGCCTCGCGTGCGAGGGCCGGGTCGTCGTTGACAACACAGTTGATGTAGGCGCCGAGGCGAAGGTCGGCTGGGTTTCGCCCGGCGGCCTCTGCGCCTTGGCGGGCGAGGCTGACACAATCGGCGAGGCGTTCGACATCGGCGCCGACAGCGAAGCAGATCCGGTCGGCAACGGCGGCTGCGATCGCGATCACCTTCGGCCCGGTCGCCGACACCTCGATAGGCACGCGGGCGACATCGATGTCGTCGAGCCATTCGATTCTGCTCTCGGTTCCGTTGCGATCGACGGTCTCGCCGTCCAGATAGCCGCGAAGCTGGCGAAGATAGAGCTCGAAGTCGACCGGGGATGCGGGCTTGCGGCCGATCTTGGCCATCGACGAATCACCTCGACCGATCCCGATGACGAGACGACCGCCGCTGGCGACCTGGACACCTAGCGCCGCGGAGGCCGTAACCGCCGGGTCCCGGCTGACGGGGTTGGTGACGCCGGGACCGATCTCGATTCGGCTCGTGGCTGTCGCAGCGACCATCAGCTGACTCCAGGTCTCGGGCGCCAGGTTCTGCGTATCGGCGAACACGAGGCTGCGAAAGCCAAGTCCTTCAATGCGCCGTGCGATTTCGGCGGAGTTGGTCGGGTGGGGAAAGAAGAGCAGTCCGAGGTCCATCTCATGTCCTTTGTCGGTGATCGGTTGCGGGTTGCGGGTGGCGGGTGGCGGGTGGCGGGTCACGAGGCGAGCGGCCGTCGGGCCGCCCGAGCAAAGGCGTCGTCGAGGCGCCGACGTCCGTCGGCGGTCAGGCACGGATCGAGCACGGCGCGGTGCTGCTCGATTCCGCGTGCCAGGGATGCCCAGTCGGCGACGTCGACTTGGCCGAACTCGTCGAGATGATCGAGCCAGTAGCGGCTCACGATCCACAGCGAGCGAGCGAGCACGGCAACATCGACGTCGAGCGAACGCCGGAGTAGACCACCCACGGAGAACCGCTCGATGAGGTTGCCAAAGCGTTCAAAATCGGCAGCCAGCTCTGGGGGAGCACTCCGACGAGGCTCGGCATCGTTCAGCTGGGCCCGGTCCCGAAGCAAGAACCGGTACCGCCACACGAGCCTCATCGATGTCAGAACGTGGTCGACGTAGTCGCGGCACACGTCGTCGGACACGCCAACCGACTCGCGCTCGGTCAAGACGGCGCGAGCCTCGTCGCGCAGCGCTTCGACCAGATCCATCTTGGCCGGGAAGTGGTACGTCAGGTTGCCTTGCCGGATCCCGGCGGCGCTCGCGATGTTCGCCTGCGACGTCGCTGCGTAACCGTTGCGATTGAACAGCTCGAGGGCCGCTTCCAGGATTCGTTGGCGTGTGGGGCTTGATGTCATCCGACGTCCGCGGTTAGGTTGGTCAACCTAGGTTAGGTCGCATGACCTAATCAGTCAAGAGAGCGGAAGACGATGGGCATGAACAAGCGCAAGCACGTGGTCGTTGTCGGAGGTGGCACATCCGGCTGTGTTCTCGCCGCTCGCCTGAGCGAGAGCAACCGCTTCGACGTCACGCTGCTGGAGATCGGACCGGACGACTCCGCCTACGACGAGGTCCTGCTCGATCCCCGTCGCACACCCGAGGCATGGGTTGGCCACGCTCCATCGGCGTTCTCGGTCATGCACGGCCAACCGGCCGATGTCGCCGTGTTCCAGGGCCGCGTCCTCGGCGGAACCTCGGCCGCCAACGGCATGGCCACCCTGCGCGGCCTGCCCGTCGACTACGACCAGTGGGCCGCCATGGGCCTCGAAGGTTGGGGATGGGACGATGTCGTCGACACCTTCATCGCCGCCGAACGCGATGTCGACTTCGGGGCATCTCCGCTGCACGGCGACTCGGGCCCACTCCCCGTGCGGCGGTGGAAATCGGGCGAACACTCGCGTGCGCACGTGGCTTACCTCGCAGGAATGCGCGAGCTCGGCGAACGACCGGTCGCCGACATCAACGATGCCGACCAGCTCCCCGGCATCGGCGTCTTCCCAGCCACCATCGACGAGCACTCCCGCCGGGTGTCCACCAGCCTCGCCTACCTCACACCCACGGTGCGAGCACGCGAGAACCTCACCATTCGCACCAACTGTGACGTTGCCCAAATCGCCATCGACGCAGCACGCGCCACGGGCGTCATCCTTCGCTCGAACACATCGACGCCGATGAGGTAGTCATCGCTTGCGGTGCGCTCTGGACGCCTCACCTGCTCATGCGTTCGGGCATCGGCCCCGCAGACCACCTCACCGACCACAGCATCAGCGTCGTCGCCGACCTTCCGGTCGGCTCCACGATGAGCGACCACCTCGGCCCCGCCATCCCCTACCTCTACGACGGGCCCGAGCCAGGAACCGGCGGACCCGCCCAAGCTCTCCTCGTCGGCGCGTCCAACGGCACCGACATCGACTACCACGCCTTCCCGATCACCGCTCTGCCGATCGACGGACGGCAACGATTCCTGCTCGCGGTGTTCCTCCTCCGATCCGGCGGCGACGGCACCGTCCGCCTCGGCGACAACCTCGACGACGGGCCCGTCGTCACATTGCCATCACTTCCCGCCGACGCCCACGGCCGCTACCGACACGCCTTCGACAAGCTGGTCGCCTGGCACCGAACCGACGCCTTCGCTCAGCTCGGCGCCGAACAACTCGACCCCATCGACCTGGCCGACGACGACGCCGTCCCGCTAGCCCTCGAACGACACCTGCTCTCCTACGCCCACATGGTCGGCACCTGCCCGATGGGACCCGTCCTCGACGCCGATTGCCGCCTGCGCGGCATCGGAGGACTCCGCATCGCCGACGCCTCGGTCATGCCGACGATCCCGTCCGGCAACACCTACCTCGGGTGCGTCATGATCGCCGAGCGCATCGCCGCCAAGATGAAAGCGCAGACCTCGACCTGAGCCTCACCGGTCAGATCAGTTGAGAGTCTCGCCGCTGCCCGGATCCGATATTGGATTGAGGGCGTCGACGCCGCTTCGTAGTGTGACCCGCATGGCGATGACGGTGATGGCACGTGTCCGAGCGCAAGCGTCGGAGCGACCGCGATCAGCGACGCCGGTCGCTCAGCCAGAACTTCCTCGCTGACCAAGCAGTCATCTCCGAGCTGATCGACGACCTGAAAGTCGCCGAGGACGAACTCGTCGTCGACCTCGGGGCCGGGTCAGGGGCGCTGACAGTTCCCCTGGCCAGCAAAGGCGCTCGGGTTTGGGCGGTCGAACGCGACCCGGTGTGGGCCGACCGGCTCGTCGCCCGCGCGCTCGACGCGAAGCTCGACGACCGGATCCGCGTGATCAGGTCGGACCTTCGCCGGCTCCGATTCCCTCGCGAACCATTCAGGGTCGTCGCCAACCCTCCGTTCAACCTCACGACCGACATCCTGAAGCTGATCCTCGACAATCCTTCCGCGGTGTCTGCGACGCGAGCGGATCTCGTGCTCCAGCGCGAGGTGGTTCTGAAACACAGCGCCCAGCCGCCGAACACGCTGAAGACCTCGAGCTGGTCGCCGTGGTGGGAATTCTCGGCTGGACGCCGCATCCCGGCGTCTGCGTTTCGCCCTCGGCCCGCGGCCACTCGGTCGTCGGCTGGTCGTTCGGCGCCGCCGCGCGGGGTTCGCTCCGGTCAGAGCCCGAACTGGGCTCGCATACCGGCGACGAACTGCTCGTCTTGTCCGGCCGAGTACCGGTTCGCGAGAAGTTGCGCTGCTGCGGCACCTGAGATGTACCGGATCTGATCGGTGCCGTCGGTTGCCGCACCAAAGATGACCTCGGCGACTTCGTGCGGTTCCT